>JAAOXT010000027.1 GCA_018221045.1 Nanobdellota archaeon | reverse complement strand
GGGTGTAAGAAATAATAAAATATTGACCAGCCAGCGTATTTTATTAAACCTATGCTAACCAATCCTTTGACCCATTCAGGAGTTTTTATCACAAGAATTACGATAAAAAAAAGAACGTATAGCGGGCAGTCCGGCAGGAAAAACCACAGGTAAAAAGGAACTTGTGAAAAAGAAGGTAGATAATAATAGAACCCCGATATAACTCCTACAAGGTTAAGTAGGATTAGCACTGTTTTAAAAATAGTTTTTTCTTTTTTGGTATTCTTCATGTATCTTGTTCACTGCTAAACTGGTTACGCATCCTTTATGCGGGCGGAGCCCTCCGCCGAAGCATTTTGGGATGTGGAGTAATTCGTGGATGACGAGTTTTTCCTTGTTTTCTGTTGAGAGTTTGTCCCACCTGCGACCAATGACTTCTATCACGTACGCGGGTGGTTGTCCGAAAGCGGTTTGGAATATTTTGCTCATCGCCCAGCACCTGGCAAGAATTCTTCGGGATTTGCTTCCAGTGCTTCGCACGCCGACCACTCGTCCTTCGCGAACGTGCTTCAAGTTAAGGGTTTCAACTATTTGATTAATCAATGATTGGACTTCCCAGTTTTTTTCGTATTTGATGACCATTCGTGAGAATTAGTTGCTGGTTATTAAAACATTTTTTCCAATTTCTTTTCAAGATTGTAACGGGCGAGTTTGAACCAACTCTTGCTGTAGAGTTCATCAACGCTGAACTTTTTAAAATAAATTTCTTCAGGATTAAAGGCTAACATTTCATCCACTAGCATTAACTCAATGATTAAATGATGTGCTTTAGAGTGTTCAGAACCTGAATAACATTCATCAGGTCCGTATTCCCAGCTAAAGTGCTTGAATTCGTTATCAAGACTGAACATAACTGCGTGCAGAGATTCGTGGTTTATCGTGTTTGAAACTATTGTAAGAAAAAAGTCAGCAAATTCCTTAACATCAAATAAACCTTTCACAAACGCGTCAAACTCTTCTTTACTCCTTGCATTCTTTTGAAATTCGTAAGCTTCCTTTAAACCATCAAAGAAGTTTAGAAGACCTTCAAAGTGACTAGGAAGGTTCACAGCACATCTAATTTCTTTAGGATATCTCAAAGTAATTCCTACTGATCTAAAAGATTCTTCAAACCCTTTTTTTTTATAGTGTTCTAGATACATATTTCTTATGTCAGGATCCATTTCTTCAATTTTTTTCCTTTCACAAAACAACTCGTACCTTTCCCTCGTAGTCATTAAATCGATATCCATCCTTAAGAAAAACTAAAAATAATTTTTTAAGTGTTTCGAAAAAGTTAGGTGTGCAGTTGCAAAGTGTCTCCGTCCATCAAACAATGATTCAAACCCACTCGTTGCCCGGGGAAGTCCGCGCTATCACCCCATACTCTGGCAAACTTGAAGCCTTCTATAAAGTCTTTATGAATTTTTTTGGCCATGTCTTTAACAGTCGCTCCTTTTGGCATGGCGACTGGCTGCACAGTCCTTTTCTTTCTCGGCTCTTTGGTGTAAACCTTAATCAGTTCTAACGCGTCCCAAATCTTTTGGCCAGCGTTCTCAAAGTCCTGCAACACCAACATTTTTTTGTAGGAATAATTATCCAACACTCTCCGAAACTCTTCAAGAGTTATTGGACCGAAAACCTCGATGATAGCCGAGTTATACTTCTTTTTTTGAAGAACTTTTTTGTAATGCCGTAAATCTCCTTCAAGGTATTGTTCGCCGATGAACTCGAAACCTCCTGTGCCTTTTTTGGTTATCTTGATTTCTGGTTCTTCTTTATTAAACAATATTTTGTTCTTGCTGAACTCTTCTTCTATTAACTTGACTTCTTCTTCCAAATTTTCTTTAATCGTCATGAGGACCAGGTCAGTGGTTCTAATAAGGTTCATGAGATAGGGCCCGTCTTTGCGCAGAATGAGGTTTGGGGTTATGCTTGGAAAATCCAGGAATTGAATCTTAATCCCTTGGTGGTCGTACATTCCTATCTCCGGTTTTTGGGTTTCGAAAGGGATTGGCGTGGAATTCACTTTCTTGTTCGTTATCAAATTTAACAGGTAGGATTTTCCGCTGTTCTCTATTCCAAGAAAGCACACTTGAGCGGCGCCTTCCTTGCTAATGCCTTTCTGGCTTGCTTTTTTTACAGAACTTCTTTTTTCAATCTCTTCTTTTAGCTTGGAGATTTTCCTGCGCATATTGCCAACCAGTTTTTCGGTTCCTTTATGCTTGGGTGTGAGGGATATGGCTTCCTCGATGGCTTTAATCTTGTCTTCTGGTTTTTTGGACTCGCTTGCCTTGTCCAAAGATTTCATGGCTTCTGGCGGAAGATTAGCTGGCATTTAGGTTAAAGAAGATGGTTGAAAGGTTTTTTAATGCTTTTTGTTCAACCGTTTTTTCGGAACTTTTTTTAAGACAAGTCTTTTCCATTCCATATTAATGCAAAGGCTTGTTCAAAGTTTTAAACCAGACTCCATCGGAAGCAAGGATTTAGGGCTCCGGCTATCAGAACTTGACTCTGAAATAAGTAAAAAAGACTTGGACAAAATCGTTCCCCTGCTGAACTATTCTGATTTAACGATTAAAGATTTGGACTTATTATCCTCTAAAATGGATTCTGATTCGTTGATTAATCATTCATTATTAATTAAAGGTAATCAAAAAATGGGGGATAAGGTTCTTTTATACAATCTTCCGGGCAAGCTCACCTGCACTCCCACAAAATGGTGTCTTGAAGGAAGAAGTGGAAAACCCGCCTGCTACGCTTTGAGAAACAATTTCCGTCTATTAAGCGCTAAGAAAGGAGCTATAATCAGGTACGCTGTTTCTAAAAGAAATGATTTCGCGGACATAATCCTCCCAAAACTCTTGCGAAAAAAACAATTGTACTTCAGATGGCATGCGAGCGGAGATTTCTATAGCGAGGAGTACATCAAAAAAGTTAAGAATATTGCTGAAGAATGCGGCAACATTCTTTTCAGAACCACGACTCACAGAAGAGATTTCACCAAGGAAATGCAAGAGTTAAACAGTCTTGACAACTTTGTTGTCAGGGAAAGTCTTGAACGGTCAAGGCCTTTACCAGAAATGGGTTTGCCTTTCGTAGGACTCGAAAGCTTGGAAATCACGAAACAAGGATTATCTGACGGAAGCGTTCACATGTGCCCAGAATTCTGCGACGCTTGCGGTTACCAGTGCTGGCACGGAGACAAGAGCACTGCTGTCCAAGAGTTATAAGGGGTTAACTTTAAAACGTGGTTTTTCCAAAAGAATAAGTGATAATGGCTAATGACAGTTTCGTGCTCGTAGACCCTTTACCCCCCGCCCTTCAATTGTTATCGCTTAAACTCGTTAAAGCTTTCGGGGTTGGCGTAATGGGTGTTATCATTGCTAAACTTGTTGAGAAAGGTTTCCGCGCGTTCTTGGAAACCAAAGAAATCAAAGACTTCATATCCGGCACGGGTTACTCTGAAGCGTTCATAGGCATCATTTCTAGCGGAGCCAAATACCTTATATACCTCATCACAGCCATCCTCGTCCTGAACGAGCTGGGCTTCAGCACACTGTTCATAGAGTTCCTCTTAATGATTATCATCATAATAGCTGTCCTCGTGATAATGCTGAGCATGCGCGACTTCGTGCCCAACGCGGCGGCAGGGCTTTACTTGGCAAGAACTGGAATGCTAAAAGTTGGGGACAACATCAAGATTGACAATATTGGCGGAACTATTCACAAAGTTGACCTGCTGAACCTCATCATCAAAACCAAAAGCGGAAGGAAAATAATAGTTCCAAACTCTTTACTAAACAAGAAAATAATTGTTACAAAAAAGAAGTGGAAACTGTTCAAGTAGAACACATTTATTAAGAATTAAAAATCTAATTTAAAAATAAAAAAAAATTTGAGGAGGAACCATTAACTGAAATGATAAAGGCTTATTGTATGATATCTGTTAAACCAGGACAAGAAGACGCGGTGGTGACAAGATTAAAAAAAGACGGGCGGGTCAAGAGCGCTGACGTTGTTTACGGAGAATACGACGTTGTCACCAAAATCAATGCCAAGGACATGAAAGATTTGCAAAACTTTCTGACAGGAAAGATAAGAAAAATCAAGAGCATTGAAAAAACGTCAACAATGATATCAATGAAATAAAAAAAAAGATGATAGAAACGATTATCGCAAAACTAATTGGGTTAATGGACATTCTAGGACCTTTTGGCTTATTCCTAATAATGATAATACAAGCCATAATAGCTCCAATACCTTCAGAACTAATGCTGATGTTTGGAGGAGCCGCGTTCGGCTTCGTGGTCGCAGGCATTGCAGGAGGAATCGGACAAATCTTTGGAGGAGCAGTTAGTTTCTACATATCCAAAAAGTTTGGAAGAAGATTTGTCCAAAAAATCGTGGGTGAGCGCGCGCTAGGGTTCGCTGACAAATGGTTCAAGAAATGGGGTGGTTGGGCGATAATCATGGGCAGGTTCGCGCCATTCATACCTTTTGACGCGGTGTCATACGGCGCAGGACTCACTAAAATAAGTTTCACCACTTTCATAGTCGCGACAACCATCGGCTCTTTCCCAAGAGCATTCTTTTACGCTTACCTAGGTCAAGCAGTCACTGAAAGCATGCGCGCCGGGTTCGAAACCCAATTCTTAATGCTATCCATAATAATCTGCGTTCTAATCTTAATGTACGCGCTGAGCAAAAAATTCAAGGAAAAATACACTAAATGAACTTTGACCTGCTGATAACCCAACTAATCAACAGTTACGCGAACCCCTTCCTAGACAATCTTTCAAGATTCTTCGGCACGGATAACATATTATTCCTACTCATACTTCTTTTCATCGCTATTTACGTGTTCGCCCAAAAAAAATTCTTTTTAACCACCACAATAGCTGTCTCGCTGACCATCGTGCTCAACTCGTTTTTAAAACTCGTTTTTAACCGTCCAAGACCAGATTTTACCCGCAAATTATTTCTTGAAAACACCCTATCTTTCCCAAGCACTCACGCGGCAGCAAGCTTTTCAATAGCAGTAATCCTATCCCATTATTACCCAAAACAAAAATATTTGTTTTACCTCCTAGCAACACTGGTTTCTTTCACAAGAGTTTACTCTGGCGTGCACTACGTGTCCGACGTGATAGTTGGCGCGGGTTTGGGCGTACTGGTCTCAGTTTTCATAATCAAACACGAGAAGGAGGTGTTCAAATGCGAGAATCTCTTAAAAAAGAAGTTAAGCGGCAAACATTCCACATAACTTTAGGCGTAATACTCGCCAGCCTCATACTTGTTTTGGGTTACGCTTACTCAGTGTACGCTTTCGCTATTGTCATGGGGTTAGGACTAGTCGCAATGGCAAAATCCGATAAAGGCGTGCTGGAAAAATTCCTGAAAATTTTTGGACGGGAGCACGAGACCAGTGGTCAAGGAGCTTTTTACTTTTTCGCAGGCGCGTTCATAACATTATTCCTGTTCTCAGAAAAAGCTGTTCCCGCACTGCTCGTCCTAGCCTTCAGCGACTCCGCGTCAACAATATTTGGAAAACTGTTGCCGAAAAAAATTGTTTTTGGAGAAAAAACTTTGGCTGGAAGCACAGCGTTCTTCACGACAGCACTAATCATCCTCTCATTCTTCACATCTCCTTTGCTCGCAGCGTTTATCGCGTTGACCGCGACTTTAGTCGAACTCTTTGGATTCGGAATCGACGACAACGTCACCATTCCTTTCACCGTGGGCTTCCTGCTCTTCATACTAGTCTAAAGAAATCCGGCTTTGCACAAAAAGGCAACTCAATAAGCCCTCAAATTTAATCCAAAATTTAAATAAGGTCTGAAAACGTAATCTTTATTCTCCTCCTAAAAATGAAAACTAACTTAATCCTAGGCGCCCACCCTGACGACGAGATACTAGGGGTTGGAGGCACTGCTGCCAGCCTATCCCAAAAAGGTGAAACCGTAAAATCAATCGTTTTTTCCAGAGGAAACAAGTTTCCCCCCTGGTGGAACGAAGAAAAATTATCGAAGACTAGAAAAGAAGAATCGAGAAAAGCCGCGAAAATTCTTGGCATTAAAAAAACCTATTTTTTAGGGCTGAAGGATATGGGCCTTCCGAAAAGCATGAACGAAAAAATCATTAAAAAAGTTCGGCGCGTAATCAAAAAAGAAAAACCGGACAGGCTGTTTTATCATTCAAAAAATGACACGCACCCCGACCACATGGCAGTCAACAACATTGTTAAAAAAGCTTTAGCAAAGATTTCCCAAAAGCCTAAGTGTTATACGTATGAGACCAGCAGTTTCATAAGTTTTTTCGAAAGAAAGGAGCCGAAAATATTCTTCGATATAACAAACACTTTGGACGAAAAAATAAGTGCTTTGAAAGCTTTTGAAAGCCAGAAACTAATCATGCTCCCCTTAATACCCTTAACCACTTGGAGAGCCATCAATTTCGGAAGAAAAGCAGGTTTCAAGTACGCTGAACGCTTCAACATAGCAACTTTTTTGAAACCAACATTTAAAAAAAAAGGTTTTTAATAACTTGATAAATGAAAAAAATACTGTTAGTGCCTTGTGGCATAGGACTGGGTCACGCGACAAGGACTCATTCAATCATAAACGAGCTTGACGGGAAGGCAGAAGTGAAAATCGCTACTTACGGCACAAGCTACAACTACTTCGTTAACAACGGTTTCAAACCCATAAAAATGCAAGGCGTCAAGTTCTCCATAAACGATTACACTTTCAACCTTTTCTCAAGTCTAATCAACAACTGGGATTTCCCGATCACGATTCTAGAAAACATGTTATTGTTTAACAAGATTATCAAAAACTTTGACCCAGACATCATCCTATCAGATTCCGAGCCCAACGCGGTCATCCTGTCAAAACTTTTGAAAAAAAAGTGCGCTGTAATCACTAACATCCCCACCATTCCGTACGAACTCAAATACTTGCCTGACACCATAATGAACGAGTTATCCAACCATGCTTACGTCATCAAAAAAATCATTGATTACCTGATAAAAGAAGCTGATAAAATCCTGGTCCCATCCTTAACAAAATACTCTAATAAACTTCCTCATAACGTGCAAATCATCGACTTGTTCGTGAGAAAAAAGCCTTCCGAACTTCCCAGTCAAGAACAAATAAAAGAAATGCTAAGAATAAAAGAAGATTTTACCTTAATCCTATTGAGCGGTTGGGGAAAAATTCAAGAAAGCTTCCTGAAAAGCCTGATCAAAACGTTAAAGGGTAGGGAAGGAAAATTTATCGCGGTTGGAAGCAGTTCAGTTACGAAGCCGACAAAAATGGGCAACGTGACAGTCCTGCCCTTCACCAAAAAAGTTTTACACTACTTAAAAGCCTGCGACAACGTCATAACCATGGCGGGTCACAGCTACTTGTCAGAGATACTGGTTTACGAAAAGCCCGCGCTAGTCATACCTATTCGCAAGCACATCGAACAAATAACCAATGCTTCCGCCCTAAAACGAGCGAGGCTGGCAGAAATCCTGGTGCCAGGCAACCTTTTCGAAATCAAGCTTAAGAAGAAACTGGACATGTTCTTCGAATCCAAAGAAGAATTAAGGAAAAGGGTTAAGCGAGCCAACTTCAAAGGTGACGGCGCCAAACAAACAGTTCAAGAAATCCTAAAAATGTGATTCCAAATTAGAAAGCTTCTCTACAACTTTTGGCAAGAATTTAGGATGCATGTATTGCAATAACTCAAAAATACCTTCATTTGTGTCAGCGTTGTTCATTAAATCTGCCATGCTTTTCTTGTGAACGAAAAACCCTGGCCGAACCTCATCCATATTCACCAATTCCTGCTTTGAGGTTTGGGAATAACTTCTTTGTATTTTTTGTTTTAAGTAATCAACGACTTTCATGCAGGGGTTTTAATCAAAACTTCTGTTCTCTTGACGAATTCTTCAACGCCTTTAACAAATGTTTTCAAATCCGCTTTCTTAATAGTTATCGAACTCTTCCAATTCTTGACCACGAAACCTCCTGAGAACTGTTTGACTTCCTTATTCTGAAAACTCCTTAGGAAAAAATAAGTTTCGTAAAAATCTGCTTTAAGCGAGTTCTGCTCGACAACATCTCTCATAGCTGAAGACGTTTCGAATCCTGCAACGTACACTTTGTTTCTCTTGAGCAAAACGCTTGCAACAAGGTTCATGGCGTTAATCAAATGATTCACAAAAATCATGAAGTTGAAACTACCTTTTTCATCAAAAGCCTTCAACATTCTTTTTGTTTTTTCGAGCTCGCTACGAGCCCGTTCAAAAGAGTAAACTTGTTCAGCGCCAATCATTTTATTTTTCCATCAATTTTATTAATCAAGGTCTTAGCCAATGATAAATATTTCTTTAATTGAGGAAGACCAATCCTAATGCTTTCCAGCTCGGACGTTAGGATGAACACTTCATCTTCTCTCTCAACCTTAACCCCGGTTTCAAGATTTTTTGAAACCCTTATAAAATCAATAATCCACTGCGCGTCACTGATTTTGAAGAATTTCTTGTAAGTATCGATGAAAAAACGTATTTGCAGTCCACTATCAATAGGAACGGAGCGAATACGTTTATACAACCTTTCATTGATTAAGAACGCTTTTATCATGTAAATAATGCTCTGATTCAAGTGACGAATCGCGCTGGCAAAAAGCTTCTTATCCTTGACCAATGGAAAAGTCACATAAGTTATGTGATCAGCCAATCTCAATTCCCGCTTAGCATCATCTAAAACGTCAGTAACGCTTTCCATTAATCCCCCAGAATAACAAAGAAAGAAGGGTTAACTTAAATAAGTTTACCTAAAAACTAAAGGATGCAAAAGTTTTATAAAACTTAGTTATCGTCTTATATCGTTACCATGGCAAGGCTTCGCTCAGCAAGATGTTATAAAATCGTTAAAAGACCTTTCACTAGAGTATCTAGGTTCAGGAAAAAATCCTTTGTCTCAGGAGTTCCTGGCATAAAAATCGTCAAATTCGACCTCGGAACCAAAGGGGATTACGAAAACACTTTTGAACTGCGAAGCCAAGGAAAATTGCAGATAAGGCATAACGCAATAGAAGCCGCGCGCGTTGCAGCGAACAAATTCTTGGTTAAAAAAATTCCTGGCAAAGCTTTCTTCCTAAAAATACGGATTTACCCCCATCACGTGATGAGAGAGAACCCTATAGCAGGAGGCGCGGGAGCAGACCGTTTCACTCAAGGAATGGCCCACTCTTTTGGAAAACCAATTGGCAGGGCTGCCCAAGTCAAAAAAAACCAGATACTAATGACCTTATCCGTAAACAATAACCACGTCGACGTAGCCAAAGAAGCTCTTAGGAAAGCTGGCAGTAAATTCTCCTGCAAGACCAAAATACTCCTCGCTTAAAAAAAAAATCTTTCCTTCGTGAAACAAACTATTGTTAGATAGTTCACAAAATTATTTAAAACTAATTAAGTTCTTAGATGTCTTAATGAGTTCTTTCATAAAATGGTTTGACCAAATCAAAAAAGAAGAAATTTTTCTAGGAAGAAAAGCTATCACTCTATCAGACATGTATCAATCAAAAATACTCACGCCAACAGGATTTGTAATAACTTCAGAACAATTCTCAAAAATATTCAAGAACCAAAGCCTGGAAACAATGCAAGAAGATTTAGAGCTCCCTGAAGAGCTGAAAACCGGGTTACTGCAAGCCCACGCAAAAATGAACTTGGCTGGCAGGGATTACTCTGGTCTCGGCAAAAAAGCTTTAGAACTCATAAGGGCTGGTCGAGACCTTCCCATATTAACCATTAGGGCTTCAACACATCCTAGCGTAAACGTTCCAGGACTTCCCTTGCTAAACGTTAAGAACAATCAACTAATCGAAGCAGTGAAGAAAGCGAGGAGCATGCTCTTCCAACCAGAAGTCCTGAA
This sequence comes from Nanobdellota archaeon, assembly GCA_018221045.1. Lineage (GTDB taxonomy): Archaea > Nanobdellota > Nanobdellia > JAAOXT01 > JAAOXT01 > JAAOXT01. The sequence goes on along the minus strand of JAAOXT010000027.1, from coordinate 71,343 downwards.
CCAATTATCCAAGAATAACGAAGACTTTTCTTTCTCGTTAATAATCCAAAAAATGGCTAACACGGATTCCAGCGGGGTGGCGTACACCAAGAACCCTGTAAACGGGGAGCAAAAAATTGTTATAGAATCCATTTGGGGTTTCGGTACTGGCATGTCTGAACTCCAACCGGACAAGTATGAGGTGAATCCTTCCAGCATGGAGATCGTGGACAAAAAAATAAACGAACAAAAATGGATGTATGGAAAAGACTTTGTGACAGGTGAAATAATTAAAAAACCTGTATCCAACGCTAAAGCGAACAGCCAAGTCCTGAACGACGAGCAAATAAAAGAAGTGGCTGGGCTCGCCAAAAAAGTGGGAAGGATAAAAAACTCTGACCAAGCTGTCTGGTGGGGTTTCGAAGGCAGTCGACTGTTCACTTTCAACAGCGAAGAACTAATCATTCCTGAAAAAGAAGAAGTTGAAAAAACTTTTGAGAAAAAGGTTTTCGCGCAAGGCGAAGCCGCCAGTCCAGGAATAATCTCCGGAAAAGCCAAAATAATCAGGGGCGAAGAAGACGTTTACAACGTTGAAATGGGTGATGTGATAATCGCTAAAACAGCTTTAAACACGATAAATCAAGTGGTTGACATGGCTGGAGGAGTGATTATTGAAGAAGGAGGCATTTCTTCAGACGTGGCCAGTCTTTGCAGACAATTATCCAAGCCGTGCATCACGGGAGTGCCGGAAGCCACGACACTGATAAAAGACAATCAAATCATCACTATTAACGGTTTCAGCGGAAAAATATTTGCTGGCACAGTAGAGGAGGAAAGCTTTGAAGAAGAAGAAGGGCTCGCCCAAGTCTCGTACACGGACTATCAACCAACCCAAGAAACAGACTACTACGAACAACCAGTGGTCGCGATAAAAAAAGAAGAAACCTCTCATCATGAAGCATTCATTGAAACAGGGCCCGAAGAAGAAATAGAGGTTTTTGAACCTAAAATCCAGGAAACCCACCCAAAACTTCCGCAAAGACCTTGGCACACAGGAGAAATCGTTACAGCCACAAACGTTTACGTAAACGTTCTGGACTTTAAAAGCCTAGAAAAGGTTCACCCCACATTTTATGATGGCGTGGGAATCCTCAACCTTGACAAAACCTTAAAAAGGTTGGGCAGGCACCCGAACTGGCTCGTGTTCCACAGAAGAGGGGATGAGTACTCTGAAGCAATCAGTGATGAAATAATCCAAACAGCGAGAACCGCGCAGCCAAAACCGGTTTTCGTGAGCTTTACAGACCTGGACTCTCAAAGCATGAAAAAACTTAAGGGAGGGGAAGAGTACGAGCCCGAAGAAGATAATCCTTTGATCGGGTGGCGAGGAGCTTCAAAGCACGTTCACAAAAACTTTGAACAAGCATTCAGACTGGAGTGCAGGGCCATAAAAAAAGCTCGGAGCAAAGGATTTAACAACGTGCACGCCATAATTCCTTTCGCGAGAACAGTCTCTGAAGTTGAGCAAATGATTAAAGTGATGAGAGAGGAAGGATTGGAAAGAGGAGAAGATTTTAAAGTTAACGTGAAAGTTGACGCGCCCAGCCTCCTGTTCTCGATTAACGGTTTGAAGGATTATTGCGACGGGTTGTGCGTGAACCTTGAAAGCTTTGCGCAGACATTGTTCGCGCACGATACTGGAAACGTCATGCTAAAAATACACGACCCTAGAAAACCTTTGATGAACGCGGTGAAACACCTTGTCGAGAACGCTCACCTAAACGGTTTGGACGTGACTGTGTGCACGGATTTGACAACTGATAAAGAACTGTTGAGAACACTCATTGAATCCGGTGCTGACGCGTTAAGCTCAAGCCCGAACGCTTCACAAAACATGAAAAGAATGGTTGAGCACGTTGAACGCCAAATAATGCTCAAAAAACTAAGATGATGAAAAAAATATTGGTAACCATAGAATCCTTATCAGACACTCATTACGCTGAACTCGGCGGGAAAACCCCGCTGGAATCCGCTAACAAGCCTAACATAGATTTCTTCGCCAGCATCGGGTCTTCAGGCACCATTATTCCTTTAAGCGAGAATTTCGTGCCGACAACTCCGGAAACCTTATTAGTTTTTTACGGTTACAATCCTTCCACGCAATACCCGGGGATGGGAGTCGTGGACGCGTTAGGCGCGGGCATCGAAATCGACGGGACAGTGTTCAAAACAATGCTCATGGCGTTGGACGGTGAAGGCAACGCGCACCCCATAGAAATAGGGTCTGAGCAAGCCAGAGAAATGTACAAGTACTTGAACCGCCACGTCATAATTAACACTTCGCCCGTAAAAATGAAGGTCGTGCACACCAAGGGGTGCAAGGGATTGTTATTCTTAGACGGAGAGCAAATCACGAACAAGGTCTTAACCCCTGATAAAGGGGTCAGCACAACTTTCAACAGCAACGACACGGTAATCGAACAAATCACTCCCTTGTTCGGGAAGCCTTTCAGGGTTGAGCCGAGCAAGGCTTTGGAGCGCTCCGAAGAATCCAGGAAAACCGCGGTCGTGCTTAACGAGTTCGCGGTGAAAGCTAAAGCAATGTTGTCAAATCACCCGTTGAACAAGGAGCGTTTGAGGAAAGAACTTCCTCCTGCTAACTTCATTTTGATTCAGGGTCCTTCCAGCGAAAAAACTTTTTTGGAAAGCTTGGACAAAAAAACGGGTGGTAAGTGGTGCGTTATCAGTTCAGACTTGTCCAGTAAGGGAGTCGCTGCTTTGGTGCACGCCAAGCACTTCCACGCGAGCGGCGACACTGTTGAAGAAAGGATTGGCAACGCGGCGAGATTGCTTAAAGATAATTGGGACGCGTTTGATTCTTTTCACTTGCATTTCAGCGACCTGACAGGGCCTAGTTTGAAAGGGGATTTGCTCAAAAAAAGGGAGCTCATAGAGAAATTAGATAAGCACTTCTTTTACCGTCTTACGGACGGGTTCGACCTTAAAAAAATCGTGCTTTGCGTGGCGGCTACCAGTCACGTTCCATGCTCCCAAAAAGTTTTTGAAGCCGGGCCACTGCCTTTCATGGTGTGCGGGCCTAAGATACAGGGGGATGGGACTAAGTCTTTCTGTGAAAAAGAATGCGCTAAAGGAACGTACAACCGTGTTGAAGGCTCTCAACTAATCAGTTTACTCTAATCCATAACCTTTTTTTTAAAACCGTGCCTTGAAGGAGTGTACACGTAATGTTTTTGGATGCCTTCAGGATTCTTAGACGTTATTTCCTTAACGTAAGTATACTCATCTTCCACTAACTTTCTCAAACCTTCAACGCCCATGAAATAAGTTCTACCAAAAGAATCCCTTACTTTAACGTCACTTCCTGAAGGGTATAAATCAAAAGTGCTGAATTGTTTTTTCAAAACAATCTGGATTTTTTCCTCTTTTAACAGGTTATCAATCGTTTGTTCAACATTCATTGTTAAAAACGTAAGCTTGATTGGTTTAAAAAACTAGCGAAAACAGGATTTTCAAGCGCGTATCGCTCATCAAAAAATGATTTAAACATTAAACCTCATTAATGGTTCGTGATTACAGAGTACTTATTGATGTTCATGCTCGGCTCTTACACTGTCGCGACACTGGATGATTTGAAGAAGATGCGGGCGAGCGTTAGTTTCGTGTACTTGTGGGCCTTGGTCGCAGTGATTGCAGGAATCGTTTTTTTCATGACTGACCAGTCCCAATTGATTCCCCGGGCAGGGATTATAGCGCTTACTTACGTGTTGATGAGGACGAGTGCCGTCCCGTTTTTCAGGTCAAAAGTGGCTTGGGGTGACTTCTTCGCAGTCCTTCCATTGATATTCATTTTCGAGCCTTTATGGTTCGGAGTGTTCTTCCTACTAATGGTATTGTTTGATAAAGTGATTCTGAAACTCGTGTACGTTCACTTGTTGAACCGGCGGGCTTACCCTTTCATGCCTGCCATCACTGTCGCTCTCGCGATAGTAACGATTCCGAAGGTGTTGGGACTGATATGAACGCGTTGGAAGAACTAGAGTTTTGCTTGAAGCTCTGGAAAGAAAAAGGGGGGTGCGAGTTCGGCGGACAAAAAAGCTGTGAAGGTTGCGGCGCGCCGTACGTGCTCTGGAAGCTAGCAAGCAGAGAGGTCCTGCACGGCAAAGACCAGAAAAACTTGACGCTCAAGGAATGGAAGCAAAAGTTAGGCGGATACCAGAAGAAATAGAAAGCTTTTAATAACCTGTTTTTGTTGAAATTATTTGAACATGCTTAACATCTGGGACGGGATAAACCCTGCACGATTGAAGGATGACTGGTTGCTCAAAGAGCACGGAGAACTGCACGAAGTCATTCGAGTTCTTAACGACGAAGAAAACATCAACCTGTTCCCAGAGGCAATAAAGTTTTTCGGCAAACTCGGTTACTTGAAAAGAAGGCACGACCTTGTCGCCAAAGAAATGACTCGCCGAGAAATAGGTCACCACACGCCAATAACTTTAAGCGAGATCCCAGATGATGACGAGTGGACCAGTGAAACAGGCCAGAAAAGCGTTGAGAAAATGGTTCAGCACTTAAACAAAGAAAAAGCTTTCAACAACCTCGAATTCCCCTTAACTTTTTAACTCAGTCCATTCTTTCAGGCCTTTCTCCTCTTTTCCAGTAAGGGTTTGCTCTTTCACTTTTCCGCCAATCACTTTGCCAAGAATTGATTCCAATTTTTCCAAAGAAGCTTTTTTGACGCCCCCAACATTTTTTATGCCAGCGTTGAACAATTTCCTCGCCCTAACCCTGCCAACACCCTTAAACTTAAGCAACGGCAATAGCTCTTCCTTAACCCCGTACTTGAGCCTGAACCTCAACCGCTGAATACTGCTGGGAACACCGCGGATTTTTAAGAGTTTTGCGAGCTCCTGAGCCGAGTACAACACCCAATCAATCTTATACAGTTTGACCCGCAACTGTCCTGGAGGCACCCGCCACTTTTCCATCAAGTAATCCTCTCCCTTCTCGTCCAGCCAGTCCGAAAACATTAGTGAAGTCTTGAAAGCTGAAACGTAACTCATGAATGAATAATCCCATGGGCTTGGCTCGTCCTCCAGTAAAACGTCAGAAAATTCTTCGAGCATGGATTGAAGCTCCAAAAACTCAGCGTCTTTAACGTAAAGCGATGGCTTCATTTCAATCGTGTTGCAAGCCATATGCAATAATGACATTCCCTCAAACATTTTTTCTTTTGAGCGTTCCAAGCGTTGAATCAGGTTTCGACCTGTTAGAGGGTCTAAGTAAAGTTCTGAAATCCTTTTTCCTATGAGTGTTGCCTGCAACTTGTCATCAATTTCCGTGGCAAAACCCCATTCCACGAACTCGTCGACAATCTTGTCAAGTTTGCTCTCGATTTCCTGAATGTTACCGTACTGTTTGGCGTAAAAAGTTTGGCCGAAAAACTTGGCCAATTCTTCTCTGGAGCGAGCGAAAAGCGACGCGATCAAGGATAGGGAGTGCATTCTCAGCACGGGCTCCACCCCCAGTTTGGACAGTATTTCTTCACTATCCCCAAACACGTACCTCTCAAAAATCTCTTCTCTCTCCTCGTCGCTGCGAGCAATGCACAGGGCTTGACCATCCTCATCGTACCCCGGCCTGCCCGCCCTGCCCGAGAACTGATGGTACTCAAGCACTGGAATCCACGCCATGCCATGATGCGTTGAGTAGCGCTTCAAATCCCTGATCACGACTCTCCAGGCGGGCAGGTTAACTCCCATGGCGAGCGTGGGGGTTGCGCACAAAATTTTTAGCAACCTGTTTTTGAAAGCTTCTTGCAGCAAGTTTCGCTGAGAGTTCATGAGCCCTGCGTGGTGGAACGCGACTCCTGACAAAACACCCTCAGATAATCGTTTGCATTGAGTGGTCGGGGATTCCAAAGCGTTCAGCACTTTATCGCTTAGTTTTTCGAGTTCTTGTTTCTCCGAGCTTGTTAGAAAAGTTTTGACCACGCTTTTCAGTTTTCTTGCCAAGCTCTCAGCGTTCCTTCTTGAGGATAAAAAGAAGATGCACTGCTTTTTTTTAGACAACGTGTCTTTAGTGAGGTTAGCTGACGGATCGTTTTCCGCGGAATCAACTTTTTTTTCTTGATTTCCAAAATAGATTTTTCCGTTTTGGTAAACCCCTTTAAACAGTTTGACCGGGCGGTAGTCGCTCTTGACCAATTCGGCGTCCAGCCATAGGGATAGTTCTTCAGCGTTGCTTATCGTGGCCGATAGGGCGATGAATTGCGCTCTTGGAATTATTTTTTTAAGTTTGGTCAGCAGGACTTCAAGTGTGGGCCCTCTTCCCGGGTCCGTGATTAAATGGCATTCGTCAATTATCACCGTGCTTATCGAAAAAATCCATGGGGCTCCGTGACGCATTAATGAATCCATTTTCTCGAAAGAAGATATTATGATATCATGGTTGGACAGCCACTCGTCTCCGGAATCGTAATCGCCCACGCTCAAACCAACTTTGTATTGAGGATAAGCTTTTTTGAATTCCTCGTGTTTCTCGAAAGCAAGGGCTCGAAGCGGGACTAAGTAAAGCGCTTTACCCTTTCCTTTTAAGAGATTGTGCAGAAAAGCCATTTCGGCCACTAGCGTTTTTCCCGAAGCCGTGGGGGACGCTATCACCATGTTTTTGCCTTCGAAAAGGCCTTGTTCTACAGCCAGTTTTTGTGGAGGCCTTAGTTCAATGAAACCCCTGTCTTCAAAGAATTTTAAGACTTTTTCTTTAACCATTTAAGATAAAACAAAAATCTGCTGATTTTAAAAACTCTTTGCCCTAATTGCCAGTAACTATTAAATTTATAAACTCAAAAAGCCATTTCTTTAAACATGAAAAAGGGTCAAATAGCGGTTCCAGTCGCGTTAATCCTATTCATAATCCTTTTCGTGTTCTACATTATTTGGGTTCAGCCCCCTGAAAGGCAAAGACTACTCAACCCCGAAAACGAAGTGATAAGCGGGGACGGCAACGCTACCTTAGGCGAGCACGACTTATTCCACATCATAGGAATAGGATGGGTTGGTAAAGGCACTGGAGAACCCCTAATGACTCATGATTTCGGCACCGCCAGCCTTGACTACCCTTTAATCGGCAAAGATTTGGAGAGCATGCCCCAACTAAGGTTAACAACCAGCATTTTCAGCGCAGGCACTTACACCAAAAGCTTGAACTTTGATGAATCGGGCCTCGAAAGAATAACTGTTAGTTTCAAAACAGGAACAGTTATCGGGACGCCAACAATTAACGTTTTCGTTGACAGCAAGAACATTTATTCCGAAACAGCAGTGAACGGGCAAATAGTTTCCCTAGACTTAGATAACAATGTTTACGAAGGCACGCATACCTTAAGAATAGAATGCGTTTTCAAAGGAATGGCTTTCTGGGAAACACAGGTTTGCGGGCTTAACAGTTTCAAAATTGTTGAGCACGCGTACTCGCTGAACGTGAACGAGGTTGCTCGAGAATTCAGTTTATCAAGCGTCGTAGACGGAACAGCAAAAATTTATTTCAAAGTCGTGAACGCTCAAACAAGTGGAACCATGTCTATCAGGCTGAACGACGTCCTAATTTACAATGGCAAGCCCTCTGAAAGAGAAGCGAGATACCAAGCAGAAGTCAGCACCACTTCAGCGGGGTTGACAACAGGTATTAACACCATAAGTTTTTCAACAAGTCCTGGAGGCGTTTATGATTTATCTGACGTGCAATTTTCCTTGTTTGAAAAGGACGTGGGCGTCTCAAGCTACGACATTTATTATAACGTTCCGGGAGACGTTGTCGATAAAGCTAGCAACTTTACCGTGGAGTACGATTTGGCTAACATGGCTCCGAACGGGGGTTTAGAATTCGTGTTCAGACAAGTCACGAAGTACGAAAGAGCTGACTCCATAAACAGGGGTTACAACAGGTTCATTCTCCCAAGTTCTGAGATAAATTTAGGGTCGAACAAGTTAACCATCACGAGTCAGGAAGGCAGATTTAACTTGAACAGCGTGAGAATGTACTGGAACTGACAAATTCACTTAATCTTTTTCTTTTTAATTGCGCTTATTGGATAGAAAAAGTTTAAAACAAATCAGCTCCAAATTATTTAACGTCTATATAATGGGTTGGCCTAAAACAAACAAGCGGGGAATGGTGGACATAGGAATAAGTGGTGATGAACTAGGATTAGACATTGGCAATATCGGGCTGCCACAAGTCCTGGCAACAATCATTATCTTAATGGTTGTCATCGCTTTAGGCGGCATCTTCCAAGGAATGGAATGGATTTTCTCCTGGATAACCCTCATTCTCGCGATAGCCCTCTCAAAAATACTCTTCGGAGAACTAAAATTCCTAGGACTCATAGCTCCCTTCGTGGTCATGGGAAACCTCATGCTACCTGGAGGCGGGGCTGCTGGCGCAATCCTTGAAGGCTCCAACATGATCATTGCAATCTTAGCAAACGTGCCAACCATAATCCTCATGCTAATAAGCTACATAACAGCCAAGGATAGCGGAGAAAGCGAAGGAAACGCGGGAAAAGCAATATACATAATCGTACTATTCCTATTCATAATACGTCTTATAGGATTTATATTTAGTATAGACTTAATACAAGGCTTCTTCAACTTAATGATTTTTAACATGTGGTCTCCAAGCCAAGCAATAGCAGGAGTCCCCCCACTCGGTCCAGAAGGCGGTCCTTTCTACAACATCCTCAGCTACCTCATAAAAGCAGGACTGCTCATAGGAGTCTTCCTCATGGTTGACTACCCTGCAAAAAGCATAAGCCCAGAAATCTTCAACTACACATGGATGCTCGGAGTAACTTTCATATTTTTCTACGCAATAATCTGGATGCCATTTCTTGTAACCAATCCAGTGATTAGAAGCAGTTTCGGAGTCATGGCAGGAGCGAGCAGAGGGATGAGCGAAAACCTGGCCAATTCTTTCAACACTATTCTAATGCCTCTCACCAACCCTGAAGCCTACGAGCTACAACAACAAGCCAGTTTCAGGTCAGGAGGAAGCTTAATAGGAAACATTGGGAGCGCGCCGCCCAACACGGGCTTCACTGTAACCAGCGTACAATTACTGCCCGATAGGATAAACCTTTTCACGAATCGCACCAGCGCGGTGATAGAAATAAAAAATGACGGGGATGCTGACATCAAAGAAATGAACGTCACTTTCACAGGAGAAATACTTCCTGGAGGAGTGGAAGGCCAAAAAGTATTGTTTGACTGCAAAGGCAGGGGCAGAACCACTGGTTACAACATCACCGAAACAGTGTGGAAATGGGATGATTACCTCCGCGTAACAGACATTCCAAAAGGAACCAGCGCGAGAATAAACTGCGAAACCATCGAAGTCATCGGAGTCCTTGAAGGCGACGCGGTAAACATTGTCGCGGAAGCAACCACTGAATACTACACTCGAACCCTTTACTCAATAACAGTTATAGAAAGTAAGTACGCTAAAGAAAAAATGGAGCAGGGACTCATGCAGTTCTCCAACCCAAAAACCACTGTATCCTACGGAACAGTTCTGAGCAGTCAAAGCATCGGAACACAACCCGTCTTCGACACGACAGGCACGTCCATATTCACTTGGGGAATAGTGAACGCTGGAAGCGGTTACGTCAACCAGGTGAACAAGATATACTTATCAGTACCTCAAGAATTATCCGACCCAACCCGAATCAACGACCAGACTTACTGCACGACTGACGGCATGACGCTGAACGAGGACAGAACGCGCTGCGAAGGGGCGTGCGCGCCCGGGTTCTACGAATTAAACGCTCAACAACTCTACGACGTGGGCTGGGACTTATTAAGCATTGACAAGCCCTGCGGTTACTACGCTTGCAGGGCCGGGCAGGAAAACTACTGCACGGGTGGAAGCGAAACTTGGTGCTGCAAAAACAGTTATTTAGATGACGCTGGAGCGCTGAACACGGTCGTGTGCGCGGAAAGCTATGACACGGGGTGCAAGGAAGCAGGTTCAGGAATCGTCAGACAAGAAAACAAGTACGATGCGTACGAAGTGCCTGACACTTGCCCTCCCAGCCTGAGGACAAGCGTTGGAGGATGGTTCCTATGCCAAAGATTCTCGGAAGAACCGGTGAGCACTAAAGAATTCCAGTGCTACAACCAAACCGCGAACACGGAAGACCAACTGCTCGTGATAACAGGACTGCTTGATAAAGTGGAAGACGAATACTTAACAGAAAGCCTGGACGCCTTATCTAAATTAGGATACGTGGTTTGCGAAAGCCAACTGCCCAGCGTGGAAGAAGGAAGCCTGTACAGATTCCCAATATACGTAAACCCTCTAAAAGCTGAAAAAGAAAAAACCTTTCTGATAAGAGGCGACGTCTTCTACACTTACACCAAAAAAGGAAGCGCTCAAGGAACGGTGGTGAAACAATGAACCAAAAAACTTGGCTCACTTTATCACTTATCATCATTCTAGCTGGCTGCACCGCAACGGGTCCATCAAAAACAGAGTCTAAGCTAAAATCAAACGAAGGAGTCGGGGCCTTAGAATTCAGGGTAGGAACCACCACCCTACTGCCAGCAGGTCAAGAATACGTTGAACTCGTAATCAGGAATAACGCTCTCGGAGACGACGCGAAAAACATTGTGGTATCACTGGACAACGTCGCCCCTTTCAAGATAGTGGAATGCGGGGGCGCGTACGAGCCTAACACTTACCGAGCACAATGCCCTAACAACGATTACAACCCGTCTACCTTGGACTGCGAGACCGAAGGAAACCCTCGCTCATGCCCTTCAGGCTATTCTCTAAAACTTGTTGACGGCGAATACGTTTGCCAATCAATAACCGGCTCAAGCTACGCTGATGTCATGTCAGGCATTTGCAGGCCTCACAGCAGCGACCCCTCCTACATTGGCATGATAATGGACCAGTTCAGGAACGACCCTAACCTCGCGCAACTAGCTTTACAACACCCTAACGAACAATACTTTGTTCAAAAATGTCCTGAAAACTATCAATACGTTCCAGTAGAAGAAACTGGAAGAATACAGTTTTACTGCTACACCCCTTCCTGCGGTCCGGACTCTACCACGTGCAATTCATGGTGCTGCTCTGACAAGAGTTCAGGAGTTACTTGCGGCGAATCCAACTCGTGCGTCAACATTGGCGGAGAAACAATAAGTCAATCATACTATCCTTGGTATGATGGAATAACCCCTTGTTCAGAGAACAGTTATTATTGTGCGACAGACACGCTTGACGCTTCAAGCGTGAGCCAATACACTTGCGATTGCAGGTTTTACGGTTCAGAATCTTCCACAGCATTAATCATCAGCGACGACTGCCCTACAAACTGTGCCTGCGGGTTCGGGTCAGGTAGAGACCAGGAAGTGAAAACAACCGAATCATCAATTGAATGGTGTGAAGGATTCTACGACATGGACCCAACAGTTACTTACTCGCAAAGAGCGATGAACAAATTACTAGCTGACGACGAGCTTGACGTCTTATGGTTATTGCAAGCACCTATAGATGTCATGATAAACAACCTTCCTTACGACCATAGAATAAGCTACTCCGTAAATTATGATTACTCGACGAGCGCGACACAAAACGTTATAGCACTAAGCCAAAGCGAAGTGCAAAGAAAAAAGAGAAGTGGCGAGCAATGGAAGATATCAGGGACTTCCAGCGAGTCCAACAGCGAGGTCGGCATCCACCCTGAAACCAGTCAACCAATCCTATTCCCTGATTCAGGTAACAGTCCCAAATATAATTATGTTTTCAGCGTGCAAAACATTGGAGAAGGATACATTGGAAAAAAACAGGCAATAGTCGTGGTAACTTATCCCCAAGAACTTGATCTCTCAGAAGATGGCTTAGAAAAATATGGTTGGACGAAAGGAGTTATTAACGCTGACGCGTTCGTGCAAGGACAATGCATTGAAACCAAAGGGGGAAGCCTGCAGGAATGCGGCAACTTCCTGTGCGAGCCAGGAGAAAACTTTTGCTCATGCTCAACTGATTGCAGTCCCGTCCCAGAAGGAAGTGCTTGCTGCAAGACAACACAGTACCTCACTCAAATGTACGCTTGCTGCGACGGAAACCTTTTCACCGCTAGTGACGCTCAAGAAAAAGAATGTTGCGGAGGAAGATTCGTTGAAAGCGCTGGGAGTGGAGAAACCTTCATTTGTTGCGATGATACGCCGCGCTACGTGACAAGCCCTGACTTCATTTGTTGTGGAAACAATTTTGTAGACCTTAAAGATTATTACCAAACAATGATTGAACCCGGTTGTTGCGGAGGAAGAATTGTTGATTTAATGACTGGCGCGTGCGAGAACGGTGTTTACTTAAGAGGAGGAATAACACTGGATTCAACAATCCTTCGCTGGACTCCACTAATATCTCACACCCTCTTTTTAGACATTCATCCTCTCGGAGAAGTAGAGTACACAGGTCCAATTACTCCACCAACCACCCCAACTCTTCTTTCATTAACTCCTTCAGACCCTTTCTACGTGCAAGACGACGATGGAGAGGAAGACCCTGACCTCGGCGTAAACATTTGGGGCGTGACTGACGGGAAGACCGCGACGCCATGCATTAACCAAAACGGCAAAGCACTAAGCGCGGTTGACAAATCTGGGAACGGCTTCTTTACAGGCGAGTCAACAACCAAAAATTACTGTCCGACGAGTTGGACGAACCATTTGATAAGCATGTACGAAAGCGGTGGTTCAGAAATCACTAGCGCGAACCTAGGGGATTACTCATTATCGTTAATATCCAAAGGGCTTACCATAACTTCTCCAGCCCAAAACCTGGGAGAACTGGTTTTCGTGGTTAACGACTACTTAGAGTTAAAGGCGAAGAACAGTGAAGGAACAATCAAATATTATTACCCTGAAACCACGACAACTTACGCAGACTACTTATCAAGTCCTGAAACAGTCAACTGGGTGCTAACAAACGATTACACTCCTCCATCGGGTTACTTGCACGTGGACTCAATAGGCATCTACTTTGACACCGCGTCCGCTTATTCAGGCGTGAAGGCAGTGCACGTCTTAGAAGGAGAAACTGGTTACGTCACGTTCTCATCCACGTCCATTAATAGTTGCGTGGCCACTGTGTGCGCTCAAGACGAGAACCATTGCTCCATTGAAGGAGGAGAGTGGTGTTGTTCTAACACTTACGAGTCAAGAACAATGGTTTGCGGGGACGAAGCGCTCTCCTGCAAAACCTCAGGATCTTTTTGTTATGAAAGTGAAGAAACGTGCGGTTCAGGAGTTGACAAGTGGTGCTGCGACTCGGGATTGGGTTGCGGGGAGGCAACGAACACTTGCGGTCCAGTGGAAGAACCTGGAAACCCGTTAAATCAAATAGCTTATGATATTGGACAAGAAATATTAAACGCGCCGAACTGTGACGGGAACGTTGCCCGCACAACCCTTTCGGAAATTACTTATTACACTTGCAGTGACGTAACAACAATAATCAGTGCTGGCGGGGACTGCGATCAAACCTGTTCTCGCGACGAGAATGGTCACAGGTGCTATGTTGGCGTTGACAGCAGGGGTTATTGCTCAACAAGTTATTGCGCGCCAGGGCTTTGCAACGACGGTGTTTGCAACCCCTTAGAACTCGCCGGAGTCACAGGAATTGGTTGTGAAAACTGGAATTGCCAGGACTTACTGGACAACGGTTTTGACGACGATTGGAACGGTTTAACTGATGGGGAAGACGAGCTCGCCGGAGGGAGGGCGGAAGCTTGGGGTCAGGAAAGTCTTTGCGATGGAGTGGACAATGAAGGGGATGGAATGGTTGACGGGATGGAAGGGGAACCAATAAGCAGGGCTTGCCAGGACTACACTGTTGGGTCGTGCGTTAGCGGAGAACAACAATGCGTTAACGCTCAATGGAGTGTGTGCGACGCCTTGACTTATGAAAAATGCAACGGTTTGGACGATGACTGCAACGGCCTAGTAGATGACGCGACCGACTTTGAAATGTGCGGTAAAGGAATGATATGTTATCTTGGAAAATGTGAAGCAGTCACTAGTAGTTGCACTTGCCCAGAAGGCTCCGACCTTTTCAGCGATAAATGCATTTCCTACGGTGCGTGCACGTGCCAGCGGCAAGGAGTGGAGATGACAACTCAATTAGGCACTAACTCGGTTAGCCAGATAATATCTCCTGAAAGACTTGCTGGAGGAAGAATATTCATACTTCCATTCACTTTTGGGAACGCGACTGACCCTGGCAGCGAGATGAGAAGCCTTCAGTTCAACAAGATCCCTCAAAAAACGTACACTTTTAATATTAAGATTTACTACACTTATGTTATTAGCGGTGACACGAGCGTAAGCGTGGTCCCGCCTAACCTAATATGAAAAAAAAAGTTTTGCTAACAACACTCATCATTTTAACTAGTGTGGTTATGGCTGGATGCACGCAAACCGAAACGACGAGGAGCGGAGAAGAAGTTGTCCTCGGGAACGGGGTGGCAATACTGAATTTCACCACCACGCAAACCCACGCTGAACCCAAAGACGAGCTAACATTCGTTCTCACAGTCCAAAACGTTGGGAACCTGCAGGCAAGGCAAGTCTTCTCAGAAGTCTACGCTTACGGGGAATTGATAAACCTTACCCCCTTGCGTCAGACGACCACGTCACCCAACCTTGACGTTTTTGACAAGGACGAAATAGTTTGGGACTTTCAAGTGCCTGAAGACCTAGCAGTGTACAATAATTACTACCCTTTTGCCAGAGTCTGTTACGTTTACAACTCAACAGCTTACTCTGACGTGTTATTTGTTGGCACAAGATGGAATCAAGATATACCCGTGCTGGTTAAAGGTTCTAGCCGGGCGCCGTTAAAAGTGGGTTTTGAAACCAAAGAACCTTACAAAGGGGAAAAGCAGGACCAATCATTTGAAGTAACTATAACCAATATTGAAAACGGTTTCGTGGCGAACAACACGAACAAGATAAACGATATCAGTGTTTACAATTACGGAAACGAGAACCTCATAACCAAAGTAACCCTGATAATAACTGGGCTGACTGAAGAGTTCTTAAACGCGACAGGAGAGCCGGAAACCCGAACCATAATCAATTTCACGGGGTATGATAAGAAATTCAACGAGCCAGGCATTCAGCAAGCGGACTTCAGCTGCGAGATTCAAAGCAGTGACGAAACAGTGCTGGAAGAGTTTAATCAAGGAGTAGTGAAGCCCGGCGCGCAAGTCGTTTGCACTGCGAAAAACGTTAGAATGATGGTCGGCTTGGAGAGAAGCCTCAAAATATTCTTCAACACCAACCCCGGAAGAAGTGACAGCGAGGTCAGCGGAAGAATAAGAGCAATAATTGATTACAGGTACTGCGTGCAAAGCCCCGCCCTGACCATCACTGCTGAACCTGACTGAAAACTTTTATAAAAGAGCGATTACACTGATTATCATTATTAGAATGAAAGCCCTACCAATAATCGTTTTTCTGACAATGATTATCCTGTTAGGTTGCGTTGGAGAACAACCAAAAGGAAAAGGAATTATCATAGACTCTTTTGAAGCGGATTCGGCCTTGTTAAGGCCGGGTGACGAGTTAACCATTAACGCCAAAATAACCAATCAAGGCGACGTTGTTGCAGAAAAAATTTATGGCGAGATTCTTAACACCGCTGACCTTAAAGTCACTGGAGGCATGAAAAAAACTGTTAGCAAACTGCACCCTGAAGAGGACGCAGAGTTCAGCTGGGTCATGCAAATCCCTGAAGACCTTGCTGTCAGGGGCTCGTACATGCCTAAAATGAGGTTGTGCTACGTTTACAGAACCATTTCTTATCAAGACGTGTTCGTGGCAGGCAATAACTGGAACGGCGAAGTTCCTGAAATGCTGTCAGGCACTAACAGGGGAGTGGTTGACATGTCATTTGAGGTTAATCGTCTTTACGACGAGAAAGAGAATGCTTTCCTAAAAATCAACGTTCATAATGACAAGGTTAAAGGTTTTGTGGGCAACGACACGATCAGCGATTCTTATTATGGTGCTCCCGAGTACGTGAAAACAGTCGTGCTAACCATTCCTAAGATGGGTGGAAGAATTAACATGGAAGAGGTGGAGCAACCCCACTTTGACTGCGTGGAAGGGGTTGACGAGTTCACTTGCACTACTACTGATGTTAAACTGATAAGCGGGACTGATAAGAGTTTAAAAGCGGTTTTTAACGTGGCTCCACTGGACGATTTTGACGAGGCTTCAGGAAGACTGAACGCTTTCGTTGTTTACAGGTATTGCACGGACTCACCTCAAATAAGCATTGTAGCCCAACCAAGATACTAAAAACACAAAAGGGACTTATACTTAAATTAACCCGAAATTTTTTTGATGTTTAACCAGTCCTTTTTTTGTTGTTGAACATTCCTTGTTCGCCGGGCTCTTATAGAAGTATGATACAACGGATAAATCCAAGGTTTTGTTTCTTTAATTATTTCCCCAATATTATGTTTCAGCCTGAAATTTTTTAATTGCTTTGATTCAGGGAATATGTATCTTATAGATTTCAAAGCGTTATTCCCTAACGTAACTATTAATTTAGGTTGAGTTATACTAATTTGGCGTTTCAGCCAGAAACCACAATTCCTTATTTCTTCGGTACTTGGAGCTTTGTCTTTATACCCTTCAAATTTTGGGTGGCAAATGCAAGCATTCGTAATAAAAATTTTCTTTCTTGAAATTCCTAATTGAAAAAAACATTCTTTGAAAAGATTGGCAGACGGGTCATCATTATCAAACGAAACGTAACCCGAATCTCCCGTTCCAACCCTACCAGGTCTTTCATTTACGAACATTATCGATACATCTTTTTTTCCGTTCTTCGGATCAGGCAAAGGAACATAAATTGAAATATTTTTATAGCATAACTTACATTTTTTTGCTTTTTCAAATAGAGTATCAATATTCATAATTGGTTTTAGCCTATGTATTGCAGGTTTTTGGGAAGAATTTTTTTCTTTATCATGCGCATTTTGTGCTGGCTAAATTTTTCGAACTCTTTGATTTCCTTATCCAATCCTTTAAGACTTATTTTAAGGTTAAAATATTTCATCAACACTTCCAGGATGGCTCGAGCCGAACGAATCCCCACGTAACCAGGCACGGTCAACGTCTCGGCTAACAAGGAAAAACCCTTCAAACCGTTAATAGCCCCCCAACCTAACAGCGTTCCCGCTGCCCCGACTATAACGCTAACAGTCTTGTTGCCTTCAAAAACCACTCCCAATTTTTTAAGCTCTTTAACATATTTTTTATCAGTTACCGCTGCGTGAACCCTCACTTTTTTAACCTGCTTTCTTAAACCGATTCCTCCAAGTGTTACAATGGTTTTAACCTTGAACGGCTTGCACGCACTAAGTATTTCTTCCGTGAGCTCATGGCTCTTCTGGTCTTCCATTGGCTGAACGTCGCCGACCAAAAATATCAAATCTTTCTTTCCAACCTTGCTGTGATAGAAGTCCACGCAAGGCATGTTCGCAAAGTTCTCATCGTTTACGAAAACGTAATTGGGCAGGGTTTTTGAGTAAAGAGACATTATTTTTTTAGCTTTCAACTTGTCTATAAGGTAATCAGCGCAAATCCTGGCAACGTTCCCGATGCCTGGCAAGCCTTCAATAAGGTAAGCGTTACTCGTTTTCGGCTGTTTTCCGTGTTTTATTATCCTCATCTTAATCTGTTTCCTCAAACCTTTTTTTTTCTGTGCTTCGCGTGCCCGTCTTCCTTTAACTTGGCGGGTTCCTTGTTAACAGTTTTTTGACCGCAACCAGGACAATTTTTTTCCAACGTGTATTGCGAGCACGACGTACAGTAATGTATCTTCATTTTCTAGTGATTTCTAACTCAATTTTTTCTTCTCTAGCCATTTTTTCCGCCTGCTCTGTCAGTTTGGCCAATTGCTTCTCCGATTTTTTGTAATCCAATGAAACCAGTCTTAACATGTAATTTGGGGCGCCCAAGTACTCGAAAGAAACTTCTTTGTTAAGTTTTTTGAGTTTGCTGAAAAAGTTTTTAATTCGTTCCACCCCATCACCTTGTTTGGAGAACACTTTCATATTGGCTTTTATCTCAACTTCTTTTTTCTTGTCAAGGTCTTGTTCAACGAATTTTTTGAACTCTTCCACCCATTTCTTGCCAACCTTCAATCCTTTGAACGTCTCGTCACCCGTTTCCCGAACGCTGGTGGCGAACTCGGATAACGAATCGAAATCTTGAATTATTCTGGATTCCAGGTCTTTAACGTCAGCTTCTTTCATCCCTTGTTTTTTGGCGAGCACGTGCAGGAAACTGTCAATTCTTCTCTCTCTTCTGTACTCATTGATTTTCTTTTTGCTGTCGATTTGAGAAACAATTTTAAGAGAAAGGTCTATGTGCCCTTTGCTAGGGTTGGTTCGAGTCACTTTGCAAATCATTTTTTTGCCGGGTTTAACATGATCTCGAATGTTTCTTATCCTCCCGTACGCTATTTGGGATATATGAAGCATTCCTTCTTTCCTCTCGTATTCGTCGAGTGTTAGGAACGCGCTGTGAGAAAAAACTTCTTTAACCGTGCATAAAACTAACTCTTTTGGTTCAGGATAACCTTTTTTTTTAATCATTGCCCGTTTACAGAACCTCAACAACTTTTCCTTTTATAACGGATTTCCCGCCTCTAGGTTTAGAGAGTATTTTATCGCACACCAAGCATTTGACAGTGCTTGAGGCCTTGCCAAAAATTATTTGCTCGTTCTTGCAGGAACATTTTACTTTTATGAACTTGCTCGTCGGCGTTTTAATAATTTCTTCCATAATCTTTTTTTTTCACTCCATTTCGAATTTCTTTGCCCTGAAGCCTCGCTTGCTTATAGTTTTCTTCTTGCAAACAGGGCACTCGTACTTCAACGCCACTTTCTTAGTGTTTTTTGAGCCATACCTGTTGCCTTTCTCTATTTTTGGGTACGGAAAACCGCCATAACCTTTTTTGATCTTGGCAAGTTTTCTTCTGCCCTTGCCGAGCTTACCTCTATTTCCACTCGTTTTCTCCCTACTAACTTTTTGCTCAATGTTTTTCTTACATTTAGGGCAGTATCTTTTTTGTTTCTTAGGCATCTTCATTTTAGATTAAATTGGGTTGGTAACCCTTTTTAAGAGTATTCCTTTAAAAAAGTTTTTGAAAAAATAAAAGACCTTTTTTGGTCAAGCTTTTTCCATTTGTTTTCCTGCAACAGCTTTTTTCTGTGCGAGCAGGAATTTAGCGAGTTCTGAAGGCACTTCCACGGAATCTCCTTCTTCGAACGGGCCATACTTGTTGGAGTCCTTCCACAAGAACTCTGGAACGCTTGACAGCAACGTGATTGCCTGGGTTGAAGGTTCATCGCTGACCAGTTCTTTCTGGACGAACTGTCCTGCGAGCAAAGGGTAAAAACACTCTTTCCTGTACTTAGATATCGCTTCGAAAATGTTTTTGTAAATCCCTTTTTCTAAGGGAAGCATGTTTAAAACGTTTTCCGCAGGGACTCCCGCCCTAGCGTCCATAAGACCTTGAAGCATTATCTTGCTTTCCCTGCGCTCCATTATGTCTTTCAGCACTCTCTGCGCGTTGCTGACCTCATTGTTTATCTTATTGCCCATATCAACTGAAAACCTGTTTCCATCACCTATAGTTTTCTGCAACAACTCTTTTTTCTTGTCAAGGTAAGAACTAACCTTTTTCAAAAAATCAGGTTCCAATGGTTGAAGTGAACGGTTGATTCGCTCTTTTCTCTGAATGTTTCTTAACTCTTCATACGTTAAAATGTCTTCTTCACCCATTGCTTTGAAAGAAGCCGCGCAGGTTTTATTAATTTTAATGTTTTGCAGAAGACCTTTTCCTCAAAGAGCGTGTTTTAAAAAAAGGATAAGAGGAAGGATTCTTTATTCTTTTGCAAAAGTGGTCTGGCTTGCACACGCCAATGTCCACGTAATAAGACTTGTTATCACAGTTAGGAGGAGGGAATCTTTCGCCCTTATTTTTTTTAGACCAGTTAAGCTGAGAGTTTATGTACTGTTCTGGAAGGGGTTCTTCGTTCTTCTTATTCCAGTTCAATAACTCTCTTTTAATGTCATGGTCTTCCCACCCCTGAGTCTTCAAGAAATTATTCAAAATGAACACTGAGCGCTTCCTCCCGTCAGATAAACCTTTAAGAATTAACTGTACGCACGGCGGGAACATTTCTTTATTCACAGCTTTTTCAGGCAATTCGTAATCCCTCTCAACAGAAACATCTTCTTTCACCACATTCTTTTGAGCCCAATCCATTGCCTGAACCATCAAATTCTCCGCTTCACCTGGCGACACTTCCTTATCAAAAAAGCCGTGACTTGTTTTCACGTTCTCCGGCTTTGCATGATCAAGCGAGAACTCGTCCAAACCCTGCTTAGTCATAGGTATTGACACCAGCCAAGTTTTCTCATTAAAAGAGTACGGCGTCCTATACAAGTGGCGCGGAGATATGAGCAGGGCGTCCACCTCAATTACCGAGTAAGGGTCAAATTCGTTGTTAACGAAAAGTTCTTCTTGCTTAACCCCCGCCCGCTTAGAGATCCTTTTTAGAGAATTGTCTTCTAAAGCCAATAATTCTCCCCTCAAATGCTCTTTTATCAAGTCTTTTAGATAAGCTGCAATGGTTCTGGAAGCTTCAGGAAACAGTTTTCTAACCTCTTTTTTATTAACCATCTTCGGAAACGCTTCCCACGGCACTCCAACGTGCCATCCTTTGCCTCCACTGAACTTTATTGAGTGCGATTTTACTCCGTGGGATTCCAACGCCTCGACGAGTAGTTTGGCACAAATCCTGCCGTACTCCCAGTTCTTCGGGTCAATGTCCAATATGAAATCCCATCCTGAGCGAAGCTCATCCATTTGAGCTCGGTTCATGTTCGTGGACAAGTCCAAAGGATTCGTCCACCTCTCCTCCGAAGCGTGGAAGGATGTCGCGCCATCACGAACAAAGCGGTTAACATCGTTCTTGAACATTATCGTGTCAGGTCTTTTGCCGAAACCGCCGTTCCAATATCTGGGAATGACTTCCCTGTCCTTACAGACCTCTAAGATTCGTTCTTGAACATCCTTCCTTTTATAATACTTTATCACGTTGGAAAACTTCATTTACTTTAATAAAAAAAGAATGGCGAGCTTTTTAAATAAGTTTTTGCAAGCACTTTCTGCTGAGAAAAAAATTAAAGAATAAATTTCTAGGTTCAAAAACCTAAAAAAAAAGAATTTTATCGTCTTGTTCAAATATGATCTTATTTATTTTTGGGGTTTTTCTTCAAGAGCTTCAGCTATTTCTCTCAACTTTTTAGCGGTTAATTCTTTGGTGTCTTTAACAAGCCTTCCTTCCTTGTACTTTATTTCTAACTCTCCCACCTTTGATTTAACTTGCTGATTAACCTCTTTTATAAGACCATTAACAAATTTTAGCACTCTATCAATATTAGGTGTTTCATCCATGGTTCAATAAAAGAACATTCTTGTTTAAATATCTTCCAGAACTAAAAAATGCTCGGACAACAATTTATCCACTTTTCTTTTTTCGTCACCTAACTCTTCCTCAGCAACTTTTCGTATCTCCTGATTTTTTGGGAAAACCTCTTTTTTTATTTTCAGGTTGTTCTCAAAGAATAATATGCTTTTCTTAAGCTCGTCCAGTTCAGAATGCAAGTCAGATGAATCAATAATGTTTTCAATAGTTTTTTTCTGTAATAATAGTTCTGCCAGGTTTAAATGAGCTTTATCGAAATAACTTCTGTCAATGGCTGATAAGGATTTTAATGATTTAATTTTTTGTTTTGGTTTCAATTGAATTGCTTCTTTCTCGACAAGGGAGCGGGCTTCGTTCAACCAAACCATTATTTTAGCGGAATCAATTATGGAAAAAGGGTCTTCCAAAAACAGTGTTAGTTCCTTGTCCCCTGGCCGAAGGTTAGCATACTTTTTTAACGCCTTGCCTGATTCTGATAGCTTTGCTGTTACAACGCTTTTCAAAGTGTCTATTTTATCGTTTATGTCCACTAATTGGTTTTCAAGGCTTTCCAACTGTTTCAGCCCAGCGCTTTCCTCAAACTTCTCGACTTCCTGTTTTCTCGAACCTAATTGTTCCTCCAGTTCGGCGACCTCCTTCTTTGCTTTTTCATCTTCAGCTAGGGTTGAAGAAATCATTTCTTCCAATTTTTTTATTCTTTCCAGTTTTCTTATCCTGTTCTTAAACCCTTGTCTAACCTCGTTTCTTTCGTCCATTTCTTTTTTTATTTCAGTGAATTCTTTGCTTATTCCCTCAAGTTTTTTTCCGATTTCAGCGATCTCTTTTTTGAACGCAATGCTCAACTTATCAGAGTAATCTGCTCCGAGTTTAGAAGCTGTTTTCAAAAAATCCATTACTCGCTGAATAGAATCCTCTACTTCCTCGAAATCTGTATGAGCGAAATCCTTGGCCTTAACAGCAAACGTTCTCATCCTGATTATGAAACTCTTTCTTGAGGATAGAACTTTATTGAGCAAGTAAGGATTTATTTCATCTCTGGGCTCAGACTGCTTGAACGATTCTAACAACTTGAGCAGTTCTAAGAACTTTTTTTCCAGTTTTTTCGGGTTGACAAAATCTATTGAGCTTGCTTTCTCAAGTTTTTGTGAAAAAAAATTTAGTGCTTCTTCCAAACCCAATTTTTCAGGTTCTTTCGATTTACTGAAAAAGTCAAAAAACCCCATGCTATCATTGATAAAACTAGTCTTATTTTAAAAAAGTAACGCAAATAATTTTTTAAGTCAATGTTTCCTATTTTCTGACTTGTATCAATGATGGAGATAGTTGAACCTTGGCATTCTTTAAACTCTAAAAAAGTTTTTGAAAAACTTCACACGAGCGAAAACGGTCTTAAGAATAGTCAAATTCCTTATCGTTTGAAAAAGTATGGGGTTAATGAGATAAAAGGTAAGGGCGGTAAAAACGTTCTAGTCATGTTCTTTGAGCAATTCGCTAACCTAATGATCATTATTCTTTTACTGGCGGCAACAGTTTCTTTTCTAATGCACGAATGGATTGACGCGACCATGATTGTCATCATAGTTATTCTCAACGCTTTCATGGGACTTTTCCAAGAGTACAAGGCTGAAAAATCCATTGAAGCGCTGAAAAAAATGATTAACCCGAAAGCAGTGGTTTTCAGGGAAGGACGGGAAGAAGAAATCTTAGCTAAAGAATTGGTTCCGGGCGACATCGTGTTGTTGGAAACAGGTGTGAGGGTACCAGCAGACGTTCGATTAATCAAAAGCACTAATCTTAAAGTAGATGAATCAATGCTAACCGGCGAGTCAACTCCTGTTGAAAAACGCGCTGACAAAATTTTGGATAGGGAAACCCCTATTAGTGAAAGGTTTAATTGCTGTTTCATGAGTTCTGTGGTCACTTATGGAAGCGGTTTGGGCGTGGTCGTGAACACTGGTATGAACGCGGAAATTGGGAGGATTGCCAAGATGGTTCAGGAAAGCAAACCGGAAAAAACTCCTTTGGAAAAAAGGCTTGATAACTTAAGCTTAAAACTCGCAGGCATAATAATTCTTATAACACTGATAATATTTGTTCTTGACTTTTTGGCAGGCCATTCCTTACTGCAAAGCTTTTTGATAGCTGTCAGCCTCGCTGTTTCAGCGATTCCTGAAGGCCTGCCCGCAGTGGTCACGCTAACCCTCGCTCTTGGTGTCCAGAGAATGGCTAAAAAGAAGGCTATTGTTCGTAAACTCTCGGCAGTTCAGACTCTTGGCTCCACTACAGTGATCTGCACGGATAAAACAGGAACCCTAACCCAGAACCAGATGACCGTGCAAAAAATTTTCTTAGGAAAAGAAGTGGTAAACGTTTCAGGAATTGGTTTCGCGCCTGAAGGGCGTTTCAGTGTTAACAAGAAAACAAAAGACTTGCAACTATTACTCAAAGCCGGCGCGCTATGCAACAACGCTTATCTTTCCAACGAGAATAATGAATGGAACATTATTGGAGACCCGACTGAAGGTTCTCTGCTCACTCTCTCGTTGAAAGGAGGATTGGACGCAACGGTTTTGAAAAAAAAGTTTCCGCGATTCGGCGAAGTGTCTTTTGACTCTAAAAGAAAGATGATGAGTGTTATCGTTGAAGAAGGCGAAGACATGGTGGTTTACACTAAAGGCGCTCCAGACATCCTGCTAAAAAAATGCGACAAAGCGATGGTGAACGGCAGGCAAGTTAAACTCACGAACAAAAGAAAAAAAGAAATTCTCCGGGTGAACGAAGAGTTCGGGAACTCTGCTCTAAGAGTCCTCGCCATTGCTTATAAAAAAGTGAAAAAGAAAGGCGAGTACGATGAATCAATTGAAAAAAATCTTGTTTTCATCGGGCTGGCAGGGATGATGGACCCTCCAAGAGAAGAAGTTACGGAAGCCATTGCCCAGTGCAAGGAAGCAGGGGTTAAAGTAGTCATGGTCACAGGAGATCACAGGATAACCGCGACGGCCATAGCCAAAAAAATAGGTCTTTTTAGTGAAGGTAGCTTAGTGGTTGACGGAAGCCAAATCGACGGCATGACTGATGAAGATTTTGAAAAAATGATTGAAAACATCACGGTTTTCGCTCGAGTCTCGCCAGAGCATAAGGTTCGCATAGTCGAGACTTTCAAGAAAAAAGATCACGTGATTGCTATGACCGGTGACGGAGTGAACGACGCTCCAGCCCTAAAAAAAGCTGATATCGGAATAGCTATGGGTGTTACTGGAACAGACGTTGCCAAAGAAGCTAGCGACATGATATTGTTAGATGATAATTTCGCGACAATTGTTAAATCCATAAAAGAGGGCCGAACCATTTTTGATAATATCAAAAAATTCATTCGTTACATGTTATCAGCTAATTTTGACGAACTTGCTTTAATAGCGACCGCAGCCCTTCTGCGATTTCCGCTTCCAATGATTCCAATCCAGATATTATGGAATAACTTAGTCAGTGACGGTTTGCCCGCACTCGCCTTAGGCGTTGACCCTCCAGAAAGAGGTGTTATGAAAAAACCTCCTGAAAAACCTAAAGCCAAAATCATCAACAAACTGTTGCCTTTCAGCATTTTCGCTGGATTAATCGCCTTCATTTTCTCCTTGGCACTGTTTGTTTACGCTTTAACGAATTATGGTCTCGTGATAGCTCAAACAACCGTTTTCGCGTTCACTTTAATGTTCGAAATGTTCTTGGTTTTCAGCGCTAAAACAGAGAAAAGATTGGGTGTAAAAGACTTTTTTAACAATAAAACACTATTGCTCGCTGTCGCGTCATCAATAATCCTTGAATTAGTGGTTATTTACACTCCGTTCCTGCAACCATTTTTTGGCACTGCAGCTCTCCCCGCCATGGATTGGCTGATGATTTGCGTTGCAGGATTAACAGGCGTGTTATTGGTGGAAGGGTTTAAACCTGTGCTTAACAAGATTACTTCAAAATTTTGAAATAAGCTCCTGAATTTCATCTAAAGAAAGAGCTGACACCCTTTTGTTCAAAACTTTTTCAGGCAGTCCTGCTTCAGAAACTTTTTTAGATGCACCACCTTTAGACAGGCCTTTAGTGTCAAACAAGGCCTCTCTTAACGCGTTCTTAACCCTTTTATCATCCTGGATTAAGAAGTTTTTTAAGAAGGGTGTTTCTTTTTTGCTTTCAAGTACTATTATTGATGAACCAACGCTTGGCTCGGGGTGAAAAGCGTTTTTAGGGACTTCAGCGACTATTTTAACGTCGAAGAAGGTCTGAACTAGCAAGGAGAGTTTAGAGTACTTCTCGTCTCCTGGCTTGGATAAGAGTCTTTCAGCGAAAGCTTTTGGAACCGTGAGAACCGCTCTTTTGAAAAAGTAACGAAACAACCTGTTCACGAAAGGCTCGCAAATACTGTAAGGCAGGTTTGAAACCACTTTGTCGAAGAAAGGGAAGTCTGTTTTCAGGGCGTCAGCGTATATGACGTAAACGTTAGAACCTGAAGGGAAGGTCTCGTTCAGAACTTCTTTCATGGCAATGTCTTTTTCAATGGCGAACACTTGCTTGGCTTTTCTGGATATGTGTTTAGTGAGGTTCCCTGATCCAGCACCAATCTCGAGCACCACTTCATTTGATTGCACGTCAGCTTCAGAAACAATTTTTTTCAGGAGAGTCTCGTCTACCATAAAGTGCTGGTCTTTAGTCTTATCCAGCTTTATTCCTTTATCCTCAATTTCTTTAACCAACTTTCTCATAAAAAAGAAGGAAGATTCTATTGGTTAATAAAGTTACTGAAAAAAACTTTTTTGCTTCTAAACACCTTATTTTCGCGTTTACTCTTTTCTAAAATATTAAAGGTTCACTTCTGTTTTTGGTAAGTTTATTAAGTGAGTAGTGCTCTATAACTGGATTGTTCTTAGTGACGAAAAATTATTCAAGATGAGTGAAGCGTAAATGAAAAAGGAAAAACGAAAAAAAAAACCTAAAGTTAGTTATCGAGTTATCTGCCCTCATTGCAAAAGAAGAGGGGAATACATTGCTATTCCAAAAGAAGAATACGGTGATCACTTGGAAAAAGTGCATGGTTATAAAAGGCCGAACACTCGTAAAAAAAAGAAGAAAAAATGAATTGCGACAAATGTGGTAAAACACTTGATTTTAAATGGAGGTTTTGCCCGTATTGCGGTCAAAGAGTAAGATTCAGATTATCAATAAATATTAATGGCTTGTTAAAGCAATTCTCCGAAATGTTTTCGCCCCAGAAAGGAGGTCAGAGCGTTCAAAAACAAAAAATGGTTTCCCACTCCTTCAAAAAGAGTGTTGAGCCCGAGTCAAAAACTTTTAGGCGTGGCGCGTTCTTGACCCATGAAATCAGTGTTCCTGGCGTGAAGTCAATGAAGAACGTTGAAGTAAGAATTCTCGAAGAGTCCGTGGAAGTCAGGGCTTACGCCAAAGACACTCTGTATTTCAAAGTGTTTAACGAGAAAAGAGGAGAATTAGTGGATAAGACATTAAAAAAAGAAACGCTTATTCTAACCTTCAGTTAAGCTTAAAAGAGTGCGGGTTCTCCGCTATTCTTATGAAGACTAAGTACTTCAAGGTGGGGGATTCTTGGAAGAAAATTGTGATAGGCGGGGAAGAAGAAAGTAAGTTGACGAAAGATTTTATTGAAGAGTATTTTGAGCTTTTGAAAACCGTTTTAAAAAAAGCGGAAGATAATGGTTTTCGAGGAACAGATGCTTTAAAAGTGTCTTTAGCAGTGTTTGAGAAAAGCGCTTCTCCAATGCATTACAAATTCGACGAATTACTCGAAAAGAAAAAAGACGAGTTTATGGATGAACAAAAAGTTAGGAAGAACTATTAGGTTTCCTCCATAACTTTAATCAAGGAGTTCTCCGCGCTTGTAAGGGTTTCGTCAAACAGGATTAAAGTATTTAGCATTAGAGTCTCTTCAAATAACTTAGAATTTTCTGGGTTTGAGTCATAAAAAATTAGTGGATACCACGGCTCTCTTTTACACAAATCTAAGGCTTCTTCCACTTTAAACATCATCACTGGGTCGCCCTTTTCTGAAACCATTTTCAGCGTGTTCGCCACATTATTTACGCTTTCTAAAAATTGTTCGTAATCAGGAATCATTCTCGAAATACTGCCGTAACAAAACACTGTTTCCTCCCTGCTGGCAGAGTTATTCATTATTTTTTTCACAAGTGAACAAACATATTGGCGTCGCTCCTCAAGATGGTTTTCAAAAAAATTTTCTGGTTCAACCCCCTCTAAAACAATAAGTTGCCATAGATAATCCTGAGAATAGTCTTCTTCTATTGGCCCGAAAACTGTCTCGTGAAAAACGAAATAATCCTCCAGTTTTTCCAAGAAGAATTCTTTTTTATCCTCTTCCTCACAATTAATCAAGCTGGCCACGCCTATGACCGCGTTGAGCAAGTTAAGCTCTGGACCTGGAATCTCTTTCGACACGTAAACCAATAAAACCCCCTTATTTATCAAATAATTATAGTCTACTTAAAAAATATTCCATTCATGTTAATCTTTATAACATTCCACAACCCAAAAAATAAGTGTCATGAGACGAGCTCAAGTGGGAATGGAGTACTTAGTACTAATATCTTTTTTCCTGCTCGTAGTCACACCCCTATTCTATTTCGCGTCAGACAGAAGTCAAAAAACAACTAACTTAAGAGAAATTCAGATGACTGTTGATAAATTAGAGAACGCTATCAACACTGTTTACGCTGACGGGCACCCAGCGCAAAGAGAAATACTGGTTTTAATCCCTAAACTAATCAACTCCTCAGGAACTTATCTTAACGGCAGCACTGTTAATTATGCCATCAATTTTGGTGACAGGACGACAGACGTTTTCGCGGACACGGCCACCTGCCTTGAAGGAACCGTGCCAGTAGACCCAGGATATTATAGGATTATAATCAAGGCTTTGGAAAACGGGTGCGTGGACATAGACGTGGCTAACATCGCGGTAATTCCTCAATCCCTCAACGCTTTAGTGGATTATTCAAAAAATTTCACTCAAAATTTTCAATTAACCAATTTGCAGGAAGCCACGATAACAGGGATAACTGTCAACGCGACCGGAACCCTCATCAACCGCGTTGACGTTGACTCAGACGAATCTGGCAGGCAGGACAACACGAACATTGGTGACTTAGGAGTCGGTGAGAGCAAGAATTTAGTAATAACTTTTTATGGGGATGATTACCCAGCAGTTTACGAAGGCAACCTCTCGCTGAAAGGTTTTGGCATGGCTAACACCACGATCCCAGTCAAGTTAACCGTGAGCGTGGGAGAACTCACTATCTCGAGTTTAGAAAACGTGAACGTTGCCATAAACACGAACAAAACCATGTCATTAACAGTTTCAAACGTTGGAGCTGGCTCGTTGTTCAACACCAATCTCTCGTTGAGCAATGAACTCATCGGCTACGTTGACCTTAACGCTTCAACGATTGAAAAAGAGGATTTTATTGACTTAGGAATAATGGTTTCTGGAAGAAGTCAGGATTTGACTTTAAGACTGTTCGGTCTCTCTTACGGAACTTTTAACGGGTTAATCCTCGGGGACTCCCAGCCAGACGTTGCAGGCACCAATTCTTACAATCATTCGTTGAGCATAACCGTCGGGGACGACACCGTGCTACCCGTCATTAACTCGACGAGCGTGGATAAAACCAGTGCAATAATTGGTGGTTTATTGTGCGTGAACGCGACTGCCACGGACGACACCCAGATAGATTCTGTCTGGGTGAGTGTGACGAACCCTGACATGCAAGCAATTAATGTCACGCTAACTGATACTGGGAGCGCGTGCGCGGGAATCAACGGGGATAACTGGTTCGGAGCAGAAGTATTGTTAAACGTTAACGGGACGTGGATGGTTAACACTTCTTACGCCAAAGACACTTCGGAAAACGTTGGTTTCGAGAACGCTAACTTATTGGTCAGCGTGGAAGGAACAGACAGCATTCCTCCCATAATAACTATTGATTACCCTAAGAACGCTTCTTACCCCTCAAACTCGTTCTGGATTAACGCCACCCTCAACGAAAAAGGTTCGTGGTGCGGTTACAACGTTGACTTCGCGTCACCGACAAACGTGACCATGGACCAGGAGAACGACACCAACTTTTATTCAAGCGTGACAGGTCTGTCGGACGCAACTCATTCCATAACTGTTTACTGCAAGGACGTTTACAACAACACTAATCACACTGGAAGCACTGTTCACTTCACGGTTGACACGCAAAACCCTGTTCTGGAAAACTGCACTCTAACCAACGAATACTTACGCGAAGGCGAGTTCTCCCAAATCAGTTGCGACGTTATTGATGCCAACAAGGACCAAGCCTGGTTCCAAATAGGCGGGCAAACCCTTCCTTCAACAGGACAATATGGTAACACTTACTCAACGAGTTTTTATTGCTCTGAGACCGGCATCAATGAGTGGAGCACTGCTCATGCAAACGACTCGGCGGGGAACGAAGGAAGCGTCAGCGTAGGGGTTAACATTACTTGTGACACTGTTCTTCCAATCGTGAACTCAACCGCGACGAACCAGAGTAATGCAGAGGTAGGGCAAACTATTTGTTTAAACGCCAGCGTTTCAGACAATTATAACGTCAGCATGGTTTGGGCTGAATTAATCACTCCCTTGGACACTACTTACAACCAAATACTTTCCGACACAGGGAATTCTTGCTCAGGGGCTGAAGGAGATGGGGTTTATGGCGGAGAGCTTTATTTATTGGCCATCGGGAACTGGACTCTTGTGACCAGCCACGCCAATGATCAGGCAGGCAATACTGGAACCGACGAGTTCCACGAGAACGAAACCATTACAGTAATTTCTGGTACAGGGGGTGGAGGGGGTTACACTTATGTTGACGTTAGCCGAGCGTATTATTTTAAGACTAACGGGCATGGAAAAAGCACTGCTGACCCTGACATGAAGTCTTGGGAAAACATAACACTTGACTTTACTGATGACAACCCTAACACTCCTGCAAGCGCTTACCAATTATTGATGGACATAAAACTGTTTGATTACGATAAGTATGAGGGTTATGTTGTGAAGCTAGATGCTGACCCGAGCTTGTATTCCAAGGTTATCTTAAAATTCAAGGTGGACTCGTTCGATTACGAGCCTTACCCTATAAGGATTCATGCTTATAATTCTGACGGAGAGACCATACTAACAAATACTGGTTTCACGGAGTACACTTACAGTTCAACTGGTTGGCACGAAGTTGATGTTACGGACACGGCTCATAGAATGAATGGTTTTGGTTGGATGAGGTTTAGGATAATCCCAAAATTCGCTTGGTGGATTGATAACAAAAAATCAAGATGGGTTGAGGTTGATTTTGGAATAGAATGAAAAAAGCGCAGTTAAGCATCGAGTTTTTCACAACAATCTCTTTCCTAATCATGATTCTCATAACCGTCCTCATAATATTTTTTCAGCGGAGCACTTCGCTTAACGACATGTCCAAAAGCGATAATTTAAAAATATCTTGCCAAGAACTAAGAACTAGTTTTTACTCGCTGATGAAATCCAATAACCTGATAGAAAACTTGTCATTACCCAATTATTCAGGGGGGATTCCTTACTCGTATCACGCGCACCCTAGTGAATCTGTGGTCGTCATCGGTTTGGACGACAAATCTTTTATCTGCAACGTTCAAACAACGGGTTTCACCAATTCTTCTATGACTGAGCACGATTTTTTTATCAATCCTTCTGGCACTGCGAAAAGTGTTGACGAGGTGATAGTGTTTGAGTAAAGCGCAAATATTCACGACCAGCATGATATTCACTGTGGTGTTGTTCATAGTGATTCTGGGGATTGGGGCGAGGATGTGGGATTACTTGAGTTTAACCCAGAAAGACGTTACCAGGACGAGAGAGTTGGAACTGATGGTAACGCGGGTTTCAGACTTGCTGGTGTCAACTCCTGGCCAGCCTTACAACTGGACGACTGACGTTGAGTGTTTCGGGCTCTCAACTAACAAGCCAGGAGTGCTGGACGCGGGCAAAGTCAAGCTTTTTTATGATTACTCTTTGAACAATTATTCTTTCGTAAAAGAGAGGTTGGGGATAGAGGGTTACGACTTCTCTTTCAGATTGGTTAACGGTTCCGCAACACTATACTCTTATAACTGGACTTTTGATTACTCAAGGGACTTGTCGAAATCGGAAAGAATTGTGTTGCTCAACGATACTCCAATGATTTTTGAATTGGTGGTGAGGCAGTGAAAAAAGGTTTCGTGTTAATAACTGACATGCTGTTAGCGATTAGCATAATGGTGGTCATGGTCACGTCTTCGGTTTACGTTATGAGAAACCATCCTGACTGGAAAAGAGTCAAGGAAACTCAGATGGCTAACGATTTGCTTAACATTATGGACGAGCATAAAGTTTTGCAAACACTTAACTCCTCCAATTATTCGTCTTTCATTCAAGAGTATTTGCCCAAACAGTATAATGTTGAATTGATTGTTAGTGTTTACAACGCTAGCGCGCTCACACAGGAAATAATTCTTTTGCAGAACTTTGTTGTCAAGCACCCTATCAACGCTTCAGGACCAACTGATTTCGGCATCGTGAAAAAATCGTTCTTAATCCAAGAAAGGGGAATAAAGAATTTTGGGGTGGCTGAGGTGAGGATTTGGATATGAAAGGAATTATTTTCACTGTATCAGTTTTCTTGATATTCTCATTAATACTTGAGATTGCCATGTTGATTAGTCTTGTTAACACTTCCAGCAATAAAATAATAACCAGCACTGTTCTGAGCGAAAAAATAACTGGTTATTCCAGAAACCTTATCAGCAATCTAGAAAAAGTGGCTAACACCGAGTTAAGCGCGGATAGTGCTGGAAGCGTCAGCGTGAAAACAAGCTTTCACGATTACAACGCGACAGGCTCGTTAAAAATTTTCGAGAAATGGGTTAACAACTTCTTCAACAATCAAACAAACATTGATGTTAAAACAAATCTTTCAGGAATGAGAGAAGCGATTAATCAAGGTTCTCTGCTAATCCTTTTCGAACCTCAAGAAATCACGTGGGAAAACGTTTATTCCAGTAACAAAATAACTGGTTTCGCTTTGCACGGCGCTGATAAAATTAATTCCTTGGAGTTAAACGCTTCTTTTAACTGGTCAATCGTTAACTCGACTTGGGTTGGCAACCAGCCAGGACAAGGAGATTTCTTGTTCTCCATAAACCTTCCTGACCACAATGCTTCTTGGTTGCTTGACAAGAAGAATTACTATTTATCAATAGGCACTAGTGAAGGCTACTTGAACGTCCAGTTAAGACTGGATTCTGGAGAATCCGATAAAGTTATTGAAGTAACCCCTGATTTTTACGGCGCGGAATTCTTAACAACTTTCAAGGTAAACCAAAGTAATGTATTTAAGGCGTCATACCCATACAATAAAACTTGGGTCAACCTATCAGCCAATAATTTTGGTTTAAGCGTTTTAAACAACGGGGAGCTCACATGAATCTAAAAAAATTGTTTAAAAAAAAATTGAAAAAACCTCTAAAAAAAGTGGTGAAACACGGTTTTGGAGGAGAAATCCTTACAGAAGTTGACGTAATGCTCTCCCACCTTAAACAGAAGAAAAAAGAGGATCTCAAATTTTTTGTCAAAAAGTTCGGTGAAGAAGAAAAACTTGTTGAAGAGTGGGCTAAAACCTTAGAATCAAACGGGTTGATTACGGTTGATTACACTCCTTTTGGCAAGGTTGTTTTAAAGATTGTGGAAGAAAAAAAAGAAGGTGGTGTTGAAGAAAAAAAAAAGAGAGAGGAAAATGATGAAGGAAACGGAAAAAATTGAAGTTTATAAAATAACTGCTGATAACGTTCCAGTCAACATCAAGATAACCCACAGTCCAGACGAATTCACTCCTTTGTACATCATAAAATTGCCTGTGATTGGCATTGGTTCTAAGGCAATTCTTGAAAAGATTAAGGAAGAAATGATTAGCGCTGTTCCCTTATCCCCGAAGGAGGCTTTGGACGTTAAATCTGTGCAAAAGACTCGGAAAGTGTTTTCAGATAAGATTCTTGAATTACTGAAGAAAGAACTGCCTAACGAGTCTGACAGGACGCTTAAAATACTTGCCGGGTTCCTCATTCACGAAACCCTTGGTTTAGGAACTATTGAATTCTTGCTTAACGATGAAAACCTTGAAGAGATTGTCATCAACAGTTCTGAAAGCAATATTTGGGTTTACCATAAAAAGTATGGCTGGCTGAAAACCAATATTCGCATTGATAATGAGGGCCAGATATACGATTACGCTGCCAGCATTGCTAGAGAGATTGGCCGGAGCATAAGCAATTTGAACCCGTTATTGGACGCTCACCTCATCACTGGTGACAGGGTTAACGCCACGTTATTCCCTATTTCGTCTGCTGGTAACACAATAACGATTCGTAAATTCAGAAGAAAACCGTGGACCATAACAGAATTAATCGAAAACAGGACAGTGACTTCGGAAATCGTTAGTTTTATCTGGCTGGCCATGCAGTACGAGATGAGCATCATGTTTTCCGGCGGGACGGCTAGCGGGAAAACCACTTTCATGACTTCCTGCATGCCTTTCATCCCCCCAAACCAGAGGGTTATCAGCATTGAAGACACCAGAGAAATAATGCTTCCTAAGTTCTTGCAATGGGTTCCTTTAACCACTAGGGAGCCGAACCCTGAAGGGAAAGGTGGAGTGAGAATGCTTGACTTGCTTGTCAACTCTTTAAGGATGAGGCCGGACAGAATCATCGTAGGGGAAGTAAGGCGTCAGCAAGAGGCTGAAGTCCTGTTCGAAGCCATTCACACTGGTCACAGCGTTTACGCAACAGTGCACGCAGACACCGCCGAACAAACCGTCAGAAGACTTACCAATCCTCCGATAAACCTGCCTGAATCAATGGTCAGCACTTTGCCGTTGATAGTTGTTGTTTATAGGCATAGAAGAAAGGGCATAAGAAGGATTTTGGAAGTATCCGAGCTTTTAGAATCCGGGAAGGCAGAAGGAAGAGAATTAATTAACGTCAACAGGGTTTTCAGATGGAAACCCGCTTTTGACAAGTACGAAAAAGATAATGAAAGCATCAGGGTTCTCGACGACCTAGAAATGTTTACTGGCCTGACTCGCTCAGAAGTTGAAAAAGATCTTAAGGAAAAAATCGGCGTCCTAAACTGGATGGTCAAGCACGGCGTGAACACTGTTAACACTGTTGGAAAAATTGTTTCCACTTATTACTCTCACAAAGAAAAATTGTTACAAGAGGTTAGAAAGAACGCGAGTCCTAAAGAATTGTTGGGCAAATTATGGAAAGAGATTGAAGCACCTGTTGTCACGAAAAAAGTGAAGACCAAAAAGAGTGAAACCAATCTGAGTCAAAAAGTGATTGAAGAACTCAAAAAAACTCCTCCCCCAAAAAAACCTGCAAAGAAAAAAAGTGTTAAGGAAAAAAAGGTGGAACAAAAAAAAGAAAAGAAATTGGAACCTAAAACTGTGAAAAAGAAAGAAGCTAAAAAAAAGTCGGTTAAGAAAAAAACGAAGAAAAAGTCTCTTGCTAAAAAAAGGTTGGTAAAGAAGAAAAGAAAGGGGGTTAAGAAGAAGTGATTAAGTTCCTGCCGTTTCTCCCCATGCCTGTCAGTCAGGTTTTAAAAGTTTCAAAGCCTCTTCGGTTTGTTACAGAGTCCTTAAAAAAGTTTTATCCTGAGTTAAGCGTTGAGTTATTTCAAGCAGAGATTGAAATTGAGCCAATGGATTATTTAAGACTGGTCATTTTTGCTGCTGGATTCATGTTCTTCATTGGATTGTCATCCATGCTTTTCGTCCTGCTCATCATCAAAGAATTCTCCGCACAGAATCTTACGATGACTTTTGGGGTTGCTGGCGCGTTGATGGTGACCGCTTACGTTTACCTTATCAATTACCCCAAGTTCAAGATTATGCAGAAGGTTAAAAGGTCTGAAAAACATCTTTTGTTTGCTCTGAGGCACTTAACGATAAGGGTTAAATCAGGGATTCCTTTAATAGACGCGATTGAAGGGATTGCAAAAGGGGATTACGGGGAGATTTCTAAAGAGTTTATGATTGCGATAAAACAAATCAAAGCAGGGGAGTCGCAGGCCCGTTCTATCGAAGATATTGCTTTAAGAAACCCTTCAGCCGAGTTGAGAAGAGTTGTTTGGCAGGTGTCCAACGCCATGAGGGCAGGGTCCGATATCGCTAAAACGTTGGAGTCCATTGTTCACACTCTTAGCAGTAAGCAAAGGGTTAACATTAAGGAGTATGGAGCGAAACTGAATCCTTTAGCTTTAATGTACATGATGGCTACAGTGATAATCCCTGCTTTGGGCACTACCATGGTGATTATTCTCGGCTCGTTTTTGGGTTTGGAACTGCAAAAAGAAATTTTTTATTTCGTCCCGGTTTACTTAATCATTTTCCAAGTTGCTTTCATGGGAATTATCAAAACTAACCGACCTGCAATGGATGTGTGAAATGAATAAGTTTTATAAAATGATAGGATCTCGCCTGCCTAAAAGATATTTAGAGTCCATTAGGAAAGACATGGTTTACGCGGGCATAGAGATTGATTACACTGTTTGGGCCGCTTTCTTTTTCGTGTACGCTGTTGGCGTTGGCGGGGCGGGGCTCGTCGTCCCCCTATTGTTACAACTCCCTTTATGGGTGGCGTTGAGTGTTGGCATTGGACTGTTCACTTTGTTCATCGTTGTTTCGAAAATGCTTTTGGTGCTCGCGATTGATAAGCGGGCTTCGTTTGTCGAAAAAGTATTGCCAGACTTATTGATGTTGATAGCTTCCAACATTCGTTCAGGCATGAGCGTGGATAAGGCTTTGTTGTTGTCTGCTAGGCGCGAGTTCGGTCCTTTGGAGAAAGAGATTAAAAGGGTGTCTAAAGAAGCGTTTGCGGGCAAAAATTTTGGTGAAGCTCTTAAGAGTATTACGAAGCACATTCGATCCATGACTCTTGAGAGAACTATTGAATTGATTAATGAAGGCATTCAGTCCGGCGGCGAGATTGCCACGCTTTTAGAGTCAACGGCAGAGGATATTCAGGAAGCGAGTATTATCAAGAAGGAGATTAATGCTAGCGTGATGATGTACGTTATTTTTATCATGGCTTCGGCTGGCGTGGGAGCTCCTCTGCTTTACGCTGTTTCTATTGGTTTGGTTCAAGCTATCACCAAGTTCGGGGCGGTTCAGGTGCCTGACGATTATTTTAGTCAAATGCCTCTCATGAAAATGAAAACCGTTAGTTTCGGTGAGGATTTCCTGATAATTTATTCTTTGGTTAGCTTGCTGTGCGTTGCCTTGTTTTCGGGCCCAATCATAGGGTTAATCCAGAAGGGCAGTGAGAAAAAGGGTTTCAAGTACATTCCTTTGATGCTAGGGTTATCCATAGGATTTTTCCTGATAGCAAGAATGATGGTTTCACAGATTTTCGCAGGATTCATCTAAAAAAAATTCTAACCAATTAGAAAAAAAAAATGGCTATCGCCGAACAATCAAAAAAAATAACCGAACTAAAAAGGAAAGCAGTGCATAATAATCCAAAAGTTATAAAACCCTCAAAAACCCTGTTTTAATCCTCATGAAAAGAACTCCTACAGGACTAAAAAAACTTGACGACAACATTGAAGGAGGTTTTCCTAACGGCTTCAACATATTATTAGTGGGAAAGCCTGGAACAGGCAAAAGCGTCATGCTACACCATCTGGTAAACAACTACCTGAAAAACGATTTCCACGCTATCTTCGTGACAACTGACAGGAACAAAGAACAATTAATCGAAGAAGTCCCAGAATTCGAAAAATTCATTGAAAACAAAAAACTCATAATAATTGACGGGTACTCTTGGAAAGCGTCAAAAGACGGAGGAGAATTCGCGCTGGACAACCTCAACGACCTAGTAAAACTCTCAACAACTATAAAACGAATTCGCAAAACAATAGACTCCGACAAAGTCGTGGAAGTCTTTGACATAATGAGCGAATTCTTCCTATGGAACAACGAAAGAAGCATCATAAAATTCGTTGACTTCGCGTGCGCCCGCGCAAGAATGTCCAAAACCCTAGCAATCTTTGTCATCGAAAAAGGAATGCAGCCCGAAAACGTCATAGAATCCTTAAAAGCGATAACCCAGGCCACCATCCACATGGGCAAAGAAGAAGGCAAAAGATGGATTTCAATAGAAAAAGTTGAAGCGACAGACGTGAAACAAGACCATTTCTACTTCAAAATAAGCAAAGACGGAGAAATAATTATTCAATGATTAAAGGAACGAAAACAAAAGAGCCAAGGTCCTGAACCTCTAACAAACCTTTTTTCTTCCTTATCTTCAGCATTCTCTGATGAGGCCTGCCCACAGGAATCACCATCACCCCTCCCTCAGCTAACTGTTCTTTCAAAGCTTCAGGAACCTTTTCCGCACCGCAAGCCACGATTATCCTATCAAAAGGCGCTTCGCTCGGCAAACCTTTTGAACCGTCAGAAAGGATTACTTGAACGTTACCGTACGCCTCTAAATTCTTTTTAGCAAGTTCTGCCAAGCCATTAATTCTTTCAATCGTGTAAACCTTTCCAGGCTCAACTATAACGGATAGTATCGCTGCCTGCCAGCCAGAACCCGCGCCAACCTCCAAAACCTTATCACCCTTTATGGGTTCAAGGGCTTGCGTCATTATCGCCACAGTCGACGGCTGGCTTATCGTCTGCCCCTCGCCAATCTGCAAAGGATGATCCTCGTACGCTTCGCTCACCAAGTGT
This sequence comes from Nanobdellota archaeon, assembly GCA_018221045.1. Taxonomy (GTDB): domain Archaea; phylum Nanobdellota; class Nanobdellia; order JAAOXT01; family JAAOXT01; genus JAAOXT01. The sequence goes on along the minus strand of JAAOXT010000027.1, from coordinate 32,907 downwards.
TTAGGAACAAAATCTTTTCTATTAACTTTCTCAAACGCTTCAACAATCTTACTGTCCTTCAGAATTCCTAAACTCTTCCATCTCATAATCAAAGATTTCAGAATCGGCCGCTCCTAACCATTTTTCTTTCCCGCTTATCCCTTTTTTTTCTGTGCCTTTTGAAATCCGGTTTGAACTCTCTTTTCTCCTTGCCACCCCTTCCCCTTCTAGCCAAAACCTTTCCGCTGGACTTCGCAAGCTTAGAGAACCTTTTATCTATACTAACTCTCAGCTCTCTTATCTTAACTCCTAAATCATTGTGAATTTTTCTGAAAGGAAAGTAGTCCTCGCGAGTCAGAATAGTTATTGCTTCTCCCTTAGCGCCAGCCCGACCAGTCCTGCCAACCCTATGAACATAATCTTCCTTAGTGTCGGGAGGATCGTAATTAACCACGTGAGAAACTTCAGGAATGTCCAGGCCTCGAGCAGCCACGTCCGTAGCTATCAAAAACTTTATTTTCCCTTCTTTGAAACGGGTCATCACCCTATTCCTCATGGCTTGAGACAAGTCGCCGTGTATTGGCTGAGCGTTGAAGTCAAGGCTTTTCATCTGCCTGGACAAGTGGTCCGCCCATCTTTTAGTTCTCGAAAAAATTATTGCTTGCTTTATTTTTCTCTGATTCAACAAATTGCACAGAACATCAAACTTCTCTCTGCGAGAGTAAGCGTCAACGTAAAACTGTTCAGTGTTCTCCACTGTTAACACGTCTCCGCTGACCTGAATCCTCTTAGGGTCATGCATGTGCTTTCTTGACAACCGAATTACTCCTTCAGAAAGGGTTGCTGAAAACAGCATGACCTGCTTTTTTTCAGGAGTTCTGCGCATTATCCTTTCAACATCATCAATAAAACCCATGTCCAACATCCTATCAGCCTCGTCAAGAACCAACACTTTCAGTTTCCCGATGCGCAAAGTCTTCCTCTCCAAATGGTCCAGAATTCTTCCAGGAGTTCCGACCACGATTTGAACACCCTTATCAAGCAAACTTATCTGACGGTTTATGCTAACCCCTCCGTAAACGCACAAAGACTTTAAACCCGTGTTCAAAGTTATTTTTTTAAACTCTTTGTTAACCTGTTGCGCCAACTCCCTTGTTGGAGCGAGGACTAACGCCTGAACCTCCAAACTCTTCTCGTCCAATTTATTCACGATAGGTATCGCGAACGCCAAGGTTTTGCCAGTTCCTGTTTTAGCCTGCCCCAAAATGTCCCTGCCTTTCAAGGCTAAAGGTATTGCTTGCTCCTGTATTGGGAACAATTCTTTAAAGCCAAAAACTCCAAGATTCCTTTTTAACTGTTCTTTTAATTCAAACTTTCTTAAAACCATTTTACTTATTTTTTTCGTCAGAACCAACGGGGTAATCGCGCGTGCTCGTGAGCTTCCAATTTATTAAGCAAGAGTTTACTGATTTCCTCTCTTTTTAAACCTTTTTTTTCAAAAAACGCTATGTCCTCGGATAACTGCTTGTTAAAAAACCTTGTCCACTCAGAGAAATGACTTTTTTTCGCGTGATGCTCCAACGTTCTTTTCTTCTGCAAGCTCAACTCTTTTTTAAAATCTTTTAGCGTGCTCACCTTTTTTCTAGAGTGCTTAAACCTGAAAGAATTGCGTTTTTCAAGCTCTTCTATAAGCGAAGGCAGTGCACGACAAGTTATTCCAACACCACTGATTTCAGCGTTTAAAAAGTGATTGTTAAAACCAATGGGCGTCTCCGTTTTTATGAGCTGCCTGAAACTGGATGGGCTGAGAGTTATGTTATCTGAATAATAATCTATTTCGCTTAATTCCTCAACTTCTCTGTCTTTTAGGGTTTGAACCGCTAAAAAAAAGTTAAGATACTTTTCTTTCTTATCTTCAAGTTCAACCAATAACTCATCAACTTTTTTTGAATGAACCATAACACCTTTTTTTAGAACAAATTCTCTCAGTGTATCGGACCTTAGCTTTTCTCTCTCCGAGAGATTTTTAAACCATTTCATTTATCATTTTTTAATTTACGCCAAGCAAGTTGAAAAATTTTTCAACCAGTGGAACATTATATTCTTGGCCAAGTATTGACGCGGATATCCTTCTAATTTCTTGGGAAATCTTTGAGCGTGGAAGATTGTGAACCGCTGGCATATGATGTCTTATACTGTCGTTAACTCTTTGGTCCATTGGCAGTTCGCCAAGAAGGTTTAGTCTCGTGAAATAAGATATTTCGTCAAGTGTTAAACCTTTCTTCATGTTCTTGTTAACAATCACTCCAAGTATGCGAACCCTATACTTCTCCGCCATCTTGGATATTTTTATGGCTTCCACCAGTGAGGGCATGGTTGAATCCGTTACTATGATTCCTTCATCAACAGTGTGCATGGCCCACAAAGTCTCGTTTCCCACAGTGGGGGCCGTATCCAAGAAAACGAAATCATAATCTTTTTTCAAGTCTTTAATGATTTCTGGAAGCTTGGACTGCTCAGTAAGACTTTCTTTCAACTGTATTGAAGCTGGAAGAACAGTCATTCCTGAAGGATGCCTGACCAAAACCTCGTCCAAATCAGACTCTCCTCTTAACACCATATTAATGTTAGTAGGGTTTAAGTGCAATCCAAGATGGATTCCCAATGAAGCGCACGAAAGATTTGTGTCAACCAAACAAACTTTTTTTCCGAAATCGTAAGACATGCTTGCAGCAAGATTTATTGCAAGAGTCGTTTTTCCAACGCCACCTTTACTCGAAAATATTCCTATAACCCTTGCCATAACATTTAATCAAGTAATTTTTAATAAAGCCTCATTAATAAAAATTGTGTTTGCCAATCCCTAAAACGTGTTATCCTTCTATAATCAGATCCCTATTTTTTTTATTTCTGTAGAAAAACTTAAATGGTATGAGCATCAAGAATTCGCTTTATGGCATACATTATCAAAGTTGACAAGGACGCTTGCATTGGTTGCGGTGCTTGTGAAGCAGTGACCACGGATGAAAAAGGGAAAAGTCTCTTCGTTATGAAAAACGGGAAGGCAAAACCATTGAAATCAAAGATAACTGATAAAGAATTAAAAGCCTATAAGGAAGGTGAAGAATCCTGTCCTGTTGAAGCCATAACCATAAAAAAAGCTTAGACCCTCACCACTATTCCATTTCCCTGAAAACTTCTTCTTCAGGGTAAACCATTATTCCACCATAACCTATTTTGAAAGGATGCACTTTTTCGCTGTGACTCGTGCCCCTCATTTTTAAGATGGCAATCATTCTCTGATAAATATTACCAATTCTAGTATGATATAAAAGTATTACTCCATCAGCAGCGTACTCCTCCATTTCGAACTGCTTTCCAGCCTCCAAAGAAAAATCCGTGGTTATCAGAGGAGTTATATCCATTTTTTTAAGCAGGCCTGCCAAGTCAACAAAAGCTTTTCTGACCTCTATTTCTGTTTCAAAAAACAGTCTTAACAACGCGCCAGGGTCTATCACTAATCTTTTAGCTTTCATCTTCCTAACCACTTCTTTAATGTTGCTGAAGAGCGTGTTCAACTGATACATTGCTGATTTGATTATCAATACTTTTCCTTCTTTGATTAAAGGCTCAAAATCAAACCCTAACCCTTTAGCGTTCTTAATCAGCCTTTCAGGCTCCTCCTCAAGCGATATGAAAACGCCTGGCTCTCCTTGATTCTTAGCACCTTCATAAAGAAACTGCAATCCAAAAGAAGTCTTGCCAGAACCGGGTCCGCCAGCAATAACCACCAGATTCCCTTTAGGGATTCCTCCATGAAGCACTTCATCAATCCCCGGAACACCGCTTTTTACCCTATCAAAATATTCCTTAATCCCAAAATTTTTCTCAAACATTTTTTCAGACGATTTTTCTCCCAAAACTTTTGCTTTCTTCATACTCACTTTTTTCTCGCGCTTCTTTTTTTTTTCGCTCATTTGAGAGCGAATCTCTACAAGTTTATCCGAAAAATCAGCCATTCTAAGAATTAATGGATAAAGTTTTTTATCAAACTTTGCTTTTTTAAGGGGAATAATTAATAAAAACGCACCAACATTAACTTTTTCGTGATTAAAGGCCAGGTTAGCGTTGAATACTTGATTATTGTAGGAATCCTACTCTTGGCTCTTACACCAATCGCTTATTTTGCTCAAGAACAAGCGCAACTAACAACCTCCCTAAAGCAAACCCAAGTCTCCTTAAAAAAGATTAAGAACGCTGTTAACGTAGTTAACTCTTTAGGCCCGCCATCACAACAAACACTATTAGTCGATATTCCTGAAATGATTAACGGCACGTCAACAAGCGATAAAACCATAACTTTTTACACTGCATCCGGTTCTGACTTGTGGGAAGAAGCGGACACTTGCATTGAAGGACTCCTACCCGAAAACGCGGGTTATCATTTGATAACCATAAAGGCTTTGGATAACGGGTGTGTTTCCATTGGAGCGGAATCAATATTTATCGAACCATTATCGCTTACGCTTTTGGTTGACTTGGGTTTCAGCAAAACTCATGATTTCATGGTCACGAACACCCTGTCACAACCAGTTAACACGAACATCACAGCCACGGGAGGCGTGGCTTCGTTAGTAGACACGGACAACGTTACCGCGGGAAGACAAATTTTTTATGATATCGGATTATTAAACGCGGGTGAAAGCAAAAGCGTTACTGCCGAGTTTTTCGGCGATTCTTTAGGAGAGTATTCAGGCGTTCTTGAGTTCATGGGTGAAGACTCTGCAGTTAATTCAAGCGTAACGGTCAAAGTGGTTCAAGGAGTTCTGAATGTTGAACCAGTATACCAAATCATTAACGCTGACTTAAGCGAGTACAACGAAGTTTCAATAATTATTAACAACACTGGTGAGGGAACACTTTATTTCACTAACCTAACTGTTGAACCAGGCTTCGTTGATTACATAGACCTTGTGTCAGGAGGGGTTAAGGATTCTTTCAGGGATTTAGGAAATCTTTCGTCAGGCACTCATGAATACGTGATAAGGGTTTTTGGAAACCAGACAGGAATCAAAGATGGAAACGTTACTGCACGCGCCCTTTTCGGCCAAGAAGTTAATGCTTCAATAAGAGTGAATACCACTGTTCCATTCATTGATTATTTGGAAGTCGTGTTCTCAGACTGGTCTTGGCCGCGAAGGGTTATCCTTCTGCACGGCAACAATGGAAGCGTTAAATGGGAATCCTCATCACTAAATGATTACCCTGACACCCTTGCCATCGGCGACTTGAACGGAGACGGTTTAAACGACGTGGTTGCTGGAAAAAACGATTGGGAGATCATTTACGCTTTTTACGGGCAGAACGGAACACAAATGTGGAATTACACCATGACTCTAGGAGACGACGATTTAAGATCTAATATAATAATCCATGAAGGAAGTGTTTTCTTCGGAGGAGATCAGAAAAAAGTTTACAAGCTTAACGGGAGCACAGGCGCGGAAACATGGATTTCCAGCGACTTCGCTCAGAACAACGTTGAAACCATTGGTGCCGGGAACTTCAACGGAGATTCTTTCATCGACATCGTTGTGAATGATAATGGCAACAAACAAGTCTACGCTTATAACGGTCAGGATGGCACCATTCTTTGGATGACCTCAATGTCTTTGAACGCTAAAGGCGAGAGCAGGATTCTTATAGAAGAGGTTACTGGAGACTCTTACGATGACGTGTTCATAGGCACTAACAAGAACAGTGTTTACTTGTTAAACGGGAGTGATGGCAGTGAAGTCTGGATTTCAGGTAGTGTTGGGGCGAGCGTTGATCGAATCGCGGTCGGCGATTTTAACAATGATGGAACAAGCGATGTTGCTGCAATGAATGACTGGGAGCACTATGTTTACGCTTTTTACGGGCAGAACGGAACACAAATGTGGATTCATGATTCTAGTTGGGAGAACTCTTACATCCTTCATCCCGTTGACTTGAACAACGACGGTTTTGCTAACCTTGTTTTTGGCAGGGACAACCAAAAAAGTTACCGTGCCCTGCATGGAATCAATGGAAGCACGTTTTATGATTCGAGTCAGCACCCCGTAGCAATGAACAAGCTTGACTCAGGGGACCTGGACCTAGACGGGCATCCTGATTTGGTTGGAGGCCTCACTTGGGATCACAGAATCGCGGCGTTTTACGGGATTAATGGAAGCATTATTTGGACTTACTCGGGGTCGGAAGACCTTAACTCCAACATAATTGTTGGGCAGGTTGGTTAATGAAAGCACAGGTTAGCGTGGAAACACTTTTCGTAATTACTTTCATGGTCTCCTTATTCATCGTCACCACTAACTCAGTGTATCACAGGAAGACCATGCTTGAATCCCAAGAATTTTTCGTCGAAGTTAAAAGCGTTTGCAACTCTTTCAGCAGCAAAGTGGCTGACGCGACGCTGTTAGAAGGACTTGAAACCAACATGACTTTGAAAGGGTATAACCTAAGCGTTCAAGACAAGTCCGTGCAAGTCCTCTCCGAAAACGAAACAGTTTTCTGCAATATGATAACAAGCGTGACCAACGGTTCTCACAGCGACTTCAACATCTCACAAGAAGTTGTGACCATCCAAAACTTGAACGGGGGCGTGGTGATAAGTTGAAAGCGCAAATCGTGTCCCTTGACTTCGTGGTCGCCATAACCGTGTTCGCAATACTCTTTTACGCAGGCATAACCATGTGGAACGATTACTCCAGAGATCTGGAAAAAAGTTATTCCACCAATGAGTTAAGAATGAAAGCTTACGGCGCGAGCGTTTCCTTAATGGACTCGTCCGGCCAGCCCTTCAACTGGTCCATTGAATCAAATCGAGCAGGAGTCAAGGATTTTGAAAACATTGATTCCGGAAAACTTGAAAGAATGATTGATTACGCGTCAAACGATTACGAAAACTCCAAAAAACTCTTAGGACTGCAAGAATATGATTACAGAATAATAGTGAATTATTCGAACGGCACCAATATTTATGATTCTGGAGAAAGTTACGCTTTAGCCGATGAAATCGTTGCCATCAAAAGACTTGCGCTAATGAAAGGGGATGGCGTGAACGTTAAACTAATTGTTTGGAGGGAAAAATGAGTAAAGGCTTCGTCTTTTCACTGGACGTTTTCTTCGCTGCAATGATAATAACTTTTTTCCTAGCAACTTTTCCCTCCCAAGAATACGAAACCCATTACGATAAATTGATGCTGTTAAAGCAAGCTCAAGACACTTTGAACGTCCTGACACCTTCTTTGCAGAGCATGAATCCAAGTACCATTAACGACTCGCTCAAAGAATTAATTCCTCCAAACCTCAACCACTCGCTGGAAGTTCTTTACTACAATCCAGACAATTCTTTGAATCAATCCATCAACTTAGGCGACCCGGTCACAACAGATTTTGTTAACGCGCGAAGAGTATTCTTGGTGACAAGCGAAGGCAACATCACCCTGTTAGGTAAAGCAGAAATGAGGTTATGGCCATGAAAAAAGGAATTCTCATGTCACTAATGACTCTTGCTTTCTTCACTGTCATAAGTTCTCTGGTCTTCCTTGTCTTCACCCAAAACAATAATTATAGCGAGACTTTTGTTAACTCAATCGCTGCTTCCCGGACGAGCCAGGAAGCAAACACTGTGAAAAACAATCTTTTCAAAGCAACAAATTTTTATCACTCCGTTTCAAGCAGTGACTCGGTTAACCTAACATTTCATTCCTATTTGAACCCTTTTTTTAACGCTAGTCATAACATGAACTCTTACGACTCTTTCCTAACCCGTGTTTACGGCATCTCTCACGACTTTTCTAACCTGATCTCGAGCGTTGATAACGGTTACCTGGAACAAATCGTTCAACCGTATGGAATCCTGATAACTAATAATTATTCTGCCCAAAAAATTGTTTGGAACAATACGAGCTCAGCAACCGCGCTAAAACTAAAACTGCCAGAAATTAATCAAGTGACTTGGCAGAACGATGCGGGTTCGCTGAAGATTATAATTGAAAGCCCAGAGTTTTATGAGGAAAAACTTGTGGGCGAAGCCAACGTGACAGTAGAAACCAATGGAAGTTCTAACGTGACCTGGCGGGTCCGTCAAAACAATTTCACTTTAAATTATTCTAATTCGAGCGGTGAAATCGCTGAATTAACTCTCGTCCTGCCTGAAGAGGAAAGCTTGAGAATCAATTTTGTCCAAGAGTACGGCCTAAACGTTTCTGTCAAGGGCTATTTTTTTCGAGAATGATTTTTGTCAAATAAATTTTTTCTCAAGTTCCGAAAACCCTGCTTCAATCTTTCCTTTTTCTATACTTAACAATAGTTCGTTACTCCCATGTTTCCTCATGAAAACATAAACTTCAGTTATAGAAGGTTCATTAAAAGATTTTAGAATCTGTTTTTGTATGACTTCTACACCCGAAACTGGAAAAAATCCTAAGATAGGATAAAAAGTAGTCTTTTCTCTTTTAAAACCCCACCTCTTAAACCCAGTTTTTGGGTAACCTATTCCTATTACTTGGTATTTCACTGTTTCTTTATCGTCAGTAGTTTCCATAAGATGAATAAGACGATTTTCTCTTTTTATTATTTGTTGTTCTAAAACATGTTTATCATTTCTTTATACAGTTCTTCAACGTTCCAACCCGTTTTAGCGCTAATCAGGATAAGATTATAATCAGGAAACGCTTCTTGCACGAATGACACGTCAGGGCTCTTATCCATCTTATTAACAACTATTAAAACTTTTTTGCCAGCGAACTCAAAATTATTGACAAGCATCCTGGTCATGTCATCCACTTCATCAGCTAACGCGTCCACGACTACCAAAGCGCCATCCACACTTTCTATTGCCTTAATGCTTTCAACAACGCCGTTAACGGCCTCCACCGTCCTCAAACTCGCGCCATGCCCCTTCATACCATACTCAGAAAACATGTCTGGATCTATTTTCTCGCTCACCCCAGGGGTATCCATAACCTCAAAATCCAGTGTTAATCTTCCAACTTTCAATTTCACGCCTTTTCTTGATTTCACTTTCCTAGTCTCGTGAGGCACGGGGGAAACCTTCCCCAATTCTTCCAAGCCAATATCATTAAGTATTCTATTAATGAGCGTGGTTTTACCAGAGTTTGGAGGGCCAAAAACGCCTATCACTACTGGTTTCCTCCTAATCTTCCGGAAAAAAATCCTTGATAACAGTTTTAAAACATTCATTTCCAAAACAATATTTATATTACCCCGAATATTTAAAATATATATCAATGCCTCCTAAAAAAAGTTCGCGTAAAAAAAACAAGAAACCAGTGAAAAACCCTGTTAAAAAAATTGTTAAACCTAAAGTCAAAAAAGAAGTGGGTTGCGAGCTCCAAGAAATATTCGGTCAAGCACTAAAAGTCGGGATCCCGCACGAAAAAATTAGAAAAGACATAATCAAATACGGTTTAGAAGAACTGGAAAAAATTGAGAAAGACCCGAAAAAAGCTTTTAAGATAAGAAATAAATGGACTTCAACTCTTGATAAAACTTTTCGCAAAGGCGGGAAAAGAATTATGTGGTTCATAAAACCAGGGTTCTGGGAGCCAATACAGGAAGAACTGCCCTTCCTTAACGAGAAATCCTGGATTAAAAAAAGCCAAGAAAAACTCGACAAAGCGGTCAAGAACTTTAAAGTGACCAAAATCAAAACCAGGAGTGGAAAAACCATAATCCTACCACCTCTTGACCGTTTCGACACGAAAGCGGATTTATTGCTTGAAATAGTGAAAATGACGAAAAAAATCAGTGTCAAAGAACTTTCAAAAATATTGAAGGCGGACTATGAAATAGTAGAGGAGTGGGCTAACGAGCTAAGCGAAAACAATTTAGTCAAGATGAAGTACCCGCTGATAGGTCACCCTTACCTAAAAATAAAATGAAGATAATCACGAATTACAAAACAACAACTTTTGACGTAGAAATCCCTGTCAGAATCCTCCAAAAAAAAGGAGAATACACTCTTGTTTACGAGGTTTCACTGCCCGAGGTTAAGCCAGCTACCCACGCAATAATTATGGGGGTTAAAGAAGATTTAATGCGTGAAATAAAATTATCAGAGGAAGAAATTATTGACGAGAGAGCGATAAAAATGGTTCAGACCAAAATAAAGGAAAAAGCTGTCAAAATAATTAGAAAGAACTTTCCAAAAGAGTCTAAAGAAAAGCTGAACAATCTTCTGTGCATAATTCTTTCAGAAACGATTGGGCTCGGGCCAGTGGAATACTTGCTTAACGACCCTGAACTGGAAGAAGTAGTGGTTCACGGGCAAAAAGCTCCTGCCTGGGTTTACCATAGAACGCACGGCTGGCTTAAAACAAACATTTTTTTAACAGAAAAACAGGTTTACGATTACTCCACAATAATTGGGAGAAAAGTTGGGAGAAGCATAAGCCGTCTTGACCCCTTACTAGACGCTAGGTTGTTGAACGGTGACAGGATTAACGCAGTATTATACCCTATTTCTTATTTTGGTAATACGATAACGATTCGTAAATTCAGGAAAAAACCTTGGACGATCGTGGACTTGATAAAAAATGACACGCTAACCGTCGAGGAAGCCGCACTTCTATGGCTGGCAACCCAGTATGAAATATCTTATCTCATTGCTGGCGGGACGGCTAGCGGAAAAACCACGCTTCTGAACACCTTAATGGCTTTTATTCCTCCAAATCATAGGGTGATTAGCATTGAAGACACTAAAGAACTTCAACTTCCATCATTTCTTTATTGGACTTCCCTAGTGGTCAGGGAGCCAAACCTTGAAGGCAAAGGAGGTATTAGCATGCAAGAACTCTTAATCAACTCTTTAAGGATGAGGCCGGACAGAATCATCGTGGGGGAAGTTAGAAGAAAGTTTGAAGCAGAAACCTTGTTCGAAGCCATTCACACGGGTCACAGCGTTTACGCAACAGTTCATGCTGAAACAGGAGAGCAAACCGTTCAAAGACTTACCCACGACCCGATGAACATTCCTGAAGGCATGATAAGCGCGATTCCATTGATTGTTGTCATGTTCAGGGACCGAAGAAAAGGGATAAGAAGATTATCAGAATTGTCAGAGGTCATATCCACCGAAATCATGGGAAAAGCAAGGATTGTCATCAACAAGGTTCGGGAATGGGATTCCAGTTCTAACGAACACTTTTCCTCAAACCCATCCAAAACCTTAACACAAAAAATAAAGGTGTACACCGGGATGAGTGAAGAAGATGTCACGAAAGACTTGAACGACAAAAAAAAGGTTTTGAAATGGATGATTGAAAACGAGTTAAGCGGGTTAGAAAACGTTGGCAGGATTATAAGCGCTTATTTTCTGGATTCCGGAACCCTTCTTGAAATGATTCGAAAAAATTGTTCAAAAGCAGAGGTTCTAAAAAATTATGGGTGAATTGATTGATTATGCTAGAAACTTTAGGGGTCTAGCAAAACTTCTTTCTTCCATGTTTCCAAGACTGTCACCAACACTCAAGTGGGCGGGCATCAAACAATCAGTTCTTGATTACACCAGCCTAGCAGTCCTCATATCCGCTTCTTTCAGCGCTTTTTACACTACGTCAGCGCTGATAACATTATTTTTTTTGAATATTTTAAACCCGTATAACTTCCTATTCTCGCTCGCAACAGGTTTTCTGATCTTCTGGCTTGCTTTCATACTAAAAATGAGGCAACCTTATTTTTTAGCGAATAAAAGGTCGAAAGATTTTGACAAGAACATTGCGTTCGCAATAAGAGAGATTTACGTTAGAGTAAATTCCGGGCAAACCCTTTTCAACGCGATTTCTCGAGTCGGGTTTGGTGATTACGGAGAGATTTCTGAAGAATTCAAAAAATATGTTCACGAGTTGGAGACGGGCAAAAGCGAGTTAGAAGCGCTTGAAGAACTTGCGGGAAGAATTGCTTCAGAGGACTTCCGACGACTGCTATGGCAGTTAATAAACTCTCTAAAAGAAGGCTCGGACGTCTCTAAAACCCTTCATTCAATGGTTCAGAACATTGAAAGATCCAAAAAAATCAGGATAGAACAGTTTTCGTCAAAATTGACTCCGCTGAGCGTCATGTACTTGCTTTCAGCAATAATTCTCCCCGCACTTGGCATGACTTTAATGATAATTCTCTCCTCACTAATGAGTAATGATTCTTTAACAAAAATTTTTTACCTGATACCAGTTTATCTGGTCGTAATAAACACTTTTTTTCTAACAGCCATCCAAAAGGTGAGACCTCATGTATAAGAGATTCGTGCATGCACTGCCAAAAAAGTATGTTAAGCGCATGAAAGACAATTTACTGAAAGCAGGAGTTAACTTGGACGTTAACCAGTGGACTGGCTTCTTCTTCCTTTACACTCTTGCGCTATCCCTGACAATAACATTCATTGTTTACGTTTTGAACACGAACACTCCTGCCTTCCTGCTCGTGTTAACCCCAATCATTATTTTTGTTTCAATACACTTGCTATCCGAAATCATATTTTTGATAGCTATTGACAGAAAAAACGATTTTGTCGAAAAAATATTGCCTGACGTTTTAACAATCATGTCTTCAAACATTCGTTCAGGCATCAGCGCTGAAAAAGCCATATTCTTATCCGCCAGAGAAGAATTCGGTTCCTTCTCAAAAAACATAAAAAACTCCAGTAAAAAAGCTTTGTTCGGTTACAGCACGGAAGACGCGCTGACCGAATTATCAAGAAATTCTTCTTCCCCGCTTGTGCGCAGAGCGGTAAAACTAATTGTTGAAGGCGTTAAAGGGGGTAGCAAGATGTCCGCGCTCATAGAAGGCATTGCTGAAGACGTAAGACAAACCAAACAGTTAAAGGATAAAATGAAAGCCAGTATAGGTGCTTACTCCATCTTGTTCATGATAGCTTCCTCGTTCGGAGCCCCGCTCCTTTTCGCCTTATCCGGTTTCTTGGTTGAATCAATGACTACTTTTCAAGACGTCACCAGTGTTCCAGGAATGGGAATGGGTTCATTAACCATAAGGTCTCCTGGCCAATCCATCTCTGCAGAGCACATTCAAATAATCTCATTGGCTTCCCTGTTATTGAACGCTGTTTTCACCTCACTGATAATCGGTGAACTCGAAAGCGAAAAAGCGATTCGAGGAGTGAAATACATGATCCCTCTTAGCGCGCTGGCAATAACAGTTTTCTTCATTGTTAAAAAACTGGCACAAACAATGTTCACACAAATCGCTGTATAATGAAGCGCACTATTTTAACCTTACTACATGATGGTCTTGAACCACTACTTCTTCCACCGCCTCTGTTAAAGTTTCTATTAAAGAAGTGGAATACTTTCCCTCATGATAATAATTATCTAACTCCCTATATCCTATATCAAAGATTCCTGAAAACCTGCTAACTTTTGGAACACCGATATAACTTTCTCCTCTGTGGCTAGTAGGCATTTCTGAAACCACAACGTGTTTTAGATGATTACCCTTAATCTCGCAACGCAACGAGTCTTCTAAGTTTTTGGTTATAGGACTTTCTAATTTGTTAAGAGCAATTATGTTTGGGCCGAAACCTGGACATAAGAACCACGCGCCACTTAATTCCCCTAATCCAATAGGAATGGTTGCGCCGTCAAAATCAATTAGTTGCACGTTTTTGTAATCTCTTTCAATTTCGTAAACGTCGCCCCCAAATTCTCCTCCATAAGCAAATTTGTTTATTGTAAAACTAATTTTTGGAGAAAAAGTTATTTCACCAACTTTTTGATTCTGTTCAATCAAATTTTCGTAAACCTTTCGTATTATCTCTCTCTTTTTAACAAATCCCATTGCTCTTTTGAGAAAGAGATTTAGTGTTTAAAGAATCTCTTTTCAAAAAAAGTGTGATAGTGTTTTATTTAAAAAAAATTTATGCCCGACTGTTCTTGTAATCCTTGCCAAAGAGAGGTCAAGGCGATTTGAAGTTTTTGGCAAGCGTATGATGTATGAGGGGTTCTCTCCAAAACGCATTCTTCTTTTCTTAACTTTTCCATAAAATATCTGCCAAAACCTTTCAATTCAGGTGTTAGGGAGTGATGGGTGTTAAAACCCAATAAATGCGCTGTCTCGTGCATTGCCAGATAACTCATTTTTTTTCTATTAGGGTTATAACCCGATTCTCCATATGTTGTGTTACCTAATCCAAGAATTGCGTAACCAAAACAAGCTATGCCAGGCGTCCTTTCATAATACTTTTTTGGTTCTTTTGCTAAATGCCTGTTCGTGATTATGAATTGCGCGCAAGGATCATCTAAAGCTTGCAAAGATGATAACAACTCTTCAAAGAACAACGAGTCTCTTTTCTTACCCATCCCCCCAATATCAACGCTTATGAATTCATCAAAGGAAGCTTTTTTAATCAATTCTAAAACTTGTTCGGGTGCGTCGTTATGCACTATTTCTATGTCAAGACCAATTTTATTAATTAAAGATTCAATCCCTAATTTGGATTCTGCGATTATTTTTTCTTTTACGTCTGGCGTGCTAATTATTTCAATTCTTTTCTTGGAATACCAGTTTGTGGTTTCATCGTTTGAGGCTAGTTCAATTCCTCTTGAATACCATTGTTTCTTCCAATCCATAACACTTACTCTTTCCATTGATTATGAGATTTGTGAACTTCCCTTAAAAGGTTTTTGAACAGAAGATTTTTTAACAAGTCGTTTACCAATTACCTAATATGAAATCTTGGGACGTGATCGTGGTCGGTGGAGGCATTGCCGGCTTGAGCGCTGCAATGTACGCTGGCAGGTTCATGCTCAAAACCCTAGTCATAACCAAAGAACGGTTAGGACTGCTTGCCACAACCCATACCGTAGAGAACTACCCCGGCTTTAAGAAAATCGTTGGGGCGGAACTCGTGAAAAAGGTTGAAGACCACGCTGTCGCGAGCGGAGCCGAAATCATTGACGGAGAAGCCGTTGAAATCAAGAAAAGTGGTGAAGGCTTCGCAGTAAAAACCACGAAAAATGAAGTGTTTCACGCTAAAGCAATAATAATCACCACTGGCACCAAACACCGGGAATTGGATGTTCCAGGCGTCAAAAAATTGTTCGGTAAGGGCGTGAGTTATTGCGCCACCTGCGATGGCCCCCTCTACAGGAATAAGATTGTTGGGGTCGTGGGGGGCAGTGACTCAGCAGCCAAAGAAGCGCTCATGCTTTCGCAATTCGCCAAAAAAGTGTTCATCATTTACCGCAAAGAAAAAATTAGGGCTGAACCAGTGATAATGAAGCGAGTGGAGAAGAACGAAAAAGTAGAGGTCATTAATAACGCGAACGTGGTCAGAATCAACGGAAAAGATTTTTTGAAAAGCGTTACTTTAGACAGAGAATACAACGATTCTAAGGACTTGAAGTTGGACGGGTTGTTCATAGAGATTGGCAGCGTTCCGTTAGCTGGATTGGTCAAGCCCCTGGGCGTAAAGTTGAACGTGAAAGGTGAGATAATCATTGATAAATCATCCAGGACCAGCGTGAAAGGGGTTTTCGCTGCTGGTGATTGCTGCAACACTGGTTGGAAGCAAGCAATCATTGGCGCAGGAGAAGGTGCGCACGCCGCGTTCAGCGCTTACGAATATATTCAAAATCTAAAATAAAAGAAAATAGATTTACCTATTCTTGAACAGCTTCTTCCACTTTCGCTATTAATTCTCTGATATTTTCTGCAATGTTTTCTGCAATTTTATACCCTTTCTCAATTTTCTTCTTGTCCTCATTCTCTTCAGAACGAATAAATGCTCCAACATTCACCATTTTTCCACCGGGAGTATACACAACACTAATCTTTCTAGAACTTAAGGGTATAGTAACTCTAGGCTCGTTCATTCTCAAAATCACTTCAATGTCATCGACTTTTCCTACCAAATCAATTACCGACATATTCCTACGATAATCTTTATCTTCATGAACCCTTACCTGATATGTTTTAGGTTCAACATGCATAAGATATGCTTCCATCATGGTGTGCACTATTCCAGAAGGGTCACTTTCTAAAACTTGTTCTATTAGTGAATGACCTTCTTCAAAACTTATAATCTTTGAATTCATCTTAAAAAACTGAAGAGAACTTCCATTTAAAAAGTTTGTTATTTATCGGTGGTAAAAAAATATCAAAAAAAGTTTCTAAAATGAGTATTTAACGCTCATCATTATTATCCGGTTCGCCGCGCGCTTAGAAGAATTTGACACTTGAGTAATCCAGTAAACAATTTCTTTCAGCAAGAGCAGTCTTTTCGTTGACATTTTTGAATTAAACAACTTCTTGAATAATCTATACTCAATATCTCTGGCTTGGTGGCGTATCCTAGCAACTTCTGAAGCTTTTTCAGCAGCGCCTTCCATGTCATACCTCATCATTTCAATAGATTCCCTGATGATTCTAGCTGCTTCGCATGAGATTTTCATAAGCTCTTTTATCCTATTTTTTAGTTTCTCGTCAACCTTAACCCTATAAACCATCAAGAATTTAGCAATCCTATCACTATTATCCGCAATGTTGTCCACGTGGTCAAGAAGCTCAAACCAGTCCTCGCTCGTGTAAGGAAGAAGTTGTCCCCTGAACAAGTCCCTCGCAATATCATAATAAATGCTATCAGCTTCAGTTTCTACTTTGGAGATATCATCAATTATTTCTTGAAGGTCTCCTTTATTGAAGTAAACGTCAACCGCTTTATCAGTCAATTTTACGGTTTCAAAAACTTTACCAGCGTGCTCTGAGAATCTTTCGAATATTGTTTTCTTTCCACGACCAAAAAGCTTCATCACTAGGGGTTAGAAATGCTAAATATTAATATATATTATGTTTTTCTTAATATAATCTAATGCTAGAAATTTTTGTGATAGGCGTGGCGTTGCTTTACGCTTGGAGCATCGGGGCTAACGAGGAAAGCATTGCAAGCGCTGTGGCGAGCAGAATCATAAAAATTAGAACTGCCGTCATCCTGGCAGCTATAACCGTTTTTCTAGGCGTACTATTGTTCAGCGGGAACGTCAGCGCAACACTAAAAGAAAAACTTATCGTGAACTTAACATTTCCAATGGTTTTTGCCGTGCTCCTTGCATCCGCTATTTGGATGATTTTCGCTTCTTGGAAGGGACTTCCAATCTCGACCACGACAGTGATGATCGGCGCCATGGTGGGAGTCTCGTTGATCACGGGATCAGAAATCAACACGAATACTTTGCTCGAAATTGTTTTATCTTGGATTATATCCCCTATCGCCGGGTTCGTCATCGCCTTCCTTTCTTACAAGGCTTTTGCCAAAACTTTCTTCAACATTATCAAAGGCTTTGAGACTCGGGAGAAACTTGAGAGAAGCATGTCAGGTATAGGCTTAATCGTTGCACTGGGCGTCGTTTTCTCTAGAGCTGCTAACGATGTTCCTAACGCAATATTTTTCTTCTCAGGAACCCAGAATAACTTGGCTTTTTGGGGTGGTTTTGCTGCAATGCTCGGCTTGCTAATGCTTGGAAAGAACGTTATCCTCAATCTGGGCACGAGATTAACAGTTCTAAGCCCGAGCGCAGGTTTCTCAGCCCAGTTATCTACTTTAATAACAATATCATTATTCACTTGTATTGGAATGCCTATCAGTGGTACAGCTGTTTTCGTGGCCGCGTTGGCTGGTTCTGGCAAGGCCCGGCGAAAAAGGGTTAACTACGGTTTCATCAAGGAGATTTTAGTTTCCTGGGTGGTGACGATTCCTGCTGCCATTCTACTAGGGGCGGGCATATTCTCGTTATTGTAAAAGTTTTTATTATAAGAGAACCTTTTACTGCATTAACGATTATGGATGAGAAAAAGCTTGACAAAGCGATTGTCAAAAAATTAAGGAAGTTTCCTTCAGCGCTAAGAATTTTCAAAAAGGTTATCAAAGATAAAGAAGCGCTCTCCTTCCTAGAATTAAGTAACACTATTTCAATAAAAAGGCTTGGTTACAACGACCATGGAAGGATTCACTCTAAAATCGTTATTAACAGCGCGCTAAAAATTTACAAGCTCTTAGGAGTTAAGCCAAATCTGGTTAGAGAAGAGTTGGCCACGGAAGAAGAAGTCATGATTATCGTCGTGCTAGCCGCTTTCTTGCATGATATTGGCATGTGCGTTAACAGGGATGACCATGAGAAATGGGGGGTAATCCTCGCTAAACCTATAATGGAACGAGTTCTTGGCGAACACAAGAACAAAAGCGTGATAGTGGGAGCTGCTTGCGAAGCAATTCTCTGCCACATGGGTCGCTATAAACCAACCTCGCTTGAAACAGGTATTATCAGCGTGGCTGACGGGACAGACATGACTGCTGGCAGGGCGAGAATAACTCATTATTATTCCAAAAAAAATAAGAAAAGCATTCATTCTTACTCCGCGCTATCAATCAAAAACGTTGAAGTGAAAAAAGGGGTTGACGCGCCAGCATTAATAGAAGTTTTGATGACTAACCCGTCAGGAATTTTCCAAGTGGAAGAAATCCTGATGCCAAAGCTTAGGAATTCGGGGTTAAAGAAGTTGATTAATGTTAAAGCAGTTATCGAAGACGGAAGCGAAGAAGTTATGATGAATTAATCCTTCTTGAAAAAACTTGCAATCCCTTTGAAAAAACTTTTTCCAATCTCCTTAGTTATTTCATTCTTTATCTTAGGGAACTCTATTATCAAATCCGCTATGGTTTGAGCGTCCAAAGCATCGTTCAACAATGTTGG
This sequence comes from Nanobdellota archaeon, assembly GCA_018221045.1. Taxonomy (GTDB): domain Archaea; phylum Nanobdellota; class Nanobdellia; order JAAOXT01; family JAAOXT01; genus JAAOXT01. The sequence goes on along the minus strand of JAAOXT010000027.1, from coordinate 14,164 downwards.
AATGATTTGCCTGAAAAGGTCCACTCTCTGCTCGGGTGTCAGTGTTTGAAAGAATTCAGGAGCCACTTTTTTAATCATTTCCGCTTTTTGCTCGTAACTCATTCGCTTAACCAGCCAAACAACAACTTTTTCCTTTAATCCCATAAAAAGATTTATAGATTTCCTAGTTTAATAACTCTTTGTTCAAAATTGAAAAAAGTTTTTATTGTAGGTCACAGGAACCCTGACACGGATTCAATTTGCAGTGCAATAGGCTACGCCCACCTCTTACAAAAATCGGGTGGGAACGCTGTCCCCGCCCGTTTAGGCCCTGTCAACGACGAGACGCGTTTCGTGCTCAAAAAGTTTGGAGGAAAAACTCCTGCTTTATTGAAGTCTGGCGCGGGCAAGGATTTGATTCTAGTAGACCACAACGAGCTAAGCCAGACTCTAAAAGACATTGAAGATGCTAACGTGATTGAGGTCATTGACCATCACCGGGTCGGGAATAATGTTGAAACCGTTCTCCCGATTAACTTTGAAATTAAGGTTTTGGGCAGCACTTGCACTATCATCACTGACCGTTTTTTTGAGGAGCGGATCCCTATCACTAAAAAAATAGCAGGACTTCTCCTATCCGGGATTCTTTCAGACACTTTGCTCCTGAAATCCCCTACAACCACCAAAAAAGATGTTAAGGCCGTCAAGATTCTAAGCACGCTGGCTAAACTGAATTATAGGGTTTTCGGGTCTGAAATGCTTAAAGCTGGCACCGGGCTGGTCAGGAAAACTCCTGCAAAAATTCTTGAAACTGATTTGAAGGAGTACGTGCAGAACGGTTTTAAAATCGCTATCAGCCAAGTTCCAGTGATTGATGAAAAAGACGTTGACAAGATTAAGAACAAGGTTTTCCTTGCGTTGCGAAAATCTTGTGAAAAAAAAGGTTATGCTTTTCACTTGGTCATGTTCACTGACATTGATGACGGCAACACTGAATTGATGGGTTGTGGTCCAAAGATCAAGCTTGTTGAGAAAGCTTTTGGAAAAAAATTTGACAAAGGATTAATCTTTTTGAAAGGCGTTGTTTCAAGAAAAATGCAGGTCCAGCCTGCCGTGCTCAGAGTTCTTAAAAAATGATTTAGCAAATCATTTGAAAAAATTTCTTAAGCCTAGATTCTTTATCCATAAACCCGAGGTTTTTGATTTCAAAACCCATTTCATCGTACACTTTTCTTATTGCTCGACTGATTTGAATTGCAGTCTCGTAATCCTCGCTTCTTTCAAGGTCGCTCTCATACAAAGTTTTTGGAGGCATTTCTAAAAAAACAATCAAATCATAATTTCGTCTTGCAAGTTTTTCAACTTCAGGCGCTTTTTTACCTTCTAATAAACAATACGTCCAACCGTCAGGTCTTCCCCTATCATAAACCATGAAAACACCGTTTTCTTGTTTAGCTTTTTGTTCAAGGAGTATTTGGTCAAGGATTATTTCTGTTTGAAAAGCGACTCTGTCCGACCAAGGTTCTTCAACCCCTTTTGCCTGCTGTTTTTTTATGACTCGTCTGGCTGATTCAGGGACAAGAACCATTTTTTCCCCACAAACGCTTATAACCTCTATTTCTCCACAGTATTTTTTTCCGCCCATTTGGGCTAATAGTTCAAGAATAGTTGTTTTACCGCAACCAGGCCCGCCTGTTATCACGATTTCTTTTACCACTCTAAAAAGAGATGATTGGATTTCATTACTCTTTAATCTTTCCTTTCAAAAAAAAGAAGAGAGAGGGAGGTTTTTTTATTCCTCAATTAAAGGACAGTTTCCTTCCTCTGTACAGTTTAATCCCTTCCAAGCTCCTTTTCCCACACCCATTTTTCCAAATCCTTTTTGCAGGGAGTAGTTTTGTCCTGGGTTCTCGCCAACTCTTTGCATTAACCTTTGCATGAATTTTTCTTGGTTCATAGCTTGTCTTTCCATGACTCTTTGCAATCTTTGCTGGACTCTTTCAGGAGCTTTTTCCATGACTCTTTGCATGACTGCTTGGTGTTTGGCTGTTGACTCCACTATTGCGAGTTCTAGTTGTTGGGTTATGTTGTGGTTTGTCAGGTTTATCTGCAGTTCCATTGCCAGCATCTGGTTCTCGTAATCAGTTATTAGCTCGTCGTCAAAGCTTGTTTTGTTCTGTTCTTGCAGTTCTTTCAGTTCAGCCAGTCTTCTCTCCGCTAGTAATAAGTGTAGTCTGGCTTTTTCTTCAGCTCCTAGAGTGAACCATGTTTGGATTCTTTCAATGACTCTTTTGAAACCGTATAACGGGTTTCCTGGCAGGACTTGAACGTCCTGAGTTGTTTCTTCCGCCATCACTCCCATTGGCAGGAGTATGAGCGCTGCCATGAGCGCGGCTGTCATAATTTTTTTGTTTTTCATGTTTGTTGTTTTCACCTGTCTTTTTTTAATGGGTGGAACGGGTATTAAGAGCTGGGTGGAACGCTTGTTCCGCGTTACTTTTTTATTATCAGCCGGTTCGTTCCTCCAAGGTCTTCTTTGATTATGATTCCTTTAGCGGCGAGTTCGTTGACGTGTCTTGAGAGCGAGGCTTTTGGTATTTTGGTGAGTCTGTGGAGTTGGTTTTGGTTAAGGCTTCCGCCTTCTTTCATTATTGTTTCGATTATCCTGACTTGCCGGGGGTTCAGCACTTTTTTGACTTGCTTGAGGTCGAGTTTGTCTTTTTCTGAAAAGTGTTTCGCCGAAAAAAACGCTGTTAAAAAAATGATGATTAATGTTATAATAAACAGTGTCATGGTTTGCGAATCGTCTGTTTCGTTTTTCAGTTCGTAATCAATTTTTATGAAAGAGTCTGTGCCAGCGTTAACCACTGATACCCTCAGGTTTTTTTCGTATTTTATGGAGTAATCATAGTTGGCTTGTATTCCTTTTATGCTGGCTTGTCCTGGGAGGTTTATGGTTATGTCTGTGAAGTTTTGGAAACCCGCAGTCCACAAGGTTCCTTGTTTGCTCGTGTACTCCTGACTATGCGTTCCGTTAATCAGGACCCGACCGTCCTCAAACAGGTCCACTTCAAAGCCAAAGACGGGTGTTAAGAGTAACAAAAAGAATAGTGGAGCAATTTTTTTCATCTTTTAAGTTATTCATTTAGAGTTTTTTAATTTTTAGCAATAAAGAGTTTGTCACCACGCTAACTGAACTCATGGCCATGGCGGCTCCGGCAATCATCGGGCTAAGTAGCCATCCAGTGACAGGATAAAGGATTCCTGCAGCGATTGGTATCCCGAGAATGTTATAAATTAACGCCCAGAACATGTTTTGCTTGATTTTTGCCATGGTTTGTTTGCTCAAGCTTATTGCTTTTGGCACGTCAAGCAAGTCATCTTTCATCAGAACAACGTTTCCGGTTTCCATTGCCACGTCTGTTCCCGAACCCATTGCTATGCCTATGTCTGCTTGCGCGAGCGCTGGCGCGTCGTTAATCCCGTCACCAACCATGCACACAAAACCTTTTTTTTGCAGTTTTCTCACATACTTTGCCTTATCCTTAGGAAGGACTTCGGCGAAAACGTTTTTCACCCCTGCTTCTTTCGCTATGGCTTGAGCTGTTCTCTCATTGTCCCCGGTAATCATGTAAACTTTTAATCCGAGCTCCATTAATTTTTTGACGGCTTTGGCAGAAGTTTTTTTGATGGCGTCAGACACTGATACCAAACCTATAAGGGTTTTGTTCTCGGCTAGGAACATGACTGTTTTCCCATCTTCTTCCAGTGAGCTAACTTTTTTTCCGACCTCGGAAATGTTCACTCTGTTATCGGTCATCAATTTTTTATTGCCTAAATAATAAGTTTTGGTTCCTATCTTTGCTTTCACGCCGTAGCCTGGAACAGCTTTGAATCCTTCGACTTTCTTTAACCACAACCCTTTTTTCTCAGCTTTTTTGACGATGGCTTCAGCTAGGGGGTGCTCCGAGTTTTTTTCAATGCTCGCAGCAATTGTTAACACTTGTTTGTTGGTGAAACTGTTAAATGAGTGGGTGTTCGTGACTTCTGGTTCTCCTTTAGTTATGGTGCCTGTTTTATCAAATATTACGTGTTCAAGCTTGTGAGCCGTTTCCAGGGCTTCACCTCCTTTGATTAGGATTCCGCTCCTCGCTCCTTTTCCAGTGCCCACCATTATTGCTGTTGGAGTGGCGAGTCCTAACGCGCACGGGCACGCTATGACAAGGACTGCGACAGATGTCATGAGCGCGAAAGAAAAATCTGTCTTAACAAGATACCATGTGATAAATGTTGTGAGCGCGATTAGCAGGACGGCTGGCACGAAATATGACGAAATCATGTCAGCGAATCTTTGTATTGGCGCTTTCGAGGTTTGAGCTTCCTCAACTAACTTGATTATTCGTGACAAGGTGGTGTTTGCCCCAACCCTTGTTGCCTTGAATTTAAAACTGCCGTGCTTGTTAATTGTGGCTCCTATCACAAAATCTCCTTTTTTCTTGTCAATTGGTATGCTCTCTCCTGTGACCATGCTCTCATCCACTGACGAGCTTCCCCAAACGATTTCACCATCAACAGGAATCTTATCTCCTGGACGGATAAGAATTACGTCCCCAATGCGGACTTCATCAACTATTACGCGAAGCTCTTCGCCTTCTCTGATGACAATAGCTGTTTTTGGTTTTAAACCAATTAGTTTCTGAATTGCTTCTGAAGTCTTACCTTTCGCCACTGCTTCCAAGTACTTCCCCAGTAAAACAAGGGTGATTAGCATTGCTGCGGTTTCGAAGTACTGGTGACCCATTGGGTCAGTGAGTGTTACGAAGACGCTGAAGAAGTACGCTGCGCTCGTTCCCAGCGCGATTAGCGTGTCCATGTTTGACGTCTTGTTTTTGAGAGCGTTCCACGCCCCCCTATAAAATTGGGCTCCAACGTAAAACTGGACTGGCGTGGCCAAAACCCATAATATCAAGTTGGTGTATGGCTGAAATAATTCTGGGAAGAACATTCCAATTAATAGAGTGGGAACTGACAGTGAGAGGCCGATGAAGAGTTTGCGCTTAAGCCCTCGGATTTCTTTTTCTTTACGTTCTTTAAAATCTTGAGATTTATCAGGTTTTGCAGTGTAACCAAGTTTTTCAATTGTTTCTATTATTTTCTTCTCGCTAACTTGTTTTGAATTAAATTCTACTCTAGCCTTTTCTGTTGTGAGGTTAACAACTGCTTTCTTAACCCCTTTGAGTTTTTTGAGTTCTACTTCTATTGTTCCAGCGCAACTGGCGCAATGCATTCCTGAAATCGCTAAACTTATTTTTTTCATATCTACTGGATTGTAATTAATTATAACGTAATTAATGTAATGATTTTATAGTGGATTGCATTCTGAATCAGCTGTTGATTTGCACAGACCTTTTTCAAGCCCTTTTTTGCATTGCGGGCAAACCTTGTCAAATTCTCCCTTGAGTATCATTTCATCGCAATGACAGGTACCGTCATTCCATAACCAGTTTCCAAGGTAGCACATAGTGCATGGCGGGTCAATACAACACTTATAATCCCCGTTGGCTGTCGCGTCTTCGACCGCGAGTGAGAGCTCGTTCATTATCCCGGTTCGTCTTTGGCTAAAATCTTCTTTCTTTGAAATTGTCGAATTTAGGACTATGACAAGTATTGAAAATGAAATAAAAAATAAAAAAGTAGTTTTTTTGTTCATATGAATCTCGCTTTGCCTCCTTCTAAATCAGAGTTCTCGATAACAAGAGTGTCTCCGATAACAGTGTTTGGCAGGTATCCTGGCCAGCAACCGCCAGGTTTTTTGTTCTCTGTTCCAAGTCCGTTGATTAGGTACTTGTTTCCGCAGTTGTTGCACACCATATAATTTCCTTCCTGTCTGTAACCTTTTCTTGAGGTGTAGCACACGTCGCACGCGTCGAAACCTGTTTTAACGCTTCCGTCATTCGCCCTGACGGCGAAGAACCTTACTTTTGTTCCGCTGGCGTCGTACTCGTACCACTTGGCTTGACTTGTTATCCCTGATAGAGGAATTTTCACTTCTCCTGTGCTCACTGCCGCGCCAGTCAAATTTGAACCGAATGGGTTGGCTAGAACTAGAACAGCAACTAAAAAAACGACTGTTCCAATGATCACTTCTGTTCTCATTTAGCCAACTCCTGTTCAATTAACTGTTGAAACGCGCTGTATGGTTGGGCTCCAACGATTTTTATTCCGTTCACGAAGAACGTTGGAGTGCCTGAAACCCCATAACCTTGGCCATCGCTTAAGTCTTTTTGCACTTCGCTCGCGTACTTGCCTGAATCAAGGCACGCGTCAAATTTTTCGGTGTTTAGTCCGAGTTCTTGTGCGTACTCCTTAAACTTGTTAACTCCTATGGAAGACCATTCCCCTTGGTTTTCGAATAAGCTGTCGTGGTATTCCCAGAACTTTCCTTGCTCGTCAGCGCATTCGGCTGCTTCTGATGCTTTCTGAGCGTTCTCGTGAAATGCTAGCGGAAAGTCCCTGAACACGAGTTTAACCTTTCCTGTTTGAATGTAGTTCTCATCGATTAGTCCCATTGTTTGTTCATAGAACCTGGCGCAGAACGGGCATTCAAAGTCGCTGAACTCAACGATTGTTACAGGCGCGTTCGCGGAGCCTTTCACTGGGTCGTCGTCAACGCTGACTTGAACGTTGGGTTGAAGCGCGGGTTTTTGAGCTCCCAAAGGCTGTGTTTCCTTCACTTCACCTTGTTTTACTTCAACAGCGCTTCCTGTTATAGAATCCAACTTGCTTCCTAAGTTAAAAGTCGTATAACTGTTAACCAGTGTTAGCATTAAGGTTACGACCACCATCCATGTTAAAATCTCTGTTTTTTTAATCTTCATTTTATCCTCCTCCACAACAACTTCCAGCAGAGCCTCCGCACGTGCTACCCCCGCAACCACACCCCCCGCTCGTTTGCGGAGCAGTGACAGCTACAACGCTTCCAGTTAATCCTGATTCTAATCCCAGAAATGTAGCGGGATATGTCTCGAAAATCTCTAGTGCTAGTATTCCTTGCTTTGAAGTTCTTGTAGAATCGTAAGTGACGTCGAAAACGTTTGGAAAACTGAATTGCACGCCTGCAACGCCGTTAATGGTTTTCAACTCGTTGGATATTAGTGGAGCGTGGCCTGGACAGGGAATGTCAACGCTTAATTTTAAAGTACTTCTGGCACTGCTTGGCACTCCTACGACAGCTCCAGTGATTGACTGGCTTGCTGGCAGGTTCGCCAGCAACGGAAAGATAACCATGAATAATATCAGGTTTATGCCTATCGTCGACCCATACATTCCTGTAAGGTATTTCCACTTTTTTGCAACGCCTTTCCATGAGAGGAAACCTTTTTTCTTTAAGTAAAAGAAGGACGATATCGTCGCAAAAACGAAAGATATTGCCATGAGCACATGAAAAAAGTATCTATTCATCAGCAAGGGTTTGAAGAATTCCATTAGCACGGTGACTCCGAGCACTGAGCCAATGATGAAGGCAATGCAACCAATATGGGGTACCAGGCCGTAAGCTATTCCTTCTAAAACGTTTTTTTTAATCGTGATAGTTTTTTTTCTGCTCGTCGAGTACCCAAGCTTTTCTATTATTGATTTGATTTCAGCTAGTGTTATCTTATCCCGATCGTATTCAACAAGTACTTGGTCGTCAACTAGTTTGACTTCAACTTTTTTGATTCCTTTCAACGAGCTGAGTTTGGACTCGATTTTTTCAGCGCATTTTTTGCAACTCATTCCATTAACGTTTATCGTGTTTTGGTTTGTCATTGCAGTATTGCTGGTCTGAAACCCTTTTTAAAAGAATTAGTGAAACTAGTTTCACTTTAAGAAAACAATGTTTGTCATACCTCGTCTTCTTCGCTCAACAATTTTTTTCCCTTCCATCTTATCAAGCAGTCTTGTAACCTTAACCTTACTGAGACCCGTTGCTTTCACGATATCGCTCTGGTACGCGGACCCTTTTTCTTTTTTTATGAAATCATGGATTTTTTTCTCGTCTTGGGATAGCCTGACTTTTACGGTTTTCACGAAGAACCTTTTGATATCCGACGACAATGCTATGAATACGCCTGCTCCTATCAAAAGAATAACTAGCGCAATGCTGATTTGTTTTTGAACATTGATAACGTCATACATTAGGCAAGAAGTTCCATGAGAACAACTTGTTTCAACAATGCGGGTTAAAGCGTTGTCATAAGAAACTACTATGAAAAGAACTACTACTGCTATACCAATTATTATTATTCCTGTTTTTTTGTCATTCATTCGAGTCTTTTTATTAAGTGGTAGCCGAACTGGGTTTTAACGATTCCGGACAGTTCTCCTTTTTTGAGCTTGAAAGCTTCTTGTTCAAAAGGTTTGACCATCATTCCCCTGCCAAACCACCCCAATCCCCCTCCTTTCTTGCCCGAAGGGCATTCTGAGTGTTCTTGAGCAAGTTTTGAGAAAGACTCTCCAGCATTTATTTTTTCCAGAAGTTCTTTGGCTTTTTCCTCAGTTTTGACAAGTATGTGCGCGCAGTGAACTTGATTCATTTCTACTTGTCTTTCCCAAAAGGATTATTAAAAGGTTTTGCCCTCAACTTAAAGCATGGATTTAACGGGTTATGCTATAACCGTTGGAGAGGACTGGCTCAGTTTTTTCACGTCCAACACTTATGACCTTCTCTTCCCCTTAGTGGTTTACACTTTTGGCTTAGCGTTTTACGCTCTTTTCGTCTGGAAATTTTACAACTTCTTGTCGAAAAGAGATGTTTTCAAATTGGATCTCAGCAAGTACGAATTCAGTAATCACCCTAACCTGCGCAAAGCAGGCTCAATGCTGATGTACGTGGTAAAACATTTAATCATCCTGCCATTATTCATTTTCTTATGGTTTCTAACCCTGTCAGCGTTATTGATCATCATGTCTAAGAATCAGAGCGTGCCTGAAATAATGCTTTTATCCATGGCAGTTGTCTCCGCGATCAGAATAACTTCTTACTTTAAGGAAGACATTGCTAAAGACCTTGCAAAAATCCTTCCATTCACTTTAATTGGCCTCATACTACTAGACCCCACTTACTTCCAATCAATCAACGTTTTTGACAGGATTTCACAGCTGCCAGACATGGCGCTAAACGTGATTTCATACCTGCTTTTCACCCAAATCCTAGAGTTCTCATTAAGAATTTTATACGGGTTGAAAGTTCTAATCTTCGGGAGTAATGAATAATAATCCAAAACATTTAAATAGTGGTTATGAATGATTATTCATAACTGGAGGTGATTAATATGCCAGGACAAGATGGAACAGGTCCTTATGGAAAAGGACCAAACGGAAGAAAACAAGGACCTTGCTCTAATGGAGGGGAATCCTACCAGCAACCCTTTTTAGGAAGAGGTAGAGGATTTGGAGGACGAAGACGAGGATTCGGCTTCGGGCAAGGAATGGGTTTCCCCATTTCAAACGAAGACAGGACTAAACTGTTAGAAGAACAGTTAAAAGGAATTAACGGTTTGAAGAAATCTATTGAGGAAGAGTTAAAGAGTCTTAAGAAAGAAGACTGATTCTTTCAGGAAAGGTTTTATTAAACCTTTCTTCCTCATTATTTTTTGAAAATGCCGCGACCAAGAATTAAACGAAGAATCCTGTTTGAGCCAGGAGTAACTTATTACAAGCCGGCAGGAGTTCCAGTCAGGAGTTTGGAGGAAGTTGAACTTGGTTTGGATGGAATTGAAGCTTTGAGACTATCAGATGTTATTGGTCTGAGCCAGGACGAGGCGGCTGAGAAGATGGGTGTTTCTCAACCCACTTTTCATAGGATTCTTGACAAGGTGAGAAAGAAGGTGGCTGACGCGTTGATTAATGGCAAAGCCATAAAAATTCTCAAAAAATAGGGGGTTCTTCACGTTAGTTTCTTAAGTATTTTTAGCAGTTTTTCCGCTCGTGTTGGGTGGGATAATTGCTTTCCGTCAAAAATCGCGAAACCCTTCCCAATTTTTTTGATGGTTTTCACATATTTTTTAGCTAATTTTTCCTCACTTCCTAAAAATCTTGGAATTTTTATTAAGAAATAATCTTTTCCTTGTTTCAGTCCTTTCACTCTCTTGAGATTATCTTTGACGCCTTCCACCCCGTTAGCCACGACTTTGCACCCGCTCGCCAATGCTTCTAAAATGGAGGTTCCAGCGGCTTCGTGGATTGAAGGCGATATCATCACATCTGACGCAGCGTAATAATACTTCAATTCTCTTTTACTAGTTGTGTAAGGTAAGATTAGTGTTCTACCCGATTTTTGTGGGAAGAATTTTTTTATCAGTTCGTTTTCTTATGGTTTTCCTGTTGCGCCGACGAACAAGAATTTGTAGTTCGTCTGGTCAGCTAGTTTTTTTGCTATCCTTAGGGCTGTTTCGAATCCTTTTTCTTTATAAAAACGGGCGATGTAGCAGATCAGTTTTTCGCCAGGATTTATGGTCAGCCCTTTTTCTCTTAGAAATGTTCTGCCAATAGTTTTGTCTTGTTGGGTTGTTTGAATGAAAACGTCGTCAACGCTCGGGTACAGAACTTCATACTTGTTTTTCACTTTTTTTGCTTTTTTCTTTAAAAAGTTTGAAACACATATAACTGTGTCTGCTTGCGACCAGTAACTAGAATTATTTTTTCCCAGAGAGTCGTCTTCTAGGAAAGGGCTTACCGCGTCGTGCAGGAAAACCATTATTTTTCCTTTGAACACGCCTTGTTCTCTTAGCTTGATTAGTTCTGGTAGGGATTTTATGGTTTGGTACATTGCGTAATGAAATATTACTATGTCTGGTTGGAAGTTCTTTGTTTCTTGAATAATTTTTTGTTTGAAAGATTCTCTTCTCATGGTTCTTGATTCTTTGCTTTCATGCCATGGGTGTTGCTCTCAATCTAGGGAATGAATAAATCTTATTTCTGCGCCCAGATTTCTTAGGGAATGAACTTCTCCGAATAAGATGTTAGCGATGCCTCCGAAGTTGAGGTACTCGACGTTAAGGTTGTATTCGTTAGCGTAAAGAATCTTTAACGCCATGGTATTTGATTTAATGGTGCTCAGCGTTTTAAAACTTTTTATTCTGTTATCTTAATGAGTTCTTTTAGGTTTTTGATGTTATAATCTGCGTGCTCGCTTTTCTTGCCTTTCCTGTTGATGAAGCAGGTCTTCCATCCCAGTGACTCGGCTGGTTTAATGTCCTGTGTCACAATTTTATCCTAAAATCTCTAAAAAAGATTGTCAGATTCTTTTCTTTTATATCCACATTAACATCAGGATAAATCCGATGATGGTGATGGGAGTGAAAACCATTAAGAGTCTTGGCAAAATTTTCCTGACTTGCTCCATGGTTTTCCACGAGTAAGCGCGCTCGCCGCGCTTACCATATCCATAAAACATTACTGCATAACCAAACAAAGCGAAGAAAATCACGTAGAAACCTTCCATGAATAAAACCACGCCAATCGAGTGAATGTCAGCAACGATGCTGATTAAAGGGCTCGTAACCAGTGCGATGACGATTATTGCAATCTCTGTTTTTGAGAGTTTTAGATTCATCATTGTCAATGTAATCTTTCTTATTGTTAGTATCATGAAATTTAATAATCTTTTGGTTCTAAAAAAGTTTAATCGGTTTTAAAAATTCCTTATTGGTAACCAAAAAGTTTATATGGTATTAATTGTTACCTTATTGATCATGGTTAAGAAGCTAAAAAAGGTGGAGTTAAGAGAATTAAACGAAGCCTATAATAAAGTTCTCACATGGTTTTTTTCATTTCCTAACATTGAAATGAGCTTAAACAATCTTTCAAGAGAATTAAAAATATCAAAAACAACTACTAACCGCGTAATTACTCAATTAGTCGAAGAAGGATTTTTAGCTATAAAAGTGCTTGGAAGAACTTGGAGAATTTCATGCAATAAGGACCACACATATAATTATTCAAGAAAGGTTAGTTATAATCTGACATTGATATACGAATCAGAGATAATCAAGTGCGTTTATGAATTAATAAGGAATTCTAAAGCAATAATTTTGTTTGGCAGTTATAGAAAAGGTGATGACACTGAAGAAAGTGATATTGATATTGCTGTTGAAGTTTTAAGCAATGATAAACTAAAAATATTTGATTTAGGAGTAATCACTCAATTCGGGATTAGGAAGAACGTGCCAGTTAATCTTCATGTATTTTCAAGAAATAAAATTGACTTAAATTTATTCTCTAATATAGCGAATGGTATTGTGCTTGAAGGATTTTTGGAGGTTAGACCTTGAAAGCGAGGTATAAAAGACCTGATAAAAAAAATGCGTTAAGTATTATTAAGGCTGCAAAAAAAGACATGGAATTCACGTTATCGATGAGAGTAACAGAAGATTCCGGCTCCACTATTGTTCGAAACGTGTATGAATGTTTTCGAATGCTTGGAGACGCGTTGCTAGTTGCAAAAGGTGTAAAATCCGAAGATCATGTTGCACCAATAAAAGAGCTTCTAAAATTAAGGGTTGTAACTACAAGACCAATATTTGTTATTGATAATTTAAGAAGGTTGAGGCACAACATAAACTACTATGGGTATGGGCCAAAATTAATTGAGGTAAGAGATGTTATTTCAATAGCTGAGAGTTGTTTTGAACCGTTACTAAACGCTGTTATCAAAAAAATAGGATAAATTTATTGATAACCCCCTACAAGAATACTAGCACTGTCACGAAAGGCCACACTTCCTATCATTGGATTATGAGCATTTATTCTGTTTCCACTCTTGGTGCTAGGATGAAAGTCATTTGCAACTTGTCCAAGGCCTTGTACTCCATTTGCAAAGGGTAATCTGTGCCAAACTTTATGGTCAGGACGTCAGCGATTTTCGCTGCCTTCGTAATCTTATCAAGATAATCCAGCGAGTACTTAGCCTTAACCGGTTCTGAGACGTCCAATACGTGCAGTGCTGGCGAACCCTTGACCAACTCCAGCGTGGAATCATTATTGTCGCCTTTAGCGTGCATCACAAACTTTTCAGGAGTGGCTTCAAACACCACGCAATGACTGACCATGTTAGCGTCAATCACTCCTTCCCTAACAATGCTGGTCTCCACTTGAATCTGGTTCTTGAAGTCAAGGCTGGGAACGCTCTGCTCCTTCAACTCTTCCTGAATCAATGGAACGCTAAAAGTCCTATTACTACTCCCCTTCATCCTGACTATGAACCTGTTCTTATCCTCCTCCAACTCAAAAATAACTCTGTCAGTGGCGCCCGCGCGCCGAAGAATTTGCACCAACTGATCAACGTTAATCGTCATTTTGGTGTCCTTATCCAATTGGTAATCATCAAAAACGTTGGACAAAAACTTGAAAATAATCATGCTAACATTAGAAGGGTCCATCGCGATTAATTCTATGCCTTCCCTGTTAATCTTAAAAGTTCCTTCATTAATCAAGTTTGATATCGTTGACATCGCGTCCTTGAAAAGAGTTGCGTTCGAAAGACTGGCCTTAAACATTACGATTAATCCTGAAATGGGTTGAGTTTATAAACTTTATTTCACTCCAATCCTATCATCTTACGCGATTTAAAGAACAGTTCCTTATCCAATCCATTCATGTCCTGAATAATTTCTGCTCTTAACTCAAAATCATCACCCAAAGGCAATAATAACCCTACGACTCGAACGAAAACCCCAAGCGGAATTTTCTCGAACAAAGATTCGCTGGAAAGAAGAACAGTAATTGTTCCAGTCCCGTCATCCAAGGTTAAAGCTGTCACGTCCGCGTCCTTACCAACAACAGTACCAATCAACGCCAAACGCGAGTCCTTACCCGGACTAATATTACTGATAACTGTTTCCCTTGCAGGCACGGGTTCGCGAGCATCTTCCATTAAATAACAAAGAATTAATCCAGTTTTTTTAAGGATTATTGTTCAGTACTCTCTCCAAATCTTCTTGCACTTCACGCATTTGAAAAAAGTTGTTGGCGGCTCGTCAGGACTCCTCGTTTGCTTCAACCAATAATACGCCTCCCCGTTACCGCACTTAGGGCAATGCGCCTTGGTCTTCGGCAAAGTTTTATCCAAATCTTCGTCCACAACCAATATGATTTTAGAACTCACTCCCTTCTCTTTCAAAACGTTTAACTTGGTCTTAGTGCT
>JAAOXT010000026.1 GCA_018221045.1 Nanobdellota archaeon | reverse complement strand
GCATTTGCCTCCAGAACACTGAGAGTCCAGAAAACAGTCCACGCAAACGTTTTCTTTAGTGTAGCAGACCTGTCCAGGGCAGTCACCATCATTCACGCACTGCACGCAAGCATTATTAGACGTGTCGCAAACATATCCGCTACCACAATCCCCGTCGTTCACGCATTCAACACATAAATGGGTGTTAGTGTCGCAAACCTTGTTGTAACCGCAGTCCCCCTCGTCTAAACATTCAACGCAAGTGTTGGTCGACGTGTCACACTTATTTTTAGGATAATTATACCAGTAACAATAATTATTTGTCACGCATTCAACGCATGACTGGGTTTCAGTGTTGCACTGCTGGGTGTAATCATCGCAATCGCAATCTTCGCAAGCGTTGGACTCATCCTCTCCTGAATCACAATAACCATCCCCTACAGTTAGGGTGTAACACCCTTTAGAATCGGATGCAGGCCTCCAGGTAATGCATTCCTGCCCGTCACCGCAACCGCAATCAGCTTCGCAGTTGTAACAACTTTCACTGGTTTCACAAGCGCCGTTGCCACAACAATTCGAAATAGATGAATACGTGCACACGCCGCCTGAACAATAGTCATTTGTGCAAGAGTTTCCATCATTGCAGTCTGACGAGTAAGTGCAAGTCTGCGCGAAAACAATGTTTGGAAGGAAGAATAATAGAATGGTCGCCGCTGCTAAGAGTAACTTTTTTTTCATTTATGAAAGAAATTAAGGCTATTAGTATTTATAAAAATAAAGAAAAAGAAAAAAAGGTAAAAATTTGTTTTATGGTCTTGCTGTTTTGCCGCCAATGTATGCTACTGCAATCACGATGACTATAATCGCGATTATCAACCAGTTGTTCGTCAACCATTCCATGTTAAAGTCTGTGGCAGGGTCATTGATTTCAAAATTGTTGCCCAGTCTCAGTAATCTGTATTCATTGTCTGTTACTTCGCTTTCACTGATGTAGTTGCCGTTCATCAAAAGGTACGTTTTGGTTGTTATAGTGTCGTTTCCTTCGGTTGTGGTTGTTTCCTTGTAAGGAATGTACTTGATGTGGCAATTAGCGTTGTAAGTTCCAGCAAAGGCGGAGTCTAACGTCAATTCAATGCTTTTCTGCGAGGGTCCTGTGTTCATGGTGAACTTAGGGCTCACGTACTGAGCAGCTCCTGTGCCAGCGCCTAATGATGAAGCCACTGCGGTGTTGTCTGGAGTGTTGCACCATAGGAATCCTTCAATCTTTAAAGTCTGGTCGGTGTTCACAACGTCAAAAATTAGTTCAGCGCTCTTAACACCTGCAATTCCTGGGGACGAAGTCTTCAGTTGCATTGACAAATCGCCTTCTGCGAGAACTGGGGCTAACAACATGCATGCAATCATGGCAGTCATTAAAATTCTTTCTTTCATTTTTTTTGCCTCCAATTATGACTAAAAAGAAGTAATAATTACTTATAAAATGCACTAAAAAACATAATACACCTAAAGTTGAGATTAGGGTTTATTATTATAAGCTTTATTTGTGAATCTTGTTTATTACTAAATCCAGGAACCCTTTTCCCTCACTTAATTTCACTTTTTCATCGATGGGTAAGACAGTCCATTTTTTAACGATTAATTGGAAATCGCTAAGCAATTTTTTTGATTGTTTATAGAAATCAGAGTAATTTTTCAGTTCGAATAAGAGGGCAAGGTTGTATTCACTGTTTATCAATCTAAGTTTTTGGGTGACGAATTCGAGGTTGTTAAAAAATTTGTTGAACCGCTTTGTTAAGTTGGGGTGCGTTGCAGATAGGTTAACTGTTTTTGCTAGTACGAGAACCTTTTTTTTGTAGCCTAACATTTTAGGATCGAGAACCCATCTTTTGAGAACTCCTTTTTTCACAAGTTCTTTTTTTATGTTTGAAACCCTTTGTTTGGAGACCTCCAGTCTTTCAGCGATTTCAGTGGTGCTCAAACCTTTTTCCAGTAGGTTTGCCACAAAAATTTGTTGTTTTGGAAAAACCATTCTTTTTTTTTATGTTTCCTCCACGATTTTTCTTATCTTCTTTCCAGAAGGAGAGTATTGGATGAAGAGATTTATTATCAGGACCAAGGGTTTTGAGAGACCTTCCATTCTTTTCAAATTGTTTGCGCTAGTCCACGCAGGTTTACCGAACTCGCTTACCCGCATTAATTTGCTCGTGTTTTTTCCGAAAGCAGGATCCATTATAACCCATTTGTTGTTGATTAGTATCTCCGCAGCGAAGTGTTTTGTGTCAGAAGGCAATCTCTTATCAATCGTTTGTAGTTTGGCGTCCATGATAACATACCTAGATTTTAGTCCAGCGCTCCTGCATAACGCTATGAATAAGTTGGTTTTATCAGTGCAGAGCCCGATTAAGGGTTTTCGGTGGAGCAATTTTTTGGCTCCGACGATTTTTGAGGGCGTCCACTTTATGTTTTCTCTAACCCACAGAAATATTTTTTGAGTGGTTTGTTTTTGGTTTTTACTTCCTTTAACTATTTTTTTTGCCAGTCTTTTGATTTCTTCATCATCTGATTCGCAATAAGGTGTGGGGCGAAGGTATTTCTCTTTCATTTCACTCTTTAAATTTGTAAATTGTTTCAATTAAAGGTTTCGCAGATTCATGAAACCAAGTTCCAAGAAGTCTTTCGTAACCTTTTGGTTTTGCATCCCCTTCATAATAAATTCTTTTTGGATCTGGAAGCTCTCCTTTAAACATGAAGATAGTGTCTAAACGCTCTTCACCCATTCTCTTCCAGGATGGGCAGTACCCAACAGGCCTGAATTTTAAATCAAGCCAAATTTGTTGTTCTTCAGGATTGTAAGCACTTACGTCTGTTAAGAAATTATTAATTCCTCTTTTGGAATGTTTGGACAGAAGGGTTTCTAAAGAATACTTATTTGGAACCATCAAGTTTTCGTGAGTGAGGGTGCAGAACCCGCTCTTTTCCATTTCACTAATTTTGAAATCTACTTCTCCATAACCCTTTTCCATTTCCCAAGGTTCTAAGCCGTCATCGTTCAGTTTGAAAGTTTTTTTCGCAGTTTTATAAAAAGGTAGTAAAGATTTTAAGAGCACTGGTTTTTTTTTGATTCTTTTATCTGGAGGGATTGGAAGAATCATCAATAACGCGGATTCTAAACCTCTTTGAACAGATAGCTTGCTAGGAAAAAGCGCTACTGGTCTTGCAAAAGATTTATGCAAAAATCTTTGAGTTGTTGGCTTATTCGTTCTCGCCTCACTATACATCATTTCAATACCTTTTCCTTCATCAGTGAGACAAGTCATGATATCTTTTAAGGCGATACTGCCCAATTGTCTCGAAACCCCTTTTGAGAGGTAAATTGGGTCAACCACCACTTTGCCTATGGTTATTCTTCTTTCCTCCTCTTCAGATTCTACGATGAAAGTACCTATTACTTGGTCGAGTGAATCAACAAAAACTCGAGCATGCATTGAAGAATTATCCACTTGTGAAACCCACCATTCTTTTTCGTAAACATCATCTAATTCGTATTTTTGTTCGTAGTGAAGAGAGAAAAGTTCTACCAACTTATCTGCGTCTTTTTTTTGTAATGTGCGGACACTTAAAACAATTGTTTCACCATTATTCTCGAAAGACACGTGTTCGGGGTTAAACTGAAGGTCTTCGCGCATTTCTAAATCCCTCCCAAGGTAAGTCAGAACAAGGGGGTAGTCTATCAACAACGTCTTCTAATCCTCTCCATAGCAAGGCTTTGTCTAGAGTTGTGAGAACAAGTCTTCCTTCTTCTCCAAAATCCACAACGTTTTCTTTATCGTCAATTACAGTTGTTATGTTCCATGGATAGCTAGGATAATAATTGCAGTCAAAAGGTTTTGATTTTAGTCCAGTAACTTTTTTAATGCTTTTATTAGGTCTGTGAAACGCGGCTCCGGAGAGGAAGTGGCCAAAATAAGGGATGACCTTTGCTTTAGGGTACATTTCAGTGATTGCTCTGAAAGCTTCTGGTCCAAAGCTATCCCCGCCAACTATTGCGCATTGTAGTTTTTCGCGCCAACCCCCAGGTACTTTGGGCAGGACTTCTAAGTAGAGTGTTGCGGGGTTGGACATGATGCCTGGTTGGATTGGAGTAATGATTCTTGCGGTTTCTTCAATCATGGGTCCAAAAGTTTTTATCATTAAGCCCTGCGCTTTTTCTAAAAGATCTTGTGCCTCTTCCAAACGGCCATCTGCTTCTTCCAAGCGACTTTCACTTTTTAGTTTTGTAACCTCTACTAGAACGTTTTTCACACCTCTTGTTTCAACGTAAATAGGATAGAAAATGCCGTTTCTCGCGTTAATCGAGTCTTCCACGTTTTTACCCCAGAATTGAGCTGTGCCAACTCCAAAACAGTCAAGGTCTCGCGGGATTTTATAGTGGTCTAGGTTGTAAGACCACCATTGAGCTGAACCTATTCTGTATTCATTGCTTCTTAGAGCTGTTTTTTTCGCAGAGGTTGTTCCGGAGGAGACTGTTGGGAAGAGCGTTCCTCTTTGGTTGCGTAAACTTTTAGGGATGAGGTCAAGAGAAGTCAAACCGCTTTCTACTTTGAACACGTCTGGTTCGTGTAAGCTGAGAATGCTTAAGTCGTCAATACAGTCTATAGATGTTATATCAATCCCTGTTTTTTCTTGCCATTTTATCCAGTAAGGCGAACCATTTTTTTTGTCGCCATGCAATTTAACAATATCACTAATATACGCGTCTATGTCAAATCCTTTATCCAAATGAGGAACGTTCATTTTTTTTTTAATCGTTATTTTGCTTTGGTTAAGACGAATACGCATTCAGGATCTCCCTTTGCTTTGCAGTAAGTCTCAACGCAATCGAGTTTGTATTTGAAAAATGGTTCAAAAAGTCCTGCGGCAAGGCCGCTCAGGTAGTTGCAAACAGGTTTTTTTGATTTTCCGAACATTTCTTTGTGTATTTCAGCGAATATGGAAGGGTTTATCCGAGCATAAATTTTTTCTCCTTCTTTTTTGAAACTATGTATTTTACCGAGTCCCATGACTTCTGCCACGCCCTTAACGAACTCTACGAAAGTTGGGAATGAAGAGCTTGAAATGTTTAAATATCTTTGCCCAGCATTTTTTCCTTGAGTATAACCAACTTCGTAGGCATGTTTTGAGGCGCCTTTATCGTTTTTTGAGTATTGATTCATAAATGAAACAAATGCGTGCATTGGAAGTATGATTCCAGGAACTTTCATCATAAGAAAAAATTTGCCTTTGTCATAAAAGAATTGTCTGGAGAAAAGAAGTTTTTTGAAAAACGCAGGAATCATTCTTTTATAAACCTCTCATCAGGTCATGGACTATTCTTAGTTTTTCAACTTCATGAGGCCAAGCCACCATGGACTGCCCGATTTTTTTAAGTTTTATTTTATCTTCTCTAGCTAGCTGGTCCAAATGGTATTTTGCTAGAATAAGCGAGTGTTTTTCCTTTTTATCCAAATGAAGGTGTTCCAATATCCCACTCGCGTGGATGGGCCAGTTTTCACTGATGATTCCTAAAATTTGCTCTCTAATCAAATCAGAATCTGGTCCAGGACCTCTTTTTCGTTTAGGTTTTAAACCTAAACCCTCTTTTTTCATGTGTTTTATCTTTTAAACAGCTGAAATTTATATTATTTGCGTAAACTAGGTTTTAAACCTAAGTAATTATTGGGTGTTGGCTAAGTGCAGGGCATGATTTCTTGAACGGTTTTTTTTTAGGTTAACTTATCTTGAATGGAGATTTTTTTTTGAGCAGTTTTTTAGCGAATCCAAGTTTCTGTTTTGACTCTGAGTAAATGGTCATGAGTTTTTCTCCTTGGTTGACGATGTCTCCAATGCGGTGGTGCAAGTAAACGCCAGACCCTTTTTGGGTGGGGGTTCCTGCTTCCAAGCAAATCTTCGTGATAATCTTGTTGTCAACTCCCATGACAGCCCCTGTTTTCTGGGATAGTAATTCGTAGGAGTGTTCGCCAATCCGAATGTCTTCTGGTTTTATTTCAGGGTTTCCGCCCTGCGCTTTTATTATTTCTTTCATTTTTTTGTACGCTTCTCCAGAGTTAAGAATTTTTTCCGCCAGGGCTCGCCCGCCTTTGCCAGCCATTTCCAGCATCGTGCTCGCCAGGAAGAGCGATTTTTCTCTTAAATCATTCGGTGCGAGAGGATCTTTTTTGAGCACTCTTAGAACGTCTCTTGCTTCTAGCGCGGGCCCAATCCCGTTGCCTATGGGCTGGGAAGCTTCTGTTATGACCACTTTTATTTTTATGCCTAGTTGCGGGGCGATGGTTAGGAACATGTTTTCTAAGTGCCTGGCTTCTCCAATATTTCTTATCTTGGCTTGGGGTCCGAGAGGAATGTCGATGAGCATGTGAGTGGTTCCTGCAGCGAGATTTTTGCTTAGTATGCTTGCTATTAGTTGTCCTTCAGGGTCTAATCGCAGTGGGTGCTCTATCTTGATTATTTTGTCGTCTGCTGGCGCGAGCCCTAACGCGCCACCCCATACAATGCACGCCCCGACTTTATTGACTATTTCTTTCATTTTTTTGGTGTCAACGTTTACTGGGGCGAGGACTTCCATGGTGTCCGCCGTGCCTGAAGGGGAAGTGATTGCGCGGGAACTTGTTTTTGGAACTTTTAGTCCTGCCGCGGCGAGTATTGGGATTGCTATCATGGTGGTCCTGTTGCCTGCCAAGCCGCCAATGCAGTGTTTTTCCATGATTTTTTTTCCTTTGAACTTTATTTTTTCGCCAGTTTTTACCATGGCTTTGGTTAGGCTGATGATTTCGTCGTTTGATAGGCCGTGAATGTATATTGAGCTGACGAAAGCAGTTAACTCCACGCGGGATAACCTGTTTTCGATAAGGTCTTTTATTATTTCATAGATTTCTTTGGGTTTGAGTTCGAACCCGTCCATCTTTTTTTTGATGTGCGTGACGGATTCCGGGTTGGAAACGTGCTCTATGCTGACCAGGTCCCTGTCTTTGAGCTTCATTTTTTCGGTTACTTCTTCGAAACTGCCCAGCCAGCCTTTTTGCATGTCTTTTGAGGATAGGTCGGCTATCACCACTTGTTTTTTAGAACCTTTTCTTAGCAGGATTCGGTCTCCTGACATTATTCCTTTTTTTTCCGCCTGCTCTTCGTTAAGAAGGACTACTAAAGAGTCTCCTGTTTCAAGGTCAAGGTTTTTTACCCGTAATTTTATGCCGTTCCCCATTTTTTTATAGCTTTAGCGAGTTCAGAATGTTTTTTCGCATATTTTTTGAGCGGGATTCCTTTCATGGTTGCTTCCACTGCTTGTCTCAGAGCTTTAGCTCCTTCAAAAGTCCCGTTCGGGTGGCCGTGCACCCCTCCACCCGCTTGGATGATGATGTCTTTGCCCATTATCTTGACCATTTTTTGCACTGCTCCAGGGTAGAGCCCGCCTGAAGCCACTGGAAAAGTTTTTTTCATGCCATGAGAGTTTTCTCTTAGGGCGCGTTCAATGGAAGTAACCTCTTTTTTTCCGCCTTCCATTTTTCCGACTACGGTTCCTACGTGAAGCTGGTCCGCGCCAAGAATCCTGTAAATCTTGGCAAGTGATAGCATCGAGATTCCGAAGTCTTTAGATCTTGTTGTGGCCGCGTGCATGGCTCTGTGAGCGTGAGCAACTAGTTTTAATTTTTTGTTCTCTTGTTGAAGTTCTTCAAGAGCTGAGAATCCGACGGTTACGACGTCAACCATGAAGTATCTGCCACCGTTTTTTTTGATGAACTCTGCTCTTTCAATCATTTCATCAATGTTTGCAGTGATGTTGGCCATGTAAACTTTTTTTTCTCCTGTTTCCTGTTCTGCTTTGTCTCTCATCGCCAGAGTTTCTATTACTCTGTCTTTGAAAGGGTTGAATTTCTGGTCCGACAGGTTTTCATCATCTTTTATGATATCCAGGCCCCCAGTCCAAGCGTCGTAAGCGACTTTAGCGTGCTGTTTTGTTCTAAGACCTATTTTTGGTTTTATTATGCTTCCAACTAAGGGACGGTTTTTTACTTTGAGGATTTTTCGCACGCCTCTTATCCCGAACAATGGGCCTCCGTGGGATTTGACCACGTTTTTTGGGAAGTCGATGTCAAGAAGTATTAATTTTTTTAGGGTTTTCATGCCGAAAATGTTTCCAGCGATTGAGGACATTATTTGAGGAATGTTATCTGCTTCGAATAATATGTTTGGGTAAGCTATTTTGGCCAAACCTTTTTTCTTGTCATACCAGAAAACCTTGGCAGCCATTTTTTCAATTCTTTTTGTCGTGGTTTTTACTTTTGTCCAAGTCCCGACCGAACTTTCCCCTGCCACGTTTTGCAGGGCTGTTTTGAAATCAACGTTTTTTGCAGGCGAGACTTCAACAGTGGTTATGATATCATTTTTTGAAGGCTTGTAAGACCTGTCTATAAAATTAGATGTGTACCCTGTCATGATTAATGAATTAACTGAAGAAAATATATAAATGTTGACTATAGCTTTTCTAAAAGTTAACCCATTTATAGTATTTTTTTACTGTTTTGCGCACGTTTCCAGGTTTCAGAAAGCCTTTCTCTGTTATTATTCTTTTAACGAATTTTGCAGGAATTTTCTCGAAAGCAGGATTCTCTATCCTTAATCCTTTCGGAGGTTTTTTCCAGATTTCTTTTGGGTCGCGATGCTCTATTGGTTCGTCTTGAAACTTGGTGTTAGGGTCATATTTTAGGGAGTGCGTGCATGAATAAACTTTTTTTCCCATTTTATGAGCTGCTAATCCAATCAGTCCAGTTCCTATTTTGTTGATAACATCTCCTTTAAAAGTTATGGCGTCAGCGCCTATCATCACTAAATCCGCTTTGCTCAAGTATTCCATTGCAGCGTCGTCCACGATCAGTGTCGTGTTTATTCCCGCGCTGACAAGTTCTTTGGCGGTTTTTCTGCCTTGGAATCTTGGCCGGGTTTCAGTGCATATGACTTTGAATTTTTTTCCCTGTTTTTTCGCGAGGATGAGAGATTTTACAACGCTGTTGGAGTGGCAGTGAGTGAAAATTGTTGAGCCGTTTTTGATTAGTTTGGCCCCGTTCTCAGAAACAGTTTTTTTGTGTTCTTTAAACTCTTTTAAGGTTTTTCTGGCTTTTAGTAAAGCGTTTTTTTTGGTTTCTTCCAAGTCGGAGTCATAATTATATTTTAACTCGTACAAAACCTTTCGAATTATGTTTCTCATGAGTGGTTCGGTTGCTCTTGCACTGAAAAGTTTTTTTCGAGCGCTTTCAACTTCAACTAATAGTTTTTCGTGGCTTCTGGATTTTGATTTTTTTAGAACGTGGGATAAAGCTTTTAGCGATTCCTCGGCCACGTTGGTGGCGCCCTGAATTTTTAATTCCTTAATGTCTTTCAAGGTTTTTTCAAACATGCATTAATATTACTTTTAGTCTTTAAAATAAGTTTTCCCGAGACCCAACCATTTTTTTTTATTCTAAGGTTCTTCTAACATCAATTATTTCTGAGTTGGCCACGCCTTCCACTTTTTGGATAAGAGGTATTAGCTCGTCTTCAGGGTTTCCTTTACTTTCTGGAGCTATAAAAAATATTTTTAGCGATTTTAGTCCGAAAGCGATCGGTTCTTCAACGACTTTGCCTATTTCGCCGAACTTGTTTACGTGCTCTCTTACTTTTTCAAAAACTTTTTTCAAGTTCACTTCTGGTGATTCAGGCATTATTTTTAGGGTAATTATCACTTCAGCCATTTTTTTTTAAGGTCCTTCGTAACCGCAACTCTGACAAGTGTATCTTGCACTTATTTTTCTGCATTTATCGCAGCGAATGATTTCTTCTTTTCCGCATGAAGGGCATGAGAAACTGGTTGAGCCTTCAGTATTTACTATGTTTGTTTTGCAGGTGTTGCACGTTTTGCTGTCCTTCATTGCTGGGTATTCACAAGGTTTTTATGTTATAAAGGTTTCTAATAAGTTCTGTGAAACAAGTGATAGTTGTTAATTCTGACTTGAAGGTTAGTAGAGGTAAGTGGATGGCGCAGGCCTGCCACGCCTCTGTGGAGGCGGGGTGGAAGGTTTTCAAGCACGAGCCCAAAACTTTTAGGAAGTGGCGGGGTTTAGGGCAGAAAAAAGTTGTGTTGAAAGCTGACGAGAAAACTCTTTTCGAGTTGCTTGTGAGTGCCAAGTCTTTGAAGATTCGTTCAGCATTGATTCGTGACGCGGGTTTGACGGAGTTAAAGCCTGGAACCACGACTTGTCTTGGTTTGGGTCCAGCAGAGGATAAGTTATTGGACAAACTCATTGGAAGCCTGTCATTGTTTAAATAAGTCTTTTTATAGTTCTCCTATCGCTTTGGCAAACGCGAGCATGGCGCCGGGAATCCTTTTTTCGACGCGGTCTATCATTTTTTTAATCATTTTCTCATATTTCTCTCTATGCGGGCAGTCGCCAACGAATTTCAGCCTGTTTAATTGGCAGTAGATTCTGGCTTCTTTGCGCGAGATTCTGGACATGGGTTCAAGAGAGCCCGTGTTTTCAGGCACTTTTTTTTGGAAGAAGTTGGACAAGTATTGGATGGTTTTGCTGTCAGCGTCCCTGCCAGTCACCAATTTTTTGTACTTATCTTTTTTCATTATTTGGTTGATGGCTTTGGCTCGCCTGTCCCTGCAGCTTTCACAGGTTTTCGGGTTCAAGTTTCTGAATATGACTTGTATCCCGTAATCGTTTTTCCTGAACATTTTTTCCGCTTTGTCTGAGTAAGGCCTGTAGTGAAGGTTTATGTACACGCCTTTGACTTTTAGCTTGGGCATCTGCGCTTTAAGCTTACCTATCAGGTGCGCGCAAGCCACTCCGCTCGCGTGAGGGCTGAGGCTGACAAGAACACTGTCTTTTGGTTCGAACCCGCCGTGTTGTGAGATGTAGGCTTTGAACCTTTTTTCAATAATTTTGATGAAACAGTCTTTGCAGTACCATTTTTTTTCGTAGTCCAGCACCGCACTGGCTTTTTTCCCGCAGTTCTTGCAATCCATGAAGAATTTAATTGGGTTTAATGATTAAAATCTTTTCTTTATTTTTAATAAGTTGTTCACCATATCCTCTTGAAATTATCCTATCAAGCTCGATTAGTTTTACTACCACCGGGTTTTTTTTATTCAATATGAATAATTTCGCTTTTCCGCAAGTTCTATTATGGAGGATTATGTTTAATTCAGATAAGCTATCAAAAACTTTATGCACAGT
Source organism: Nanobdellota archaeon (assembly GCA_018221045.1). Taxonomy (GTDB): domain Archaea; phylum Nanobdellota; class Nanobdellia; order JAAOXT01; family JAAOXT01; genus JAAOXT01. Next base: position 3,971 of record JAAOXT010000026.1, on the reverse strand, counting down.
CATTCTAGATAATCCAATATGTTTTGCAACATCTGTTTTAGAATAATCAAAAATTCTGTTATCTAAGAAAAAATCAATGACTTTAATCAATGGGCTATTTCCAAATAATTTATTGAATAAAGTTTTTTTAGACTTTATAGACTCTTCCAACACATTGAACTGACCTGACATACAAACACACATTCCTTACATTCATTATACATAATATTAAAATATTATAATTATATAATTAACATAACGTTTATAAATACTTACGTTGGTGTAAATATAGATGGACGATATAACGTCTAAGCAAATCAGAGCAATTATTCTTTATAAACTTGAAAGGAAAGGACTTTGGAATCATAGCAAGCAAAGTCGCTCTAATTATATTCCTTTCCAGAAGTGTTTGGGTCCTATTCCGAAGCATCTTCGAGGTTTAGCTAAAAAAGCAAAAAAAGATTTAGTGAGAAAAGGTTGGATTCTTGAGCACAAAGACAATTGCGTATCTCTCAGCCTGGATTTTAGACAAGACATAATTGATTTTATTGATAAAAACTTATAACTTAAATGCACATCCACAATTCGTGCTTTGATTCAAATTAATCGAGCAAGTTCCCAAACCGGTTTCCACGACCACGTACCTGTCTCCAGCGTAATCGTAACCATAAACGTTCCTGTTCACGCTAGTTCCTAGAACTTGTTCGATTGTTGCGTCTCTTGACTGGCTCGGCATCAAGTCGTAACGGGAAGAGATGCCTTGCGAGAACAAGCTTTCAAGCTCTGAAGACGTAGGGCAATCAAAACCCTGCGTAGATCCTACCTGAATCATTATCCTGCCATAATCGCTTGGAACGTAAATCATTGCAACGAAATAGAGGAATCCGAAGAACAATATGAGAGCGATAACATAATTCTTGTTGTGAACAATTTCCTCGAAGAATATTTTCACTGCCTCAGCGGCCCCGGAAGAATGCCTGCCGAAATCAATTAAGTCCCCTGAAAAAGCGTTGATGGCCACGTCAAACTTTTTCTTACCACTCAAAACCAGGAGGTCAAAAACGTTTCCTGAAAGCTTCTTGGTCAGCACGTTGCCAAAACTGTAACCCCTGGTTTTCAAAACGTTGTTAACAAACCTTGAAACTTCTTTATCGCTCAAAGGCTTAGACTCTAAACCCTTATCGGACAGGGATTTCTCAATTTTAGCCACTCGTTGCCTCAACTTGTTGAACTTGTCTCTAAGCTTGTCGTACTCGGAGCGCATAACAAAACGCGTGTCCAGATCTTCAACCGGGGAAACAAGTCGTAAGACAACAAAAACGATTACAGTAGATATTCCCGCACCAATGAATTCGGCAACGTAAGGTAATGGAATGCTTTTAGAAATGATGATGCCTGTAACGTAGCAAAAAACGCCGATAACAATGCTTCCAATAAAACGGATGAGAAAGTTGAGTTTCTTTCTATACCCTCCCAACGCTTTTTTACCGAACCAAAAGCATGCCAGCAGGACAGACACTTTTGTTATCAAAGAAATCATGTCTGCGTTAAGGATTGATTCAAATAGACTCATTCATTAATATTAAAAAGAGGGAGTAAAATAATGTTTTGGTTATGATTGAAATAGACGGTTCAAAAATGGAAGGAGGAGGGCAGATAGTCAGGACGGGAGTGGGAATGTCCGCCTTAACCGGAAAGCCTGTCAGATTATACAACATCAGAAAAGGTCGTTGCGCGTCTGGACTGGCAGAACAGCACTTGTGCGCTGTCAAAGCAGTGGCAAATCTTTGCAACGCCCAAACCGAGGGGGTGAGCTTGGGCTCGCATGAAATAACTTTCAAGCCCGGAGAAATCAATCGCTCCAAAATCAAGGTGGAAATCCGCACTGCAGGAAGCATATGTCTTGTCCTGCAAGCACTTTCAATACCTTTACTCAAAACAACCAAAAAAGTTGAAGTTGAATTCGTTGGAGGAGCCACTGCAGGCAAATGGGCGCCGCCTATCGACTACTTCGAGAACGTGACTTGCCCAGTGCTCGAAAAATGGGGTGTTACAAAGCCCGTTTTTGAAATAATTCAAAGAGGTTTCTACCCGCGCGGAGGAGCCAAAGTTAAAATAATTTTTAAGCCTTCACAAATCCATTCAAATAACTTACTGGAAAGAGGAAAGATAAAAGAGGTTAAAGGAATCTCGGTTGCTTCAAAAAATCTTGAAGGAAGAAGAGTTGCTGAGAGACAGAAAAAAGGGGCGCTGAAAGAAATGATTGATTATCAAATTAAAGTCAAAACTGTTTACGCGCAATCAGACTGTCCTGGAACCGTTGTTAATCTTTGGGCTGAAACCGAAAACACGGTCATCGGAGCCAACCAGGTTGGAGACAAAAAAACGCTTGCAGAAACTGTTGGAAGAAACGCTGCCAAAAAATTGTTAAAGGAACTCGACAATAAAGCATGCGTTGACGAACACATGACGGACCAAGTGCTTCCAATACTTGCGTTGGCAGGTGGAGCGGTTAAAATCCCGAAAGTAACTAGTCACGCGGAAACAAACATGTGGGTTATAGAAAAATTTGTAGGAAAAAAATTTGAGGTGAAAAACTGTGTGGTACGAGCATAGAAAACGAATAGAAGAATTCATCAAAAACGGGAAAAACGCGGTGATCATCCACCATAACGACGTTGACGGGATTTGCTCAGCGTTCCTGACAAAAAAGTGGGCTGAAAAAAAGTTTGAAAAAATTGAAGTGATGTCATCCCATCCGGGAAAACCTTTTCTCGTGCCAAAACTGTACGAACAAGTCGTGAAAGCCGAGCCAGACTTCGCGATTTTCGTGGACATGGCAGTCGACCAAGACCCTGAACCCATCAAAAGATTGTCAAAAAAAATTAAGGTAATCATAATAGACCACCACCTCGTGAACAAGGATTTGAACTGTGAAAGAATCGTGCACGTTAACCACCACCTTGACGGAATCAAAAAGTACACTCCTGCAAGCAAGATGTGCTACGACTTGTTTGAAGGCGAGAACTGGGTTGCAGCCGTTGGAGTGATTGCTGACAGCGGGGCCAAGCAATGGATCAAGTTCATCAGAAACGTTAATCAAGAGTACGGGACGAGCGGGACAGATTTTGAATCCTCGCTCGGAATGATTGCTAACGTGATAAATTCTTTAAGAGTTAAAGGAAACATGTTTTGGACAAGACTCGCTCTTGAAGTCTTGGAAACAGCGAAAACACCTTTTGACATAATCAACCAAAAAACTAGTGCGGCTAAGGAAGCTTGGCAAATCTACGAAAAAGTTAATAAGAAAATCCAAAAACTGGTCAACGATTTCCCCGATAAAGCAGACGTTCGCGGAGACCTGGCTTTTTATGAGATAGGAAAAGGTTTTTACGGGGGCACGATAGCAACCATCCTCTCAAAAAAATACGGTGACATGACCATAATAATAGTGCAAAAAGACAAGAGTGACACTGTTTTCCTTAACTTCAGAAGAAATGACAAGAAGGTGGACGTGTCCAGCCTCGTGCAGGAAGCAACTCTCGGAATGGACAAGGCGAGCGGGGGGGGTCACGTTGCAGCGGCGGGCGGAACCCTGCAAAAAAAGGATTACGAAACTTTCAAAACAAGAGTGCTCTCAATATTAGGTAAATGAAGTATGACTTAGAAATCGATAAAATAATTCGTGAAATCAGGGAGCACGGTTACAAAACGGTTTTACTACAGTTTCCTGACGGGCTCAAGTCTCACGCGACCAGCGTGGCAGAACAAATCCGGAATGGCGCCAAAGCAAAAGTGTTGGTTTGGGTAGGAAGCAATTACGGGGCGTGCGATATTCCAGACTTCAAAGCGGACTTGTTAGTGAATTTCGGGCACTCGAAAATGAAATTTTAAAAAGGACTATTGAAACACCGTTATACTTTTTTTTTGAAAACAATATATTACATACTAAAACACTTAGTAAAAAGAATGGTCAAAGAAATTGGAGATTT
>JAAOXT010000025.1 GCA_018221045.1 Nanobdellota archaeon | reverse complement strand
TGACAATTAGGATTGCCCAACCATAGGTCATTAGGTATTCAAGCGCGCTTTGTCCTTTTTTCAAGTCTAATCACCTTTCTATAGGGTTTAAAGTTATGAACTTACTAAAAAAGGTTTTTGCTGAAAAAAAATTGTTTTGGTAATGCAAAAAATGTTTAAATCAATTTTGAATAAGTTAGTCTTATCATGCGATTGATAAAATTCTTAGAGGTTCAAGGCTTCAAATCGTTTAGGGTTAAAACTAGATTCGTGTTCCCTAATGGATTGAACGCGATAGTTGGTCAGAACGGTTCAGGCAAGTCAAACGTTTTTGATGCATTGTGTTTCGTGTTAGGAAAAGCTTCGAAAAAAGAGTTGAGAACACAAACTTTTGATGAACTAATCTATGATGGGGGCAAAAGTGGAAAGCCCGCTAATTTCGCGAAAGTCACCATTTGTTTGGACAACTCTAAGAAAGTTTTCCCGCTAGACGGTGAGGAGATTTTGGTTTCCAGAGAAGTAAACAAGAATGGGAAAAGCACTTACCGCATTAACGGGAGGAAAGCGAATAAGAAGCACGTTCTTGAATTATTGTTGCACGTAGGAGTTGATCCTGACGGTTATAACATAATCTTGCAAGGAACCATATCCAGAATCGTTGACGTGGGAACCATTGAACGGCGAGAAATAATTGAAGAAATCGCGGGAATATCTTTCTACGAAAAGAAAAAAGATCAGGCTAAAAGAAACCTTGACAAGGTTAAAGATAAGATAGAGCAGGTTAGGTTGCTATTGCATGAGAGAGAGAAAAACCTGAAATCGTTAAGGGAGGATAAAGTCAAAGCCGAGAAGTTTAAGCGGTTGAAAGGAGAATTAAAATTCAAAAAAGCAAAACTCGCTTTCAAGGAGTGGAGGGAGAGCATAAAAAAATTGGATCGGATAAAAGAGGATATAACGAGAAGAGAGATCAAGATTAAAAAAATTGACGCCAACCTCCTGAAAATTTCTGAAGACTTCATGAAAAAGAAAAAATTATTGGAAAAAACGAAAGAGGAAATTGATAAGCGTCAAAACCAATTCATGAATTACAATGAATCCCAAGACCTTATGCTTAAAGAAAAAGAGCTGTCCCTTTTTCTGGACAACTTATCATCTCAAATACTTCAAAGCAATGACAGAAAAAAAAACTTGTTATCATCAATCAATCAAGACTTGAACGAGTCAAAAGAGAATGAAGAGGAAGCGAAGAAACTTGATTCGGAAATAAAAGGTTTGGAGCAGGAACTGGAAAAAAAAGGAGGTTTCCTGTCAAGAATAGCTAATCAAAGACTTAACCTGCAATCCAAGCTTAACGAGCTTGAAAAAGAAGTTCTTGAAAAGAAGTCAGAGGTTATCAATCACGAAGCCGCTTTGAAAAAACTTGACCAAAAAAAAGAGTATGAACAAGATTTGTCTCGTACTAAAAAAGATTTTGAACGATTCCAAAAAATCGTTAAAGAACTGGGTGAAGGAATACTTCCTCTAAGGGGGAAGGATTCTTCTTTGTCAGCAGGGATTGGCGAATCCGCGGAACATCTCAGAAAAATTGAGGAAAGAATAGCTAAGCTGGAAGCGAATAAACAAGTCATGAATTCGTCAATGAAAAAGGGCGTGAAAAAAATTATTGAGTTAAAAAACACGGGGTGGCAGGGCATTTACGGTACGGTAGGTCAATTATTAGATTTTCATGAGGGATACGAGTTACCCGTTTCCGTAGCGGCAGGAGGTCGTTTAAGACATGTTGTCGTGGAGGATGAACTGACTGCTAAGAAATGCATTCAGTATTTGAGGGATAATAAGTGTGGCGTGGCAACATTCATTCCGCTTAACAAGGTTTTGGTCAGTGAAGTTGGAAACGTCAAAGCAAAAGGGGTTGTAGATTACGCGGCGAATCTTGTTAAGCATGACCGGAAGTTCAGAAAAGTGGTTCTTTACGCTTTTGGCAAAACCTTGATTGTGAACGACTTCGAATCCGCTCAGAACATTGGGATGGGAAAGGAAAGAATGGTAACTCTTAACGGCGACTTATTCTCCAGAAAAGGAACTGTTGAGGGAGGATATAGGTCGAAACAAAAAATGGGTTTTGACGAGACCGTAATTGATAAGCGTTTAGAAAAATCTTTTTCAGAAGCGGACGCGTTGAAAGAAAAGCTTGGCAGGTTAAACGAGGAAAGAAAAGAGAATGATGAGGAATTAAGACGGCTCAGAGAGCAAAAAATTGAGTTTTCAATAAAAATTGAGGACGTTAAACAAAAAATAAAAGTCTTTCAAGAACACCTGTTGGCGTTTGAAAAAGTAGATGTGGGAGGCGTGGAGAGTATTCTCGAGAAGATAGGTTTTTTGGAACAGGAGAAGAGAAAGGTGTCTGAAAAACTTGATGGTATTTCAAGCAGGGATTCAGAACAGGGCGTCGAGTCCTTGGGCGATGAGCTGAGCTCTTTGAAGATTAGGAGGGAAACTCTTAGGAATTCCAGCAAACTCTTGGCATCTGACGTTTCGAACGCTAAGTCCATACTTAAAGAGATTGATAAGAGTGTTGAGGATTTCAGAAACCAGATGAGAGACTTGCAGTCTGAAATGAAGGAAGTCAACAAGAGACTTGCTGAAAAGAGAAAAGAGGAAAGAAAATACGTTGACGAACTAGAAAATCTCATGAGTCGCAGGAAGAAATTGGATGAGTCGATAACAAGGATTAATGATTTGCTTCACTCTAAAGAATCTGATAAGAAGGTTGACGTTTACAAGTTGCAGGACATGAATCTTAAGAGAGTCATGAGGGAAGGCGAGTTGTCAACAGCTGAAGAAGTTTTGAAAGAGTATGAAATGTATGATATTAAAAAAGTTGACGAGCCGCTCGAGACTTTGAAAGGAATGGTTAAGGGTTTGACCAGAAAAATTGATTATTTTGGACCTGTTAACGAAAAAGCTCTTGAAATGTATAAGCGAATAAAAAGTGATTATGATGAGTTAGATGCTAAGAGGGCGAAGCTCATCTTTGAAAGACAGGAAGTGCTTGACATGATTAAAATGATTGATGATAAGAAAAAAAGGTCTTTTATGGAAACTTTTAACGCTATCAACGTTAATTTTAGCAAAGTTTTTGCCATTCTTTCTAAGGATGGGAAGGCAAAACTGATTTTAGAGAATTCTGAGAGTCCTTTTGAAGGTGGTTTGGAAGTTTATGCTAGGCCCAAGGGGAAGCCAATGAAGTCTTTACGCGCCATGAGCGGGGGCGAAAAAACTATTACCGCGTTAGCGTTTATTTTTGCGATACAGGAATTCAGGCCCGCCCCATTTTACATTTTGGATGAGGTTGACGCTGCTTTGGACATGACTAATTCGCAAATGCTTGGCGGGCTCTTATCCAGTTACTCTGAAAAAGCGCAGTACATAGTTATCAGCCATAACGAGGCAGTGCTTAAAAGGGCTCATCAATTGTTTGGCGTTGCCATGAATCATAGAACCGGTGAGTCGAGTATAACGAGCGTGGATGTTAAGAATTATTAGTTAATCATTTTGAGCGCACCCAAGAAGTCTTCATAAGACCCTAAAGCGCCTATCATGCTGTAAGATTTGGTGAACAACACCCAGACAGGTTTTATCACTATGTCCTTTGAAGCCAGTGCGGATAGGGTTACCGTGTTGGTTCTAATGTATAGTGATATGAATTCAGTTAGGCCAGTTTTTTCACGGCTTAATAGTTGTATCCATTCCTCAATGATTTTGGAGAACTTGCTCATCTCAAGTTTCATGTAAACGTGGTTTCCTGTGCCAGCGCCTTCAGTGACGCCGAAATAAATGTTTTGAATGGTTTCGTTGTGGATTTCTGAGGTTATGGCGAAGATTCTTGAGTTGTTTTGAGTTATTTCAAGCGAGAACTCGGTTCCGCTCCAGACCTCGAGAATTTTTTTGACTTTTGTGTTGTTTTGCAGTTTTTTGTTTATAGCGTTTAGGGTTTCTGGTTCAACGTATTGTCCTTGTTTTTTTTCGTAGAGGGTTTTGAGAACGTCCAATGCGCTGCTAGTTTTGATTTCGTTCGCTTGAGCGAGCACTGGACTCATCACGATTAATGCGAGACCTAAAACAAGTAACTTCTTCATGATATTAATCAAGATTTAATTGTTTAGGCTATTAAATTTTTTGTAATAATTTTAGTATTTCAACGGCTTTTTTAGGGTTTCCCCTCCCGACAGGGAAGTAGCACGGAGCAACCATTATCTTTGCGGGACCAATTAGGGTTTCGTAAAATATTAATTGGTTGTTTTTCATAATCTTGGAATAGTAATCTCGTAATTTAATCCGCCTCCCAGCCAGTTTTTCAAAAGGTATCAGGCCGAAAGCTATGACGTAATCGGGTTTTACGATTCCTATTTCTCTTTTAAGAATTGGGAGGAATAGGTTTATTTTTTTTGAGTCTGGTAGGGTCGCGTCACAACCAGTCCATTTCACTAGGTTTGTGAAGTAAAAACTTTTGTCACATAAAAATTTTAGAACCTTATTGGTGAACTTGATTGACCAATCAGAAGCGTTGTCGATCTCGTTCATCAAGTCTTCATTGAGCAAACCCGCTTTGTGGAATATTCTCCAAACATGTTTAGTGCCGATGAAAGGAAATCTCGGCCCTGTCCATTCTGGCTTTGAACTAATGTTTCTGGCAGTGGGATTTATGAAAACAAACATGAACTTGGGTCGGGGTGTTTTACCTCCGCCGAGAACGGGTTTTAGATTATTTTCAGAAAAATGCTTTTTATTCAATTCGTGAACGAGCTCCCATAGCTCTTCCAAACAATTGCAATTCCCGATCATTGCTTTAAGAAAAGTGCAGCGAGCTTTAATAACTTTAGAGTTTTTTGTAAATCCAGGAAATAATGACTCCTGTTATGGTGTATACGATTAAGTCCTGGATTATTTGGTTTATCATGTCGATTGCCGCGAAGTCCAGTCCTATTGGGCTGAGGTTGGCTGACGCTGCCGCGTTGAAATTCGTGGCCACTGCAATCAATAAACCCATGGATAGGCCGAAAAATAAGCCTGTGGACAACTTCTTTTTCTTGAGCCCTCTTTGGTAAACGGAGTACACGAGTGCCAAGACGAATCCTATGACCACGTTGGAAGCTAACAACTCGATCATCCATGTCGGCACTCCGCCAAGGTCCCAGATAGTTATTTGCGGGCTTGCCAGCAAGAACAGGAATGTTATTCTCATGCAGAAGAGCAGGATTCCTGCGAGCAATCCCGTTAGGAAAATGTTGAAAGTCATATTATCCTGTTTAACCATTCCTTTCATTAGCAGGGTTTCAGAATTAAAAAAGGTTGTGGGAAACAGTCTTTGAAGTG
>JAAOXT010000024.1 GCA_018221045.1 Nanobdellota archaeon | reverse complement strand
TTTTTTGACAACTTCTTTATTCATGCTCTGAGCACTTTCCACGTGTTCTTTTTGAGGTCCACGACTGCGCTGGATTTGCCTCCGAGCTCGCCGGCGTCCACGACAAAATCTACTTTATCAAGTATTTCTTTCGGGATTTCTTTAACGCTTCTTGCAGGTTTCTGGCCTGAAATGTTAGCGCTCGTGGTTATCACTGGAAATTCAACGCTTTCCAGAAGAGTTAGGCAGTGCTCGTGGTCAGGAATCCTGACGCCAATACCTTTCTTGCTGACAGAGTCCGGGACAAAACTTTTTTTTTCGAGGACGAACGTGTACGCGCCGGGCAAGTTTTTTAGCAATGTTTCTTCCTGCCATTCATTCACTTTCGCGACGGAGTGGACGCCTTCTATGTCCGCGACTGCCACGCTGAAAGGCTTGTTAGTCCTTCCTTTCAAGTTCCTGATTCTTTCGATAGTTTTTCGGTTGAAAGCGTTGCAACCCAGGCCGTAAACAGTGTCTGTGGGGTATATCACGATTCCTCCTTCTTTTAATATTTTGGAAGCTTTTTTTATTGCGTCATTCATATTTGAATCACTCTCTAAAAATTTTTTTTTGTGGGTGTTTGAGTAGAATTAGATTTTAATCCTCTTTGTTACAAGCCAGTAATTTTATCCTTAAAAAAGTTTTTCGTATTGCTGTCCGATATTAAAACCGTTTTTCTTAAGCTTTTTCGTGAACTTCTTTTTCCAATTTTTTTATAAAGTCTTTTAGTTTTACTCCGAAACCCACTTTGCCCGCTAGGGTTCGCACGGCCAAGGTTTTCTTATTCACTTCCTTATCCCCTATCAATATGGTGTAAGGAACTCTTTCGATTTGAGCCTGCCTTATCTTGTACTGCACGGTTTTGGATTCGAAATCGGTTTCGACCCTAAATTTTTTTGATAATTGGTCAGCGATTTTTTGAGCGTGGTCGTCGTGCTTGTCCGAAACGCTCAAGACCTTGATTTGAGTGGGGGAGAGCCATAACGGGAACTTGCCAGCGTAATGCTCTACGAGAATCCCGATGAATCTTTCCAATGACCCATAAATCACTCTGTGAATCATTATTGGCCTATGTTTACTGTTATCTTTTCCAATGTAGTTGAGGTCAAATCTTTCTGGCAGGGACATGTCCAATTGGATGGTTGCGCACTGCCAATACCTGCCAAGAGCGTCTTTCACGTGCACGTCTATTTTCGGACCGTAAAACGCGCCTTCACCTTCGTTAACCTTATAGTCCTTGCCTGTCGAGTCCAAAGCTTCTTTCAAGCGTTTCGTGGTTGTTTCCCATTGCTTGGCCGTGCCTATTGACTTTTTAGGTCTGGTGGATAATTCTAAAGTGTAATCGAATCCGAAAGTTTTGTAAAACTTGTCCACGAGTTTTAGGACTCCGAGGATTTCAGTTTTAATCTGGTCAGGAGTCATGAAAATGTGAGCGTCGTCCTGATGGAAACACCTAGCCCTAAACAATCCGGACAACACCCCGGATAATTCGTGCCTGTGAACCAAGCCCACTTCCCCAACTCTTAAAGGCAGTTCTTTGTAAGAGTGAGTTTTTTCCCCATACCAGAGCATGCATCCAGGGCAATTCATTGGTTTAATAGCGTAATCTTGTTTGTCAATCTTGAGAGTGTACATGCTTTCCCTATAATTCTTCCAGTGGCCTGATTTCACCCACAGTTTTTTGTTAAGCATTAAAGGAGTTTTAATTTCGTGATAACCTGCTTTTCTGTGCTCTTCCCTCCAGAAATCCATGAGTTCGTTCCACAACGCCATTCCTTTTGGCTGCCAGAAAGGCATTCCCGGAGCTTCTTCATGAAAACTGAACAACCCCATTTCTTTCCCAATCTTTCTATGATCTCTTTTCTCAGCTTCCTCTAACATTTTCAAATAATTTTTCAAGTCCTTCTTATCAGGAAAAGCTATGCCGTAAACTCTTTGCAACGCGTCCTTGCTCGCGTCACCCCTCCAATAAGCCGCCGAGCTTTTCATGACTTTAACAGCTTTCAAGTAAGTCGTGCTGGGCACGTGAGGCCCCTTGCACAAGTCTTTGAAACTTCCGAGAGAGTAGAAGCTAAGATCTCCTTTTTGTTCTTTGATTATCTCTTGTTTGAACTTGTTTTTTTTGTAAAAAATAAGGGCTTCTTTTTTGGATAGTTTTTCTTTATTGAACGGCAAGTCTTGCTTGATTATTTTGTCAAGTTCTTTCTGCACTTCTTTAAGGTCTTCTGGCGTCAAGTTCTTGTCCAGTTTGATGTCGTAGTAGAACCCGTTCTCGATTGCCGGTCCGATGGTGAACAAGGTTTTTGGAAAAACTTTTTTGATGGCAAGAGCCATTGCGTGGGAAGCGCTGTGATTGAAAACTTCTTTGCCTTTAGGGTTTTTGTAAGTGATGATTTTAACGTTAGAGTCTTTTTCTAGCTTGTAATCAAGGTCCACTAATTCATCGTCAACCATTCCTGCCAGCGCGGCTTTTGCGAGGCCGGAACCAATTTTTTCAGCGATTTTTTTAACAGAGGGTCCTTTAGGTGATTCCATTATTGAACCGTCTGGCAGCTTTATTTTCATTTCAATTCCTTTGTAAAGGGGTTTATCCATTTAAAATTTTATCGACTTAACCTCAACGAAACCCTTATTAAATCAAATTCTTTTTTATTATTTTATGGGGTACATGTTAGGTAAAGATTTGCTCGTCAATTCTGAGAGTAGTTCACATATTCCTAGTTACTTGCTAGAACTTTTTGCCAATAATACGATAAGTTATAATGTATCAAAGAAAAAGGTTAAAAGCGATTATGAAATCCTTGATTCAAGCTATATTGAACGCATCTTAAATTCATTATTAAACGTTATTAATTCCTCACCTAAAAAACAAGATGATGATAAACCGCAGGAATGGTATGTTTAAGCAAGATTTGACGACGATTTAAGATTACATGGTTAATCATTGTTTTTGCGAAAACGCTTTTAAATAACTGTTTATAATTAATTGTTTGATGATTGATTTCCTAAAACCTTCTAATACTGGTTTCAAACCATTGTCCAAGCCGGAGAAGGGTTGCTGGATTAACGTTGAAGCACCTACTCGTGAAGAGCTTGAAGAGTTGAATAAGATAATAAGGATTCCTGAAGAAGAAGTTCTATCAGCCATAAAAGACGTTGATGAACTGCCCAGAATAGAGAAATTGGAGAATGATGAATTCATAATAATAAGGGTTCCTAAAAAAGTGGGGGACCTCGTTTACCTCACCGTCCCGATGGGGATCATGTTAACCAAGAATTATTTGATAACCATTTGCTATTACCAAACAGATTTAATATCTGTTCTTAAAAAGAAAAAGTTTGTCGCCAAAAGCAAACACCAAGTCGTTCTGAACTTACTGTTAAGCTTAGCCAAGCTTTACATCAAATTCTTGAGGGAGATTGATAGGAAGACTTACTTGCTGGAAGAAGAGCTCATAAAGTCCGTGAGGAATGAGTCGCTCGTAAAACTGATGGGTTTGGAGAAAGCACTTGTTTATTTCATGACTTCCATCAAATCAATAGGTGTCATGTTAAGAAAACTTGGCAGGTTTCGGGTTTTCACAAGGTTTGAGAAGGAGAGAGAGTTATTAGAAGATGTTATAATCGAGTTTGATGAAGCTTTGGAATTGGTTAACATTCATTCAAACGTTTTGGGAAACACTATGGACGCTTTCGCTTCAATAATCTCGAACAATCAGAACAGGGTCATGAAGTTCTTAACTTCAATCACGATAATCCTCATGATTCCTACTTTGATAGCGAGCATTTATGGCATGAACATTCGACTGCCAATCCAGTACCATCCTCAAGCGTTTTTGATAACAATGCTCGTGTCAATCATATTCTCTTTTATCGGTGCAGTCCTGTTCTGGAGAAGAGATTTGTTCTAGCTTTGGAAAACTTTCTGGCAACCCTTTTATTCGGATTTCGTAAGACCCTTCTTTTTTGTGAATCTGGAAATCCATATCCAGTTGAGGCTCTAAACTTAAAAGGTTGTATTGGACGCAACAGTTCCTTTTATCATAACAAACTACTGAATCAAGGTTTTCTGTGTCAATATTCGGTATTGCTCGTGCTTGCATTAATTTTTTTAAGAAGTCTTGCATGAAATCGCATTGAACTTCTATTAAATCCTCTAATAGTTTTTCTCGTTCTTTTTTTATCTTATTAATCTCGTATTCGGTCATCAGCGAGTCAAAAGGTGTGACGAGCATTTCTTCGAAAGGGAATGTTTCGAACAAGGAGTCCAGACAAGAAAGGTCTTGCCTAGTATGAATATGAATGTTAGTGTAATCCCCATTATGAACCACTTTCCCAAACTCCATTACACAAAATATTTCTGAAAAGAGTTTTTAAGACTTCCGAAAAAAACCTTTTAAACTAGGAATTAGTTAATTGGGTTTAGAAATGAAGTTTTACGCTATCGGCGACTTGCACGGAGTCCCGCCCAAGAAACCTAAAGAGGATTTTGACGCGGTATTGTGCACAGGGGACCTTGGGGATTTCGAAAAAATCAGGGAATTAATATTCAAAGAACACAGCGGAGAATTCAAAGAACCTTGGTACGACGAGATAGGCAGGGATAAGGCAGAAGAGCTAATAGACCACACCATTAAAACAGCTAGAAAAGTGATTAAGAAGATTAACTCTTGGGGAAAACCCGTCCTAATCGTCCCTGGAAACGTGGACTTGTACGGGGACAGGTTCCTGAAAGAAGTGAACAAGCAATCCCCCTACTATTGGGATTATTATTTCAAAGATCATTTCAAAGACATAACTAAGGGTTGTAAGCGGGTGTTCAACCTTGAACTCCAGAGAGGCGTGTTCAAAGAGTTTACGATAATCGGTTACGGCATGTCCAGCGGGCCGGAAGGAGTTTTAACAGAGAAAGGTCTGGTCTTGGAAGCGGGTTACCAACAGATAGTGCAGAGACTTGAAGCGCAGATGAAAATGGCTAAAGGCAGGGTGATTCTTTTATCGCACAACGTTCCAAACGAGACGAAACTGGACTTGGTTAAAGGCGAGCACTTGGGCTCAAACATTGTCCGCTATTTGGTCGAGAAATACCAGCCCTCTCTGTGTGTTGCAGGCCACATTCACGAAGGACAGGGAAAACAAATGATTGGAAAAACGTTATGCGTGAACGCGGGTCACGGCGCAGACGGGCAAAGCGTTTTCATAACAATCAATGACAAAATTGAGACGAGGTTCGTGAAGTGAAAGGAGTTCAAGTCTCGTTAGTAATGCTATCATTATTCGTCGCTTCTCAACTACTCGGATTATGGGTTAACATCTTTTATCAGGAAGCGGGTGAACTGCCTTACGGTATGGAGCACTCGGATTTCGAGAAAGAACAGCCAGTCCTCGCATTACTAATATTCATAGGCATTGCCACCACCATATTCCTTTTAATCATCAAGTTTCAGTTGTGGAAAGTTTGGAAAGCCTGGTTTTTCGTAGCCGTGACCGCGACCACGAGCATTTTTTTATACATGTTTCTGGAACCTGTTACCGCATTATTGATTGCGGGAATCTTGGCGTTCATCCGCTTGCACGAGAAGGACGAGTATTACGCTAACCTTTTGAACCTGATGATGTTCGCGAGCATTGGCGCGCTCTTCTCCACGATTTTCAGCCTCCAGGCAATAATCATTTTTCTTTTAATCATCAGTGCTTACGACTTCGTTTCAGTTTTCATGACCAAGCACATGGTTAAGATCGCGAAATCAAACAAGGAACAAGGACTGTTCGCAGGATTGATTGTTAATTGGCGTGGAAGCGCGCTCGTGCTTGGCGGAGGGGACGTCGCCCTGCCACTGATTTTTCAAGGAGTTGTTTTAGCGTCCTACGGCATGGCCGCAGCGTTCTTCACAATATTCGGGGCGGTCCTCGGCCTAGCCGTGTTGTTATTAATTGGTGAGCGGAAGAAGTTTTACCCAGCAATGCCTTTCATAACCGCTGGTCTCTTGGTAGGATTATGGGTTTCAGGAATACTTGTTTAAACATCGATGACTCTTGGGTGTTCTGCAACGTTGTAAACACTGGTTTGTCCAATAATTCCTTCGTAACCCCCTCTCTCTTCTATGTGACCGCAGTAAATCTCTGCTTTATCCCCGTTTCCCGTGTCGTTCAACCAGTTCGTGAACATTCTCAGATAAGTACATCCCACATGTTTTATCTGTGAGAATCCTTGAACGTTTGAACAAGTTATTAGGTCAAGATCTTGTTTCGGTGTTTGTTCGTAACCAATCATCAAACCCATGAAAGGAGGGTTATGATTTACAATAACCACTTCTTTTGTGGAAGGAATCTCTTTGATTAGACGTGAAGAGGTTTCGAAGAAAAGTTTTCCCGAATAAACAGGATTCAAACCTTCTTGACCCATGGAAAGACTTGAACTCGGCAGGTAACCAATTCTAGTGAAGAGTTCCTCCACACCGGATTCTTCGATCTCTAAATCCTTAAGCCATTTATTAAAAACTGTTTCTTCTGTTTTGAATTGTTCCAGTCCTCCAATGGACGCGCCAGAACCGAAAGATAAAATAGGTCTTTCCAATACGCTATCACCAATTTTTCTGACGAGACGAGAAGTATAAATTCCTCCTGAAATTTTTTCAGCCAAACTGATGATTCCTAAATCTTTTAAGACGAGTTCAGTGAAATCAGGCCTTAGGTCAACATTTCCATCTAACCATAAGACGTGGTCAAATTGTTCTTTCGCTTCTTTAGCAACTCTCTTTGTTTCAGCTATTAGTCCTGCGACGGAACCCCTCATGTAGGACTGTTTAGAAATGTTATCCCCTAGAAGTATTAGAGCTTCCCTGTTGTCAAGGTCTAAAACTTGGCTAAGGTCGCCGTCAACATCGCTGCACATTGTTGCTTTCATACAAAAGAGAGGAACAAATAATTTGTTTATAACCCTTCCGATTTCAAGTTCGTCAGACAACTCTTAAGAAAAAAGTAAAGAAGAATAAAATAAATAATAAAGAAATATTTTTTTTTTATAATTCGTCGAAATCATCCGTTGATACTGGCACCGCTCCTTGCTCGGAACCCACTTTTTCTCTGTAAACGCTCACGTAAGACGGAACCGCGACAAGCCAGTTCTGATCAATACCTATGAGCTCGCCTTCCAAAGCGTAGCAAGTCTTTTTAATCTTGGACACTGCTCTTTTCAGTTCGCTGATGTCTTTTTCCTTGAGAGGGCTAATCTTTATCAAGCCAATCGTGTAACCTGCTCTCAGCGCGTCAAGTACGGGTTTAACGTCAGAAAAGTCGTTCAGGGTGAAGTATTTAAGCATTATTTTTGCAGTGCTTTTGTTCATGTCTTCAGAATTTATTTCAATGTAATCTTCTCCTGAAGCGTCTTCAGAACTTGATTCGGATAATCTTTTTATTATTTTCCCAAAATGATTTTTCATGTTTTTTTTTAACTCGTTTATTATGATTGTTTAAAAAGAATTATGTTTGCTTTTATATGTTTTATGGAATTCCATTATTGGTTTGGCGCTAGTTCGAGGGTTGTGACGATACTCCAGATTTGGGTTCGCGTGTAAGTGGGCATGTTAGGGTCTCTAGTGACTTTTTCAAGCATTTGAATGACTTCGTCTTTGGTTGCTTCCCAATCTTCTTCTTTGTTTAGAGTTGTTCTAACCTTATCTAAGCACTCCCTAACCGTTCGTGGTAGGGTGGAGTCATCCATTATCTCGTTTATGGCGGTAACAGCGTCCATTTTTTATCCTTTTTTTGGTAGGGCCTGGTTTATTTCTTCTCTGAGCTTTTTTAATTGTTCAGCTAGACTGCCGATTTGCTTGTCCAGTGACGTTTTTCGTATTTCAGTAACATCTTTCTTTTCTGATAATTTTTTCTTAAGATCTTCACTTTTTCTTTTGAGCATTATCGAGCCAACCACTTCATAAACTTCTTTGTCTTTGGTTGCTTCCAATTCTTTGAGGGCGTTCTCGATTTCGGCTACGTTAACGCTGATTCCTTGTTTTTGGTACATGAGTATTTCTAGTTGTTGTTGCAGTTGTTGCATTTTCATCAGTTTTTCCTTGATATCGGGTGTCATCTTCATTTTTTTTTTATTGTTCTCCTCTTAGTAAAGCGATTGTTTTGAGATACGTGTTCGTGCTCGCCCTCAACGCGGTTTCGTCAGTCGCTTCCATTTCCACTTTCATTTTTTTCCCTGAGCCGTTGACGTTTACTTTGCATCTTTCCCTGTTGTCTCCTTGAACGTCGGGCTCCAAGCTTTTCTGCACGTTCAATCGTCGAGTTTGGTCTGCGAACTCGAATACGATGGTTGAAGTGATTTTCATCGTGCTTTTATTTTTTTGACTATTTTTGGTTTGATTTTCATCAATATTTTTCCACCGCACCACGGGCACCGTATTTTTCTCAGTTTTTTTTCAAACTCGATTATTTTCCTGCAGTTGAAACAAGTATATTCCATCATTTATTTGGGCGTGTACGCTTTGCCTGCCATTTTGTAATCGCATTTTGTGCAAAGCCATATACCGCTCGCCTCCCTTTTCAAAGTTTTTTTCTGGCATGAAGGGCATTCATGCTTCATTCTCTGTTTTTTCTCTATCTTGATTAGCTTGTCCTTGGTTTTTTTACCGTACCTAGCTCCAAATCTTCCTGCCGTACCGATTTTTTTGGTTCTTCCCATTTTTTTTTAAAACTTTAACGATTCTTTTTTTTTTGTTGTGTTGTGTGTGAGTGGGGCTGCCCAGATTTGAACTGGGGTCGCAAGGTCCCAAACCTCGAATCCTGCCAAGCTAGACTACAGCCCCGTTTCCTTGTAAAAGGTTTACCCTTTTTTAAATCTTGATACCACGTCTATTAGGTCAACGTGGCCGACGAATAAGGCTCTGCAGCAGTACCTGTTTAATCCTAAGTCATCCATGACTTTTCCTTTGTTCTCGCCTTTGCCAGTTCTTTCAGTGTATTCTTTCCATAGGTGGCTTACTGGTTTTCCGCACGTGAAACATCTTATAGGGATAATCATCTTGTTTTTTTTTACCTCTTGCTTGTCATTCTTTTCTTTCTTGCGGCTGACCTGTAAGGCTTTTGGGGTTCTGTTCTTCTCGTGTCAGCTACTAATAAGTGCCTGTCATATGATAAGTATTTTTTTTTGAGTTCATCGCTTTTCGAGTATATAACGAGTGTTTTAGCAATGACTGCTCGCACGGCTTCTGATTGAGCGCTCCAGCCCCCGCCTTGAACACTGATTTTTATGTCGACCTCGTCTGAAAACGGTTTTGCAAGCGTTAACGCCTCCCTTATCCTTTCTCTTGATAATAGGGTGCCGAAATTGTTCAAGTTGAACGAATTGATTCTTACAACTCCTTTGCCTTTTTTGAGGGTTGCCCTGGCTACCGCCATTTTTCTCTTGCTTGACACGTGGATACCTGAGGGTTTTACTTTTTGCTTCCTAACCATTTGCACAGTTCTCCTACACTCATTTTTTTGGGGTTTTTAAGTTTTTGGCTTGTGAATTCTTTAAGGATGATGGGCTCTCCCTTTATTTCTCCGGGAAATCCTTTGTAAACTTTTACTCGTGATAAAGCTTTTCTGCCGGCATCTTTTTTGTAGGGGAGCATTCCTCGAACGCTTCTTTTGACGAGTCCTATGACTGTTCTTGGGAAGAAAGGTCCTTTGTAAACGTCTCCGCGCTCCCTTCTTATCTTGTATTTTTCGCGAATGTTTTCTTTGGAGCCAGTGATTATGGCTTTTTCAGCGTTTATTATTCTGATTTGGTTTCCTTCTCTTGCTTGTTTGGCGGCGTATGAAGCCAGTCTTCCAAGAACCGTGTCTTCAGCGTTGATTATGATTGTTTTCATCCGAATATCCTCACTTTTTTGCCATTAGGATTTTTTTTAATTATTTCGTGAATGCTTAGCACGTCGCAATTTGCTTTCTTGAGTTTTTCTTCGGCTAGGCTGGAGAACTGCCAGGCGCTTACAGAGAATTTTTTTGAGGGAAGGCCTTCGCTTAGGACTTTGCCTGGAACAATTATTGTATCCCCTTTCTTGGCGTTTTTGTCAATGTCTCGTATGTTAAGGGTTTTTCTCTGCCTGGAAGGTTTTTCGAGCATTTCAGCCACTCTTTTCCAAACCGTTTTTTTGGTTCTTTTTAAGGCTAGGATAGTCTCTTTCAGTTCCTTGTTTGTTGGTCCAGTTCTTTTAACCATTTGTTTTTTTCCTTTTTTTTGGAGTGCGAGGGACGGGGTTCGAACCCGCGCAGGCACTAAGCCACAAGGCCCTCAACCTTGCCTGTTTGACCACTCCAGCACCCCCGCCTATTTGATGCTACTTTGTAATTCTGAAAACTCTTTTTTAAGTATTTCCTTTGCTTTTAGCAGTATTTCTTTGACGGGCAGTTGTCCCCATGATTCGATTTCGAAAATGAATTTCGTGTCATCTCCTTCAACAATTAAAGCGTTGCAGTCGCATGCTTCCATGCATGATAGGCATAGGTCGCAGTCTAACAGTTTTTTTTTATCGACTGTTATGCCTGTTTTAGTTGATTGGAGTATGTTTTTGGGACAGGCTTTAACGCAGTTCTTGGTCTTGCAGGCCTTAGCTTTTTTCTGGTCGATTTTGATGATTGGGTAGTATCTATAACTGGCGGTTCCAGGATTCCATTTCGCGTGTTCCGAGCCTGTTCCGAGCACTGCTTTCGCGTTAAGAATGATTTCTTGTCCTTTTTGCAGAAAGTTTATGATTGTTTCAGGGTAGATTGGTTTGATTTTAGGGTCGCTTGGAATCATGTCTGAAGCGAGAACGGTTTTAGGTCCTTTGATTTTTAATGAAAGTGTGGCAGTGCATTTAGCGCACCCTTTTCCTTTGCAGGTGCAGTCTTTCACGAAATTGTAGCTTTTCAAGTCAGTTTTTAGTGGCACGAGCCCTAACCTTAACCCGAGCATTTCGTCGTAAAGCACTGAAGAGTTCTGCGTTATCTCTAAGTCTTCCATGGCCATTGTTGGAACAGAAGTCATTATCGTTCTTCTAATCGCGTTAGCGAATTGCGGGGTGACCCCGCTTATGAGCAGTTTTAACTTATTTTTTTCTTTTTGAATCAGTTTTACATCTAATTTCATACTCTTCTCCCCCTTCTACCACCTTTTTTCCTGCACCCGTCGTGAGGAATTGGTGTAACATCTTCTATCACGCCTATTCTCAACCCTGCTCTGGCAAGAGCTCTTATCGCTGACTGAGCTCCTGGACCAGGGTATTTCGGGCCGTTATGGCCTCCAGGCGCTCTTATCTCGATTCGCACTCCAATAATTCCTTTGGATTTAGCTTCTTCCGCGGCTTTGCTAGCCACCGCCATGGCAGTGCTGGGAGATGATTCGAGCCTGGACTGTTTCACAATCATTCCTCCACTAGCTTTTGCGAAAGTTTCGGAACCTGTCATGTCAGTGATATGAACTATCGTATTATTGTAAGACGAGTATATGTGAGCAACCGCCCAAATCCCTTTTTCTTTTTTCTTATCCTCAACCATTTATTTGATCACCACCTTGTTATCATCTTCTTTTTTAATGATGAATGAAGGGCTCGTGATTGGTTTTTCCCCGATCAGGACGTGACCGTGCACTATTAATTGTCGCGCGTGTTTTATTGAGTGAGCCAAGTCTTTTCTTAAGATTACTGTTTGAATCCTTCTCTCCATTAATTCCTCTACTTTCAGTGCCAGAATGTCTTCGAGAACAGCTCCGTCTTGAAGCAACCCTATTCTTTTGAGTCTTCCAAGGATTTGCTCTGATTCCCTTATGGATTGAGGTTCTCCTTTGCGGGCAATCAGGTTTCTGGCCAGTTTCCTGAACGTTCTCAAGATGGACTCCATCTTCCATAGCTCTTTTTTATTCTTGTAACCATATTTACTTTTGAGTTCAGCGTCTTTAATGATTTTAGATTTGTTCCAAGCCTGTAAAGGTTTTTCGTACTTTTTTTTAAGTCTTCGAGGATCCCCCATTTTACTTTTTACTCCCTTTGCTTGGTTGTTGTTTTTTCCTTCTCACTCCAACTGACGCCCCTCTTCTTGGGTGGGCTTTGGTTCTTTGACCCCTAACCTTTAAGCCTTGAGAGTGTCTTAGACCACGTCTTGACTTGATTTCCATCAGCCTTCTGACATCAAATTTTTTCTGGATTTCCAGTTTTGCTTCGAGCAAGTGAGAATCTTCTCCGGTTTTAACGTCCTTCCTTCGGTTGTATAACCATTCAGGAATGCCGTATTTATCAGGGTTAGTTATGATATCCTCTATTTTTTGTAATTCTTTTTCATTAAGGTCTCCGACCTTCTTGCCTGAAACACCGGATTTTTTCACAATCGCATTGGCAAACATGAAAGAAACACCTTTTATCTTCCAGATGGCTCTTTCCACGGGTTTCAGCCCGTCAACGTCCCTGCCAACTATACGGACAATAAGTTTTGTTTCAGATTTCTTCTCGTTCATCTTAAATGTTTTCTAACAAACATCATATCGTTTTATAAACGTTTTGTTTAACTAGTAAGTGGTATAAAATGTTGGAATAAATAATTATTTAAACGCGATTTTCTCTCAGTTTGAGCATGAGAATTACCAGAAGGGACTTAAAAATTTTGCGCTTGTTGGAAAAAAAAGGTGGTGCCAGCGTGAAGGATATTAGTGCTGCGACAGGTGTTCCTATCAGCACGGTTTTCAGGAAGAGAAAACAGTTTGAAACGGAGGGGATCATTAAGGGTTATCGAGCAATTCTCAGCCCTGAAAGAATTGGCGAGCCCTTCACAGTTTTGTTTTACATAAACACTTCTGAAGACGATGACGGGAGAAGCGTTGCTCAAGAGCTAAAAAAGTTTGGTGAATTGAAAGAGTTGATTCATGTTCAGAGCAACTGGAATATAATAGCTATTTGCAGAACAGAGACATTGAAGTATTTGAATGACTTGAACGAAAAAATAAAAGTGGTTCCCGGCGTTCAAGAAGTAAGGAGCGAACTGGTTCTTGACAGGGAATATCTTTGATTATTTTAAGAATTCTTCTATTGTCATAACCAAAGGTCTTTCAGGTGGCCTTCCTGTAATAATGCAAATACACTCCAGCCCAAGCTCTTTAAGTTCTCTCGCGTGATGCGTTTCAAAGCTTGTTTCAAAGATTCCTTCTCCGTTTATCCTAGCGAGATAAAGTGTTCCTTTTTTAAGACAGGGATTTTCTCCCAAACTTTCCATTGCAACGCTTTCCGCTGAAAGGTCTATGTAGCCTCCATTATCCGAACTTCTTTTTTCAGTACCGCAAGATAAGGGGTTATCATCGCCATCTACAATCTTGCATACAGTTCTGCCTTTGTTGTGTCTTGCAAGATAATAACAATCCATAGCATTCTTGTACTGCTTCCTCCCCTCCCCGTATTGCTGAATTGATGTTTGGTCTCCTATAATGAATGATTTGGCGCCTGTCATTTTCCTCCATTAAGAGATGTAATACTTTATAATATTTTCTATTATGTAGTACTATCTTCTATTTTAGTCAATATTGAATAAATTTATAGTTCTTCTCGTTTTTTAGGATAAAGTTTAAAACAAGGTTTCTCTTTCTTTATTTTTGATGAAAGTTTTGTGTGTTGGTTTTTCGTTAACAGGAAAAACAAAGTTTGTTCTTAACATTATTTCTAAGGAGTTGTTTGGCGAGCTTGAAATGCTTGAGCCGGATAAACCTTACCCCAAGTTTAAAGGGATTTTATCGACAATTGCTTGCAGTTTGATTTCATTGTTTAATAGGAAGCCGAAGTTGAAATCGTTGAAGCATGATTTGGGTGATTATGGTCTGGTTGTTATTGGCAGCCCTGTTTGGATTGGTGTTCATGCACCTCCTGTTAGCACTTTTGTTGAAGAGAACGATTTTAAGGGCAAGAAAGTCGCTATTGTTTTCACTGGTGGCGCGGATTATTCTCAAGGGGTTGATGCTTTAATCGCTCGATTAGAGGATAAGGGTGCTGAAGTGGTTCTTAACACGTATATTTGTTCTGGGAAGAATAAGGAAGTGATTGCCAGTAAGGCGATGAAGTTCGCTGAAGAGCTTCAAACCAAGATAAGCTCTTTGGGTAAGATATTATAGGATTTCTACTATTTCCCCGATTCTTTTTTTGAGAGTGTAGAGTTTGGCTGGCCTGTGAGCCACTTTTCTGGTCATTTTGCCAGCGTATTTCAATAAGTCTAGGGAATTTATTTTTTTTCTGAAGTTTCTTTTGTCAAATTTCTTGTTCAGGATTATTTCGTAAATTTTTTGGAGTTCTGTTAGCGTGAACTCGTTTGGGAGGAGTTGGAACCCGACTGTCGTGTACTCGAGCTTCCATTGGAGTCTTTGTTTTGCGTATTCAATAATTTCTTGGTGGTCGAAAGCGAGTTCTGGCAGCTTGTACGCGGGGAACCATTTGGCTTCCGCAGCGTCCTCTCTTGCCTCCAGTTTAACCCCTTTTGATTTTATCAGGGCGTAGTAGGACACAGTGATTATTCTGCCTCGAGGGTCCCTTTTTGGTTTGCCAAAAGTGTATAATTGTTCTAGGTAAACGTTTTTGACTCCTGTTTCTTCTTGGAGTTCGCGTTTGGCTGCTTGTTCAATTGATTCTCCTTTGTTGATGAACCCTCCTGGTAATGCCCAGTGGTCTTTGAACGGCGTGCTCCCTCTTTTGATTAGCAGGACTTTTAGTTCATTGTTTTGTGTGGTGAAAACAACTATGTCTGCGGTCACTGAGGGTCTTTCGAAAATTCTTGTCATTTAGTCTTAGTGTATGGTTTACGTTTAATTTAAATTTTAGTATTGTATTATTTTAAAAATTGTGAGGGAATTGACGATTGAATTGACGAATCAGTGTTCTCTGGACTGTATTCATTGTTCCACTGAATCTGTTAAGGAGGGGGTTTTTATGCTTTCAAGTCATGTTGAAAGAGTTCTTGAAAGTTTCCCTGAGTTTGGAAAAGTCAGGTTTTCTGGGGGAGAGCCTTTTGAGCATCCGCAAATTGTTGAGATTTTAAGCATGGCAAAGGGTGTGGATCGAAATGTTCAGGTTCTTTCTTCTGGTGTTTACTATGATAAGAGTATTCCATATGGATTAATTGAGGATTGTTCTTCTTTTATTGATGAAGTAGTTTTTTCTATGCATGGTATGTATTCTCATGATTTCATTACTTCAACTGAAGGTAGTTGGTCAAAGTTGTTGAATTCTTCGGCTGTTTGGATGGAACCTTTTAACGTTGCTTATAGTTTTGAGTGCGTTCTCACTAAACAGGTCTTTGAAGGGCTTGAAGATCTTGTAACTGAATTGTATCATCTTAAGAAGGGTTGTCCTAGTATGATTCCTCACCTGCATGTTTTAAGGTTGATTAAGCAGGGTAGGGCGTTGGAGAACTGGGATGTAATAGCTCCGACTGAGGAGCAAGTCATTTCTTTACCTTCTCTTGCCGAAAGCTTATCTGATGATGGTATTAAGGTCACTTATTCTAAGTCTTTTGTTTCGAATCCTGAAATGGTTTGTGACTGCGGTTTGGAAAAAACCGTTATTCAATGGGATGGAACTGTCATTCCTTGCAGTGCTTTGAAGGGATATTTGGGCGAAGCGGTTCCTTTTGCTTGCAGGGACAGGTTTTAGTCATCCGTGCCAGTCGAACGCGCCGTCGCTGAACTATCTGACAGTTTCGCTTGGACTCATTGCCATAACTTTTCACATCCAGTTAAACAATTCGAGTTTTTTGTCTTCTAATGCTCTTTGAAGTCTTGAGGGTCTACTGAACTGATTTTTTTTCTCCAGTTTTTTTATCTCCTCGCTACTGAAGCTTATTGTTCCGTCTTTGTATCCTGCAGTCCACCCTTTTTCCCTGTATTCTTGGAGCGCTTTTTCAACAACGTCTGAGCCGTATTCTAAGGGGACTTCAACCTCAAAGTAGCTTGAGTCAGCACATAGTGTTACTCTTGATAGTTTTAGTTTGTTTTCGTAGCTCTTTTTCATTTTAAGATTGAGAAGTTCGATTAATTCTTCTACTAAAGGTTCTTCTTTTCTCTCTATTCTTTTTATTATTTTTTCAAGGTCTTCTGGATTTATTGCCATTTTGTTTTCCTCCTATCATTTTTTTTAGGGCTTTTCTTGCTTTTCGCGCGGTTTGTTCTGGAACTTTTATTTCGTGCTGTTCTTTTTCCAGCGCGTTGAGAACGTCTTTTAGCCGCGTCATTTTCATTTCTTTACACACGAATTTTTCTGTTATGGGTATAAATTTTTTGTTTGGACTGTCTTTTTTGAGCCTGTGAAGAAGCCCGGTTTCCGTTATGATAATGAATTTATTGTAAGTGGTCTTTTGGCAGAATTTAATCATTCCTCCTGTGGATAACACGTGGTCTGATGCATCTTGAACTTCTGGTTTGCATTCGGGGTGACAGATAACGACTGCGTCGGGATGCTGTTTTTTCTTGTTGATTACTTGTTTTTTGGTTATTTGGTCGTGGTAAGGGCAGTAACCTTTCCAAGATTTTATCGTTTTGTCAGGGTTTTGTTTCTGCAGGAAGTACGCCAGGTTTTTGTCAGGTACTAAAAGTATTTTTTTGTTGGGGAGGGATTTGATTATTTGGTTGGCGTTGCTTGAAGTGCAGCACGCGTCGCTTAACGCTTTTGTTTCAGCTGTCGTGTTAACGTAACAAACGATTGCGCCTTTTTTTGTTTTTCTGAGTTCTTTGAGGTCAACCATTTCTGCCATTGGGCAGTCAGCTTCTTTTACTGGGAGCAGAACTTTTTTTGATGGGTTGAGGATTTTGGCGGTTTCTGCCATGAAGCTTACTCCGCAGAAAACGATTATGTCTTGTTTTATTTTTTGAACAGTTTTAGCGAGTTCTAGGGAGTCGCCGGTTATGTCCGCGATTTCTTGTATTTCTGGTCTTTGGTAGTTGTGAGCTAAGATTATCGCGTTCTTTTTCTTTTTCAATTCATTTATGCGTTTTTCGTATTCAATTTGTTTCATCTTGCTCCCTCCAGAATTCTTGGCGGTTTTAGAACGAATTTTTTCTCTCCTGAAGCTTTTCTTAATTCTGCTTCAAAAAACTGGAATATTCTTGTGTAAAGAACGTCTTCATTGTCCGTGACCACAGGTCTTGAGTAATCAATCCATAATTTTCTGAAGTTTTTGTCTTGTTTAAGGAATTTAAACTCCCAATCGTGCATCAGATACATTGAGTAAAGGTAAGGACTTCCGTTTTTTTTCAAGCCCACGGCTTGCGTGTAATCATATTCAGTTATCTTTTCAACTTCGTCTGGTTCAAACCTTACTTTTCTTTCAAATGGTTCGAAGACGAAGGCCTGGACCAGGTCTCCCGGTTTGAAGTAGTCTTTAGGCCTTAATTGTAGAATCATGGGCTTGCCCGCTTCTGATTTTGAAAGTATAATTTCCAATAGTTTGTAACGAGAATATATCGGAATATTTTTCTCGTTGACTTTTTTTAGTTCTTCTTCGTCCCTAACTATAGGGTCGAGAGTGTTGATATTTTCTACCATTCGTTCGCCAAACACGATTAAGAGAGATTCAAGGTTTTCCTTCCCTAGTTCAGATGTTAAGGGTAGTTGTAAGTCAATGGTTCTATGAGTTTTAAGATAGAATACGTCAGATGTCAAGGATGCTCACCTCTGGAAGTTGTTTGTCCCTCCACCAACTCTCTTCTCTTTTGAAGGTTATCTGATCGTGGCGGGCTATGTCAATCCCGTTTATTAGTTTTAATATTCTTGAGAGGTCCCTGTCATCAAGCTCTGCGATTAAATTAGGGATTTCTTTATCCTTTCGTATCAGGTCGCGAACGAAGTCTTCTGGAATCCCGTTTGCGTGCGGGTTCACTTCAATTTTTATTCTCAGGAGTTCTCCAAGCGCGTGAGGTATTATTTTTTCTTCAAGCACTTTTGCCCATTTTTCATAAGCTTTTTTTGTTTTCTCTGCTGTTTCAAGAATTTTGATTCCCTGCCCGTTTATCCTGTAAACTTTTTCTTCTAAGTAGGAGTAATCGCTTAATTTGCCCATTATGTCGTAGAACTCTAAGTTTGTTATTCTGGCCTGCCTGACAGCAGTGGGGTCGTTGAGGTCTATGTTTATCTCTTTTTTATGACCTGGCGCGTACGGGTCGTGGCACATTTCGCTTCCTGTAAAGCTGTCCGCGATTTGTTCAAGGGTAGCTCCCTCTGTTTTTTTAATGAATTCTAAAACACGTCTATGCGCGTACCCTTCTTCTAAGTAAAGGATAAGGTCCATTTCTTGTTTGTTTTTTCTTCTGTGCATAAAACATCACCTTATTGTTATTATAACACTAATACTTATAGTAATTTTGACACTATTTAAGGTTTGTTGTAATCGAAAAACTTTTATTTCGAATTTCTCTTTTTTAGTTCATGAGACGTTTGTTTGATGGTGATGTTTCCGGGCTTAGACCAGAAATTTCTGTTGAAGAGGCTGACAAATTAGTTGTTGACACGACAGCTGTTTATGATTTTGATAAATTATGTAAGAATCTTGTTTTGATTGGTGTTGATTCCGGCGATTCAATTATGTATAGAAAAGGTCTTGGTCGTTTTGTTGAACAAAAAGTTGAAATTATTGAAAGATATGGGATTGGTTATAAGGATTATTTGTCAAAAATTGCGGAGCATTCAGTAATAAGAGATGTTGTTGGAGAGATTTTTGCGGATTTTAGCACCGATTTTTTGATACCTATTTGTAATGATATATCTGTTTACTTTTTGAATCAGGGTTATCCTGACATCCTTTTTTCTCCAGGGGTTTCCATTGATGATTTAGAGTTTGGAATTCATTTGAGAACTGAATGTTATAAGGAAAGAGAGACTAAAGACCTTGTTTCGTGTTTTAAGAAAAGGTCCGAGTTTATCTTGGAAGGTTTTTCTGATATTGTTTTAAGAGGTTTTATCGGCGAGTTAGATAAAGAAAGCACTAAGTTATGGGTTTGCGAGGCTGTTGAAGGAACTCAGGAGTCTTTGATGAGTGTTTTGAAGAGTTAGCACCTGATTTCTTGCCCTAGTTTTTTTTGTATTTTCCAGTAGGGTAGCTTGATTTTTTTGGGCAGCTTGTTTTCGTGTTTGGTTTTGGGTGTTAGGAATTGCCATTTGTGTTCTCGGAAAGCGAGCCAGCCCAGTAAATCCCATATTGGGGGGATTAGGATTGTCACGTTTTCTCCAACTCTTTTCAGTTCTTTGTAGAACTCGTCGGGTTTTTCCAAGTGTTCCATCGTGTGGGAGCACAAAACTTTTTTGAACTCTTTGTTTTTGAAGGGGAGTTTGTAAACGTTTTTTATTTGTTTGAAGTTTGGCACGTTTCTTTTCACGACGTCCGCGTTCATTCCGCCACCGTCAGTGTTTCCGCAACAAATGTTTAGGCTCCATTTGTTTTTTTTGACGTGGATTGTTTTGAGAATTCGGTAATCGATGATGTGGGTTAGGATTATGAGTGCAAGCAGGGGAAAATATATTATTCCTATTATGATGAATGGAATGTAGTCAAGTATTAAGTTTTTCATTATGTTATTGCTTTAATCTTGGAAAGTTTTTTAAATGATTCTTTTTAAAGCAAGGCGATGAAGTTTTTAAGACGTGTCAGGAATCTTGGCAGAAGAAAAGTTCTGGAGGAAGAGGTTGGTCGTGACGGTTTCAGGAGTGCTATGCAAGTCTTGGATGATTACTTGGTTAGGGTTGATTTAAAGGAGGACGCTTGGGCTCAGGTTCTGCCGTCTAAGCATGAGTTGCCCGCGGGCAGGGCTTTAAGCTTGTTGGAGAAGATTTTTGAAAACTTGGTTGAGGAAAGGAAGGGTTTTTGGCTGGACGTTGACCGTTCAGTCTTTAGAAGGAGAGGGGTTGAAGTGGTTTATTTTGATCTTGTAGAAGGCCAGTTTAGGGAACAGCCGGTCAAGGGATGGTTCGCCACGGACAGGTACGAGCCATCCACTAAAGCGACGATTAAGTATGTTTTAAAGGTTTAAAGACGCCGGGACTGGGATTCGCACCCAGGTGAGCCGAAGCTCACGGGATCTCAAGTCCCGCGCATTAGACTGCTCTGCCATCCCGGCAACCAAGACTTTGGAAGAAAGCTTTTTTAAAACTTGTCCTAGATTTTTTTTTTCAAACGTACATGTTCTTCCACGCCTCATCGCCGCGCAAACCCTCAAGCAATTCATCTCTTTGAACGGCCAACTGTTTTTTAATAATCTCATTCTGAGCCATATTGCCCAACAAACCAGGTCTAACCGAAAACTCGCTAAAATCCTCTTCATCCCAATTCAAGGTCTGGACCAACGGTTTTTTATAATCAACCTTATCTAGAATGATGAAACTGTAAAGCAAACTGTCTCTCAACGTGCGCACCCCGATCCTGCAAGAATTCATGCGAGCACTGAAAAGCCAGTGCTCAGGCATGTTAATCAACAAGCCCAAAGAACTCTCTTTCAATTTGGGCCATTCGCTAGGGTCGCGGTCAAGCTCAAGAGACGTGCCGAGACAAATCGGGATCCGCTTCAAACCATACGCGAGAACGTCAATTTCTTCTTCAGAAAAACCCTCTTTCTTCGGCAAAGACTCCAACACTCCCTGACCCGTCTCCAAACCAGTCAAAACCTGCCTCAAATCATTATCTATCGTCACGCCCTCATCCATGTAAGCAAAAACTTTCAATTTAAACTCTTCACTCAAAGACTCGAAAAAATCAATAGGGGAATCATACCTCATTGCATAAAGTATTCTTCTCTCAACCCCGTTCATCTAAAAAAAAATATGGGGACTGGCTTAAAAAACGTTCCGATTTTTTCTTCACATTTCCTTAGGCACTTCTAAACCCAGCAAGCCCATGCCTGTCGCGAGAACATTCGACACAGCCTTTACCAATGCTAGTCTTTGACCCTCCTGCTCGGAGCCGATGACTCTTGTTTGAGCGTAGAACTCGTTGAACAACTTTGCGAGTTCCAGCACGTAATTAGCGATGAGGTTGGGCTTATAATTTTCGCTGAATTTCTTCACAACGCCAGGGAATTCCGACATTTTCTTACAGAGATTAAAGGAATTGTCATCAACAGCCTTAAAGTTGAGAGAACGTTTTTTTCTGGATTTAGACAGTATCTTCTTCGCGCGAACCACTGAGTACTGAAGGTAAGGGCCGCTGTCACCCTCCATGTTCAAGGCCTGCTCCCAGTCAAACACAACGTTTTTGTCAGGACTAACCTTGAGCAAAGAATACTTTATAGCAGCGTAAGCAACTTGCTTGGCAATCTTGTCAAAGTCTTTTTTTGAAATCTTTCTGCCAACCATTATTTTTTTAATCCTGGTCACAGCTTCTTTCATGAAATCCTCCAACAACACGACTTTACCTCGTCGCGTGGACATTTTACCTTCTTTAAGTAAGATGAAAGAGTAATGAACTATTTCAGGTGCTTCAACACCGATTAATCCAAGACTCGCCTTTATTTGCTGAAAATACAACTTATGGTCCTCACCCAAGACCACCACGTTTTTCTTGGTTTTCGCTTTGTCTAGGTTATAAGCTAAATCGCGAAGCCCATAAAGCGAAGTGCCGTCCTCCCTGGTGAGCACGAAAACAGGGGTTCTCATAGGCAAGTCAAAGCCTTTAAGGTCCAAAACTTTTCGACCATTCTCGTCCACGAAAACCCTTCCCGTTTTTTCCAGTTTTTTAAGAACCACATCAACCTTCCTGTTCCACAAGTACTGGCTCTCGTAATCATAATAATCATATCCTATTCCAAAGTCGTTGAAAATTTTTTTCTGGCCTCTAATACAAGTCCCCACGACTCTATTGAATTCTTTAACGGTTGGCCCGTGCCCTTTTTCAAATTTGTTCAAGAGCTCGAAAACCTTTTTTTCAATCTCTGGGTCCAACTCTAATTTCTTGTTTATTTCAACGTAAATGTCCAGCAACGAGTCAAAATCAATTTTTTTTCTATTCCTTGCTCCGAGGACTAGCATCGCTATTTGTTTTCCCGCGTCGTTAACAAGGTAATGAGCATTCACTTTATAATTCAAGAATTTTAGGACGCGAACAATGACGTCCCCAATCATCGCGTTTCTGGACCTGCCAACGTGAGGGGAAGCGTTAGGGTTGATGCTCGCGTGCTCGACCAAAGCTTTCTTTCCTTTTCCTATATTCATGGAGCCATAACCTTTTTTCAATGCTTGGCGAACCGTTTTTCTGACAAGCGCGTCCCTGTCAATGAAGAAATTGATGTAAGGCCCAAACCTTTTGATTTCTTTAATCATTCTCGGCTTCTTCTTATTCAATTTCTTGACCAACCTCTCCGCCGTTTCCTTGGGGGTTCTCCCCTTTTTCTTTGATATGTGAAAAGCTATGATAGTAGAGTAATCCCCCATTGAAGGGTTTGGCGGAGTCTCCAGCCAAACTTCCTCTCCCAACACTTTTTTGATAAAATCCTTTAACTCCTTCATTAGGATGATAGAAATGTTTTAGCACGCATATATAATTTTAGTTTTCTTCCTTGCTAAAAGTTTCTAAGAACGTGGAGTCAAACCTGTGCGGGTAAAGTTCGTCCAGGCTGACCATCATTGCTAAGTCCCCTTTTGGGAAAGTGCTCAGAATCCTGATGTCAGGACTCTCCATTAACTCGCTGATATCCGCTCTACATAGACCGCAGGGAAGAACTGGTATTGAAGGATCTTTTTTTTTAGGAACGACCACTGCGAGCCTTCTGACTTTTGGCAAGTCTCTTGGCTCAAGATTCGTGAACTCCATCTCGTTTTCCTGAATCATTTTTTCGACCAGGCTTTCAACGTCTTTGCCAGAAACCATATGGCTTATCGCTGCGCCTTCAGCGTGGACGGTGAGCGTAAAAAGAGCGTGTTCCCTATTGCAACCCCAGTAAAGTTCTTCGTCGCTGCCGAGAACGGCTGCCCCCACGAAATAGTCTGAAAAAGGAGGGTAAGCCCTACTTTGAGCCACTCTCGCGGTTCGAACCAAGTTTTTCCAAGTTCCGTCAAGCTCGTCTATAGAATAAATCGTTCTCTCTTTTGAAAGCTGAATAAGTTTCTCTCGTCGTGCTCGTTCAAATTCAGGAATCCACGGGTTTTGCTCGTAAAGATCTCGTAACGTCATCCCTAAACCCGATGAAATAACTATTAAAAAACATTATTGAAAACCAAAACATACTTTATTGTATTATCTCTAATCCCTCAGGTTGGGTGGAAGCAGTATTGGAATGCCATCCTCTATCGGATACTTCTCACCGCACTTCTTGTTCTGGCACACGAGCTCCCCGTCAATCTTTTTCTTCTTACCTCTGTAATCAAAGAGTTTCAGGTCGGACTTGCACAACGGGCAGGCCAAAATCTTCAATAATTCCTTATCCACCAAAGATTTCATATTCAAGAACAGAGGAGGAATCAATTAATAAATTTTTACTTCTTCACACTCTTATAAACCCAGAACCCGCCTGACTTACCGAGAACTTCAACATTCCCAAAAAATTCTACCATTTTATCTTGCAAGGCTTTGCCTCCATGATGATGGCGAGCCACGAATTGCAAGCTCCCCCCAACCCTCAAATGACTGACGGAATCTTCAATGATCTTGACGCAAACACTTCTGCCAGCAGCTATTGGAGGATTAGAAAGGATTACGTCAAAACCATCACCAACCTTGCTGTAAAAACTGCTCTGAAACGCTTTGCCCCAAACGTTGTTCTCCTTTAAGTTGCGCTTCGCCAGAAGCACTGCTCTTGGGTTCACGTCCACGAGAACGGGCTTGGCTCCTAGCTTAGCGCAAACCACGCCTACAGGACCGTAACCGCAACCCATATCCAACACTCTTTGGTCTTTTTTGACTTGCATGAACTTAATCAGTGCCTTGGTTCCTCTGTCAACCTTTCTTTTTGAGAAAACTCCTGGACTTGTGTTAAAGACCAAGTCAAAACCTAATAGGTTTTCCTTAATTTTCTTAACGTTGAATTCGGATGTTTGATTCTTTGAATAATAGTGGTTCATTATCGTTGTTGTACTACATTAATTGTTAAAAAAGGTTTTTTATTAATATTTTTTTAGTTATGATAGTTGACGATATTGTTAAACATCTTCCAGATAATGGTTATGATAAGCTTTTTGTAAGCGACCTTGAAGGAACTTTGACAAGAGGGTTCAGTGTTTTCGAAAAACTCAACAAAGAACTGGGGGTTAGTGGAGAACAGGATTACAAATTTTATCAAAGGTTTATTGATTCTGATCAAACATTGGAAGATCAGCGGGAATGGAATTCTGATTTGGTTTCCATTTGGTTAAAAGGAGAGGGAAAAGAGCCCTCAAAAGATTTTATTGAAGGATTTGTTAAAAGTCATTATGAACCAATTGAAGGCGCAAAAGAGTTTGTCTCACGACTTCAGGAAGAGGGTTTTCTTGTAGCAGTGGTTAGTAATGGTCTTACAAGTCTTTGCAGTATTGCTCAGAAAGATTTGGGTTTTGATTTTTTCACGCCCCCTCAAAGCATTATTTATGATTCTAAGGGTTTGGTTTCCAGTATTGAGTCTTGTCCGTATTTTTTTGGGAATAAAGTCAACGCTCTTACGGACTTGTATACTGCTTTTGAGTTGAAGTACGGTCAGGCTCCGAGTGTCGTGGCTGCGATGGGAGATTCTGATAATGATTTTGAGTTCTTGTTAAAGGCTAGTAGTTTAAAGCAAGGAACTGGTTTTTTGATTAATCCTAGTAAAAAATTAATGGATAAACACAAGAATGTTTTATTGGGGGGAGGGGTTGAACTCGTTCCTAACCATGATTATGATTTTGTCTTGTCAAAACTAGGTGTTTGAAAAAAAAAGAAAAAAGAAAAAAAAGGGGGTTATTGCGAGTTTTTATAGGTCGTAAGCTTTGAGTGTTTTTCTGCCGTTACCTTTTGCTCTTTTCACGGCGTTTTTTATTTTCCACTCAATTGTTTCGTCTATTGCACCCCAGAATTCTCCTGAGATTCTCATGTTGGCTTTTGCAGCCAATTTTTTTACTTCTGTTTTTGTTACTATTGCCATTGTAATATAACACCTTTGATTTTTTTTCTAGTAACACTACTTTAAAAGCTTAACTACTAAAAACAGGGTTTTCAAGCCTTAGAACCCTATTTTTAATAGAAAACAAGAGGTTTGATTAAAGATTTCTTAGCATCCGCCCTGTGCCTGAGCGCCTTGCGCCTGAGCAGTCGTGCCTTCAAGGATTGCGTCACAACCAGTTAGCGTAGAATCTATTCCGCAAAGAATGGATTGGACTTGCGCCCCGTTCCTGACATCTGTCCTGTAAAGCATTCCTTCACTGTCCACCACGAACGTGGTCGGCGAGCTTGATGCCCCGAACTGGTTGGATGCTGCGATGCTCTCGCTCAAAAGCTGTTGTCCTTCGCTTCCTTCAGCGCAAGATTTAATGATTTCAACATCTATTCCGTTCTGCACTGCACAACCCTCCCACACGTCTCCTAATCCCTTGTAGTTCGGTTCAACGCACAACAAGTAATCCCAGTATTTATCAGAATAATATTTTTGAATGCAAACCTGTCTCAGGTCGCCGTCAACTTCAGGCTGGTCGTGCAAGCTTTTGAAGGTTCCGTCACCGTTATCTGTTGCAATGAAGTGCACTTGGAAGTCTATTTCGTCTCCAAAAGCGTCAACTAAAGGTTTAGCCGCTTTCTCTGCTTGAACCCCGTATGGGCATTGACTCATAACGAACAACATCACTGTTGGCTTGGTTCCAGTCCAATCAGGGATTGGTTCAGTGAACTTAGCTGGACTAACTGCTAATAAGTAATCATTTCCCTTTGCTGTTAAGTATTGACTTAATTGCGAGTAAGCTTCAGAAGTTGTTATTGTTTCATCGAAAATGTAAGCTGGAACCCCGTTCAATTCAAAACTGTCAATCAAAGCTTTTCCCTCGCTCGAATCGTAATCAATTGTTTGAACATTCAAATTCAACCCAAGATCCTTCTGCAAGCTTGTAATGATTACTGACGGGTCGCAAACTTCGCAGGTAGGGTCATTCAAAATTCTTAGATTCACTTCACCGCCTTGAGGAGTTTGAATGTTTCCTCCAGTGGAGACTGCCGCGCCAGTCAAGGTTGGTGTTGTGAACAAATGGGTTACGTAACCCAAACCAAACCCTACAACCAAGGCTACCAGCAAGTAAACATGAGATTTATTAAAATTGAGGGTTAACTCAACAACATCTTCTTCCTCTTCTTTCACTTCTTCCTTTTTTTTCTT
The DNA here is from genome assembly GCA_018221045.1 of Nanobdellota archaeon. Lineage (GTDB taxonomy): Archaea > Nanobdellota > Nanobdellia > JAAOXT01 > JAAOXT01 > JAAOXT01. The sequence goes on along the minus strand of JAAOXT010000024.1, from coordinate 36,138 downwards.
GAGTTTCTTCTTAGCCATGATGTTGAGGTTATACAATTCTTATTAGGATTTAAAAACGTTTCGTTTAACAAGCGAAATCAATAACTCAAACTCTACCAACCCTTCCCAAAAGGTTTAAATACACTCTTTGTACACAAATAATATAAATAATTGCTTTGGAGTGTTTAAAATGGGAACCATAACGCTATCCGTACCAGACGAATTAAAATCCAGAATGGACAAGACAGATTTTATTAATTGGTCAGCTGTCGCTAGACGAGCATTTGCCGAAACCCTTTCTGATATGGTGAGGCTTGAATTAATGAAAAAAGTCCGTGAAATATCAGGAATACCCGAAAACGATGATAGAGAGGTTAAAAAATCTGCTGTTAAAGAAACGGTTAAATCAATAGAATCCCTCTCCAAAAAATTAAAATCCGGTAAGGTTAAACCCATGACCGTAGAAGAGTTGGACGAGTTAATGGGTCTGAAATGACTTTCAAATTCATTATTACTTCTTCGCTGAGAAAACAGCTTGATAAACTATTCAGAAAAGACAGGATTCTTGCTCTTACTGTCAGGAAAAAGATTATCCAAATAATGAGTCTTGATGGAGTCGCCATTCAACATTTCAAGAATCTTGCAGGAAGTCTTAAAGACTATAAAAGGGTTCATGTTGGGGGTTTTGTTTTGACGTTCAAAATCGAAAAAGACACCGTCATCTTTGATAAACTCAGGCACCACGACAAAGCTTATCGAAGATAACTTGAATACATTCTTTACTCACATGTGAAGTCAACGGTCTTGTTAACACTTTTGAACGTTTCTTTCGCCCACCAGAAGTTTCCTTGGTTATAATAATCCATTGCTCTAACCATTTTGGTTTTTATTTCTTCAAAAAATTCTAAGGAACTGTGCGCTTCCAACGAGCCCTGCAGTTTTGACAGGTCAAGCAAATCCTGCCTCCCGTCTTTAAGGAACAAAATCGTTTTTTGCAGTTCCATTGGAAAACAATGCTTTTGACCCTCAAACAAGGTTTTCGCCTCGTTCAACGCCAGAACTGGTTCGTCAACGCTGGCCAAGAACTTGATTCTTTCCAAACCAATCCTTTTAACCGGAACCTCTTGAATTAAAAGTTCTGCCGTGCTCGTCACACGCATTTTCGTCCCCAAGTCCAAAGAATCTTTCTCCAGTAGCTCCGCGAGCTCTGAGTACAAGTTATCTAAACTGCTTGGTTCCTGAACCTCGCTCTGATTTTGAATGCTCGTCTGATTCTTGTCGAAAACTTTTGTTAAAGAGCTAAACATCCCGGTTATCTCTGGTTTTACGGAGAACAAGGCCAGTCCACCTATAAGCGCGATGAGAAATACTGTTGACCAAAGATTCCGTTTGCCTAACATGCTGTTCTAATTAAGCAGTCTTGTTTTTTAATATTTATTGCCATTCAAAGTCTTCAACAGTTAATCCTTTAAGTTTTCCGAATAACTTTTCCCTATTCCGGGGATGTAAGCGCGTCGTCTTGGTGTACATATCCTTGTAAAGTTTCATTCGCCCACGCCAGAACTCTTCTCTCATATTAAAAACCCCTAACTTTCCTTTCATACAGGATATTATTTCAACATTTTTTCCAAAACCACTTGCCAGCCGGGTTTGAGGCTTATACCTTTTTATCACTTCCTCTGGTCGCTCGCCAGAAAGTTCTTTCACGTCTTCGGGTGTTAATCGAATCCCTCCTTCCCGAACAGGTGTTTTAACCAAATCCCTCCAGTTTTTGAAATGTCTTAACTGTTTTCTTGCTGGAAGGAAAGTTTCTTCTTCAGCAACGTTTTTTAAGCAAGTCAAATAATTGTTGGCTTGTCTTTTCCCAAAAACTTTTTGGGCTCTTGCCTTTTCATCATCAATTAATTTGAGAAACACTTCTGAGAGAGTTCTTGTCTTCCCATCTTTACAGCAAGTTTTTGCAGTAATTCCCTCACTGCAAATGTCTTCCAAAAAAGTTTTAGGATGGTATCCCCTTCTTCTGAAAGTTCCTGGAAGAAGGCTTAAAAAACCGATTGTTGCTTTCATGATTTCGGGCTGGAAATGAGTGTCAAGACATCTTATCTCAACATGGGATTCTGACTTATCTATATAAACACTGGAAACATCTTCTTCCCCGTCACTTCTGTACTCGTCCCACCTGACACTCAACCTATCAGTTACCTCACCGTCTTGTACAGGTGAATTAAAATTCAAGATAGCTAACATCGAATCCGTTGTGTCATCAGATTTTTTGAATGGGGTCATGTGGATGTGCATACCCGCGTTAAGATAGTATCTTTCTGGTTTCTTTCTCCAAGCAGGTTCCATTGGGTACCACCCTGTAGCTGTTGCCTTGAAATCAGGACTGTACTCTGACATCAGACTGGCAAGAGAAGAGCACATGAGCCAAGAGTCGTAAAGCCCTGAAAGCGTGGATACTGGGGAGGATAGTTCAAGCTTAAAATGCCTGCTCCTATCTTCATTTAATGGAGAAACATCCGTGCTTATCATGAATCCTGCATGGTTTAAACTGACCAGAAACTTGCTTGAATGCATTCTGAAATAGGTTAATCCTAAGTCTTCAAACAATTGCTCGTCAATGATGTTCTCAGCTTCCGCAGGCCTTAACGACTTGCCGTGCACTGGAAACTCTATTTCCACCCCAGTTATCATTTAATTTAAGAAAAAATCTTAGATGTTTATAATGTCTTGTGTTATGCTTTCTCACATTGCCAAGTATTTTTTTTTCTCCCAGTCAGTGATGTGCGTAGCATACTCTTCCCACTCCTCATACTTTAATTTCAGGTACGTTTCAACGAATTCTTCCCCCAAACCTTTCTTAATCACTTCATCGCAACCCAATTTTTTCAGCGCGTCTTTGAGCCTAGTGGGCAGTTTTCCTCTCGCTTCACCTGCTGAACCGTTTTCAACCCCATTCATTCCCGCGATTACCATCCCTGCAAGAACTAAGTAAGGGTTTGACAGCGCGTCCGGCGCCCTGAACTCTATCCTAGCACCTCCCTCTGAATCATGGGCTGGAATCCTTATGATACTTGTCCTGTCTCTGTAACCCCATTTTATTTCAGATGGCGCTTCAAATCCCGGCCTAAGTCTTTTGTACGAGTTGACCGTAGGGTTTGTTAACGCGCATAACGCGCTCGCGCGTGATAGCAGGCCGTTCACGAATTTTTTTCCGAAATCTGGCAGCCCGTTTGGCGAGTAAAAAAGGTTCTTTTCTTTATTCCATACAGATATGTGGCAGTGCATGCCACTCCCATTAATTCCTTTGAAAGGTTTTGGCATGAAGTTAGCTTCAAAACCTTTTTCTGCACAAACCCTTTTGATTATCATCTTAGTCGCAACGACGTTGTCAGCCGTGGTGAGCGCTTCGGAGTGCATAAAATTTATTTCGTGCTGAGAACTCGCGACCTCGTGATGAGTGACCGTTGGAGTGATGCCCGCCGAAATCATTCTGCGACAAATCTCTTTTCTTAACTCTTTGAACTCGAAGTCGTCGCTGAAATATCCTGTTTCATCAATGAGTTCTCCTTTCTTGGTTATGAAGAACTCTATTTCTGCTCCCATCTCAAATCTGAATTCTTTATACTTGGCTAGAACTTTTTTTAAGATGCTTCTCGGGCAGGAATGGAATTCTTTTTTATCATGGGTTAAGACGTCGCATATCACTATGTTGTTTCCATTAATCGTGAACTCTTTTTCCGGTTTGAGGTAAAGGTCGCTGTCTTCTGTTGCCCTGAAACCTTTTATCGAAGAACCGTCAATGAACGCGCCGCCTTTTGAATAGTACGTGGCAGTTTTAATCTCTCCAAGAGGTGTTGTGAAAACATAATCGATTTCTTGCATTCCAAAAAGATGAATGAACAGTCTTAAAAACTTAGTCCCACAAAACTTGAAAAAACATGCTAAAAACTTGAAGAAAACGTTTAAATATGGAAAACTTTTCCAAAAAGTTATGGATTCGAAAGATGTTAAGATTTTAAAAGTATTGCAGGCGAACGCTCGGATGAGTGTCAGTCAGATTGCCAAAAAGACTTTGATACCTATCACGACCGTGCATAACCGCATTAAAAAGTTTGATAGGGAGGGTTGGGTTAAAGCGTATAAAACCGTTTTGGACCCGAAAGCCTTTGATAAAGATTTGTTCGCTTTCATTCTTGTCTCGACAACGTATAATTTTAAGGGGAAGAAGCTTTCCCAAGAAAGTTTTTGCAGACGCATGTCGTCGTTCCAGTTTGTCCAAGGAGTTCACGTGATTAGCGGGGAATGGGATGTCATGCTTAAATTGAAAGTTGGGGGCATGGAAGAGCTTAACGATTTCATTACTAAGGACTTACGCCCCATGCAGGAAGTCGTTCACACCAGAAGCATTTTTGTGATGGATTCTTTTAAGGAAACAACTGACCTGCTCTAATCATTTTTTTCATCAAGAGCGTTGGGGTCGAATTCTCTTTTTATAACATATATCATGGCAGCTATCAATCCTGCGGAACCTAAAACCATTAGAGGGAAGTAACTTGTTTCAGGGATGCTTTCGCTTAACACCATCAGCGTTGAACCAGTTAAATTCAAACTCACTCGCTTATTATACCCTATTCTTTCTTTAATCCAATTTAAGCACGCGCAAGCTTTTCCCCCTTGGTTTTCACTGAAAACATCGTCAATTGACCTCATCAATACAGAAAATGTGAGAATGCTTGTTTTAAACACTTCGTTTTACGCGTTTAGGGTAAGGACATTTCTTCATTATTACCGTATTAACTTTTAGCACAGGTTTTTTTCTGGCTTCAAGAATTTCTTCTCCGTTTACGAGCAAGGTTCCAAAACCTATCAACTCGTTTTTTAGGGTGAGAAGCATGACTTTATCATCTTTTTTCAGCCCTTTATCCATTTTCGACGCTCCGGGCGTCCAGAGTCTAGAACCATTACATAAAGAGTTTACGGACAGGTCTGAAACCCAGATTTTTGGGGTGAACGACAACACTTTTTCAATGGGTTGCACGCACTTCTTCAAAAGTTTTTCATCCCTCAGCGCGACCGCGTCAGAGAGTTCTTGCAGGCTGACACAACTATCTTCGTGAATGACTCCTACTTTGGTTCTGCGAAGCTCAAGCATGTGCGCTCTCACACCCATTTTTTTTCCGATGTCGTCGCATAGTTTTCTGATGTAAGTGCCTGCCTCGCACCCAACTAAAAACAGTACTTCTTGTCCCTTGATTTCTAGGATTTGGATGTAATGGATTGTTCTTTCTCGCTCCACGCGCTTGACCGCGGACCTGACAGGCGGTTTTTGAATGATTTTTCCCACGAAGGATTTCATCACTTTCCTGATTTTTTGTTTTGGAAAGGGTTCGTGGATTTTCATGAGGCAAACGTATTCTTTACCCGCTTTCAACAGGTAGGAAAGGGCTCGGGTAGCGTTGTTCAAAGCGACTGGTAGCGCGCCAGTGACTTTTGGGTCGAGCGTGCCAGAGTGCCCTGCTTTCCAGGCGCCAACAATTTTTTTTACGAGTTCTGATATTTTATGGCTGTGAGGCCCTGATGGTTTGTCCACGTTCACGAAACCGTATTCCAGCCAGTTGGTCATATCCCGTTTTTCTGGTTGGCAACCCCATTCCGGGTTAGATTCTTCTTTTTTCAGGGTTAGAACTTTTCTTTTGATTTTTTCTGAAGGGAGCAAACTCATTTTCTTTTTAATTGTTAATTGAGGAATAATATTTTAAGTTTGCTATTGTTAATATGGTTCCGCTAAACTCATTTCTTCAAGAAGAAGAATGCCTTTGCTTTTGACCCCGTTTTTGCGAGCTTCAATCACGTCATCCATCGCTGTGACAAAGATTTTTCCTTCGGAAGGATTTCTTTCTCTGTTGGATAAATGCCATTTGACGTAGTCAGCAAAGGAAGGGATTCTCGCCACCCAGATACCCCATTCTTTATGATGCTTCCACTCATCTTGAGAATATTGAACCACGGGGGTTCCGTTAAGTCCTGTTGATTTTAAATCTTCTGTAACAACTTTCCAGCCTATTGGATAGGTTAAGCCATCAACTTCTTGCTGATAAACTTTCCAACCATTAACCTTCTTGAAATCATATTCTCTTATATCCACGCTCATACTTTAGAAGGATTTTTTTTATGTTTAAAACTTTTTTGGATTATAAGAAGATAGAACTTTACTTTATTTCTTCTTTGTTTTTGCGGGTTTCTTAACAGGTTTCTTCTTTTCAACTTTTTTCTTAGGTGCTGTTTTCTTTTTTATTTCTTTCTTTTTCACCACTTTTTTTGTTTTCTTTTTGTTTTCTTTTTGTTTTGCAGTCCTGGCTTGTCTTTCCAATTTTTTCTTTTTCACTGGTTTAGGTCCTTTAGGCTTGTCTTTTGAAGTCATTCTTGCTTTGTGTTCCTTGTCAGTGATGAGTTCGGCTTGTTTCATTGCTTCAAGAACGGTTTCTGTTTTGGCTTTATTGCTTATTTTTAGAGCGTTGGGTGTTGGTTGTAAGTGCGCTTTGTTGCACTTTCTTCTTCGGGTCAGCCCGTCAATCATGACAAAACCGCTATCTAATTCTTCGATTATCAGGCACAGCAGTCCTTTTTCCCTGCCCATGGTTTTAACACAAACTCTTCCAACTTTCATTATTCCTCTTTCATTGTTTTATTGGTTTTATAAGTTTTTTGAACGGTTTTGAAAAAGTAAGTCTTATAAGCGTGTTTTTTGACTTGTTCTTTATGGTTTGTGAGAGGTGTGGGGTTTGTTGCAAGGATAATCATTTCTGGTCAAGAACTTTGCTTAAAGGCTTCAAAGAACGTCCTGAGTTGAAAGAGTATGTTTTAAGCATTTTTCCGCAGGTCAGGGAAGAGGTTGATTTCGCGCTCGAAAACATTGAAAGTTATGATTATTGGGGTATTGTTCCTGAACCAGCAAGGCCTGTTAAGTCAAAATTGCTTGAGTTAATGCCTGATTCAGACATTCATGATTTTGGTAAGCACTGCGTTTTCCTAACTTTTGAAGAAGAGTTAGCAAATTGTTTGATTCATCCGTCAGTCATTGAGGAAAAACTGGGTTTTTCTTATGACCTTAGAGGTGGGGAGTGTAAGGCGGGGGGTTGTTTTAAGGGAAGGATTCCTTAGATTACGATAAAGTTTTTATAACATTGAGCAATTACTTACGGTCATAATGAATCCCCAAAACGGTCCGAAAAAAGATAGTCCCTTTCAAATGCTTGTAAACGAAGCAATCAATAACGTTAACAAGTCTACATTAAAGCCCGAGACTGAAAAACCTTTTGGGAGTCCTAGGCCGGCGATTAGGCCGGGCAGGGAGTTAGCGGTTCCTGCTGAGAGAAATAGTTTTGGCAGTCCTCCAAGCATTCACGAGCTCGCCGAGGCCCGGGCAGCTAAGAAGTCTTCTCAAGAGGGCGGGGATAAGGTTTCCAGAATTATTGATGAGGAGTTTGAGAAGTTTAAGCAGAACGTTCTAAAACGTTTGAAAGAATAAAATTTTTACATAGAGTTGATTTCAAATATTGCGTGGTTGTAAACCACTTCGTCAAGTTTTTTTCCATCCCAAATCGCTGATAAGTTCAGGAGGTATGTGAAAAAAGTTTTCTTCCTGTCCGCTTCTTCATAACCTGGCGAGAATTGTTCAATCTCTTCTGCATATTTTCGGTAAGCGTTTTCCAACATGCTTATCAAGTCTTCAGTTATGCTTCTTATTCTATTGGTCTCACTGCTCGATATATTGCCTTCCTCGTCGCGGTCGAAGTTATAATCAAGTATAAATCTGTCTTGAATTTCTAGAACAAGTTTTTTGCTTATGATTATGTCGTCTATGCTCATGCGCTATCACTTGCAAAGGTTTTTTTATGGAGTATATAACTCTTTTCCTGCGCAGCCACCCTTTTTTTCCAGCAATAAATAAGGTTCTCCTGACGGAGATTCTTTAGTGCAATTTCCTTCTTCAATGGGTAGTTGAACACTAATCATTTGCGCGCCGTCTTTTTCAGTAAGGCTCGCTCCATCAAAATTTTTGCATATCGCGCAGATGCCAAGGTCTTCTTCCAGTTCTGATAAAGCATCTTTCGTAAACGTTTTCGTTATTAAATCGTTCATTTTATCGTTTTCACCCCTTTACCAATAATTGATTAAGATTAGATTTTAAGCTTTTCAGTTTTTTTTTTAAATCATCCTCTATAAAGTGTTTGTGCTGGCCCGTAAGCACCGCACTGAACCTTGCTGGTCTTAATGTAAAGCTTCCCCGCAGAGCATGTTTCATCAATATTGCTAGCACAGGACCCACATAAGTCTTTGCCAGAGGCAACACCTTGATCATTAATGGTAACGCAGTACTCTTTCAATAAACGTTCCAATTCGTTTTCATTGATTGTTTTTATTTTATCCTCTATTTTGTCGTCCATTATTGTTTTCACCTAACAAAGGAAATTAATCCTTGTTTTTTAAATCATTCGTTTATAATTGATATCGCTTCAGTCAATTTTCTTTTGGTTACAGGGTTAAATTTTTTTTATAAAACTCTATCAGGGATATGTATCCTTTGCAAACTTTCTTTTTTTCAATCACTAAATATTTAGTACTGCATTTCCATTCATCTTTGTCCGGAACAGTTCTGGCGCTGTTGTTCATGCATTCAATGCATATCCCATACCTTTTTACCAATTTTTCTAATGAAGAAATACTGTAAAGCCCCAACTTAATCTCTATCAAATCCAGTTCTACGTCAAATAAATCGTACACCCCTTAACCCCTTTTTATCGTCATGTAAATAGAAAGGAGAACTCTTTTTTAAGGGTTATTATTTTTCTTTACAGTTCCGTGCCCACAATTTTTTTGATTAACGGGTTGAGAACTGTTGAGAATATGATGTATGTGAGGAACCATCCCACGTCGTTCCCGATTACGGGCAGCGTCCAGGGTAGTTGCACGAGTATGAATCCCATGAAATAATTTTTCATTACTGGGAACAAGACTATAAATGTCAGCATGGAAACCATCATGGGTTTCGTGGTCTGCTTCATCTTCTTCATTGACAGGTTCATTATCTCTGATTGAATGTTGTTCAATTTCTTGAGGTCCTTGGTGTTCTTGCTCGCTTTTTGTAATTCTTTGACCTGTTTGTTAATTTTTTTTATCAGGTCTTGGTCAGTGAACTTTTTGTAAATGATTTGAATGATGATGTTGGCTAGCAGTGCGAACCCGAAAATTCCTAAAAGAGTTGTGTAATCCATTTTTTTTTTCTTTATTTTTTGAATATTCTTCTCACGAGAGGCGGCAAGTCTTTGCCATGATCTCTCTCAATGATTTGGTAGAACTGATATAAAATCATAACTGTCAATAGTATACCCGTACCCCTGGATAAAGCGCCGAACAGGTCTGCAATGACCGCGATCGCGCCAACACTCACCCCTCCCATAATGCTTAACGGCACGATGTAACGGTTCAGCATTCTTTCAATAATTCTTTTGTCCCTGCGAAAACCGGGTATGAACAGGTTGCTACTCATTATCTGGTCCGCCACGCTTCCCGCGTCCTGCCCTCCAACGTTAATCCATAAGTAAGAGAACAGTCCTGAACCAATTATCATGAACGTGGCGTAAACAAGTATTGATAAAGCATAATCTTGAGTCCAGCCAGTGAGCACTATTTGACGGATGGTTGGGGGGTTAAGGTATTTGACTAAACCGCTTGTGGGCACTTCTTGAACGCCTCCTCCAACGTTTGTTTTTTCAAAAGTCCCTAAAACGGGGATGCCCATGTGGTACAGGGATAAACCCCAGAACTGCATGCTGGCGATCATGGCTGCCACGAGGATTACCGGGATGTTGCTCGTGTAAACAAAGCTTAGAGGCCACCTCATGCTATAACCCCTAACCCTGCCAAACGTCAACGGTATTTCTACGCGAATGGCTTGCATGTACACTGCTATAACGAAAACTATTACTGTTGCGGCCAGCGTGATTATAGGCCACATCGCGTTTTGGGGCAATCCTTGCAAGACCAGAGCGAATACTTGTGGTACCAGTCCTATGGGTAGTGAAGGGTTGACAGGGGACGGCAGAGGGTTGAGCGCGCTCACAAATATTTGCCTGCTAACTCCCGCGGCAATGAATAAAGAGATTCCCGAACCTATGCCCCATTTTGACACGACTTCGTCTAAGAACAGGAGTAGCAGTCCGCCTATGACTAGTTGTAGAACCATTATTAACATGTTAACCCCTGTGAAAGTTGCTGGTGGCAGTGCCCCGCTGACCGCGTAAATAGCGTTTTCGAAAACTATGAACACGATGGACATCATTTTTTGCACGCCTTGGTAAAGTTTTTTCCCTTCCGTGGTGTTGGTATCAATCTTGATTATGTCCGCTCCCATCAATAGTTGTAGTATGATGCTCGCAGTCACTATTGGCCCTATTCCCAGTGAAATGATTGAGCCGAACTGTGCTGCCAGAAGAACGCTTATTGACTCGAACTTAGCTTGGTATGTCGGGTCCAACCCGTATAGGGGTATTAAAGATAATAGATAGTATAATACTAGTATTACACCCGTCCACTTGAGTTTTTCCATGAAATCAAGTTTTCTTTTTGGTGAAGTTACTTCCGGCAGGTTGTAGAGTATGTCTTTATAACCCATTTTGGTTTCTTTAATTCTCTTGTTCTGTTTTTACAGTGCCGCCAGCTTTTATTATTTTTTGTTTAGCTGTTTCAGTGACGGCTCGAGCAGTCAGATTTATTTTTCTGTTAACCACTCCTTTGCCCAGCACTTTTTGGAATCCTAGTTTAGAAGCGTTTATTTTTTCGCTTTCCACTAACTTCAATAAACTTCCGATGTTTACGCTGTTGGTTTTCGGTTTCACTGAGACGAAACCTCTTTTACCTGGTTTCAGACCTTGTTTTAGGAACATTTGTCTTCGATGGCTTCTTCTTTTACCCCATCCAGCTTTTCCTCTTCCTCCACGGTTTCCAGCCCCTCTTGTCCTGTAACCGCTTCTCCTCCAGCAACCTTTTCTTTTGTGCGCTTTGCTTGTCTTGTTAACAACCATTTTTTACAGCATTTTCTCCAGTAATTCGTTAATGTTTTTGTGGAATCCTAAAGCTCCGCCCCGCGTCGCGGGTTGTCTTATCCCTTTTCTCGGGAAACCTCCTCTTGGGGGGTGAAGGTTGAAGACTGGTTTTTCGCCAACGTCTTTAAAACTTTTTTTGTGTGATAAGAATTGTTTTGCAAATCCTGCAGAGTCCTTTAACTCTTTTTTTTCAATCATTTTTGTCAGGATTGTTTCGTTGATTTCTCCCCACGCCACGAAGTCTTTTATCCTGTGGATTTGTCCTTTAGTGTGTTCGTTCCAATGCATGATCCTGCAAGCGTGTTTTTTGGTTAAACCAAGTAGTTCCATGGCTTTTCTGGCTTTTGGGTTAACGTCTAAGAGTCCTCGAACCCTTATTACCGCGACGTTTTTCATTTGGTTTCGCCCCACGTCACGCCTGCTTCTTTGACGTATTTTTTTTGTATTTTAACTTTGCTCAGTTTTTTCAGGGCTTGAAACGTTGCTTTGATAAGGTTTAATCGAGTGCTGGATTGTCCTCTAACGCTTCCCCAAACGTCTTTGAGTCCTGCGAAACCAAGTACTTTTTTGACTTCGTCGTTCGTGTTCAAACCAATTCCTTTTGGGGCTGGTTTGAGCTCCACTACTGCTGAACTGCACTTGCCGGTTATGGTGAAAGGCAGTGTATGGGGTTCTGCGCAACCGCATTCCCATGAACCGCATCCCCTGACGATTTTTATAAGATTTTTTTTAGCGTTTTTTGTCGCTTTTTCTCTGGCAGGCACTGTTTCTCTAGCTTTTCCGAATCCTATGCCCACGTGCCCGTTGTAGTCTCCGACCACTGCGAGGGCCGAAAATGATAGTGTGCTGCCGTCTTCCGTTTTTTTTTGGGTGGTTCGGAACCTGTTTCTTTTTCCGCCGCCGAACTTTCCTTTTCTTTGTCCTAAGAGTATTAGGTCTTGTTCTAATCTTGGCACTAAAAGGTCGACGATTTCGGCTTCGCTTATAGGTTTTCCTGAATCAATTATTTGGTCTATGTGAGTTATCCTGCCTTCCTTGACTGCTTTGCCTAGGGTTGTTTTAGGAATCCAGGTATCCATTACTTTCTGTCTTCGTTCTTCAGGAGTTAATCTTCGGATTTCTCGCCTAAAACGTTTATTTTTTCCTCTTTGAGGACTTCCTCTTCTCGGAGAGCCTCGTCTGGGAGGATATCTACTTCTTGTTTTTTCCACCGCTTTTTTCACCTATAATTTTTGATTTGATTTTTTCAAAGTCTTTTTGAATATTTTCTTTTAAATGTTTCCCTGATGCCCTGTCTTCTGATGGGAAGAGTTTTTCTTTGGCTGGTACGTTGATTCCCGCGTCAATAACTCCTTTGAGTGCCGCAAATATTTTTGAGCCTTTAGTTTTTGATTGGAGTCCCATGTCAAGTATCGTGTTGTCCAATTTTTTTTCAATCATTTTTTTGCCGAATAATAGTCCTGCGAGGTACGCGGCGGGAACGTTTTTTAAGGAGTGCTTCCAACCAAGTTTTTTTAGTGCTGATGAATCCATTCCTAACACTGTTTTGTCTCCTTCTTTTTCGTAATTAACTATTTGAAGTCGGATTTTGGTAAGACTTTTTCTTATGACTAGGCGCGACTTTCTTGATTTAAGCATTTTTAGGCGTTTACCGTAGTCAGTCACGTTTTGCTTTCTTCTCTTGTATTTAGTCACGTAAACCTTGTTTATTGCCATTTTTTTTTACTTACTTTTTCTCCTTTGTAATGAATTTTTTAGCGTAAAGTTTTAAGTGAGCTTTATTCCTGAAGAAACCTGCTTTGGCTTTTAAGTATAATTCCCTGTAATTTTTTGTGTTGAGCAGCTCAATTTCTTTGAGTTTTTTCAGGAATCTTCTTTGAATCCTTATCTTGTTCATCCAGGCCTTTTTTTTGGGGGTTCTGGCTTTTTTAGCTCCTTTTCTTGTCCCAACCCCTGTTCTTCTGCCTTTTTTTTTCTTTTTTTGGGTTTCTCTGGTTCTGCCCCTGCTTTGACCAACAATTTTTTTCTTTTTAATCCACTTTTTTTGTATGTAAACGCGAATGTCTGCTTTGGTTATGCCTTCTTTTATTTCTGGCAGTTTTTCAGGATCCATCCAAACCTTGTTCTCACCAACTTTGAGTATTTGTGCCGCCATCCTTCGTTGCAAGTCTAATCTTTTCATTTCTTTTTCAAAGTTCCTTTAACAGTTTTTTTGGTCGGCGCTTTCTTTTCTTCACCTATTTTTTTCACGGTTTCTTCTTTTTTCTCCTCTTTCTTTTTAGGTTTCTCTTTTGCGAGTTCTTTTTTCTTGCGCGCTTTTTTGATTTTGACAGTTTTTTCCAAGTATTTTTTGGGGTTCCTGACGTTGAGTATTTTTATCTTGTTTTTTACGCAGTGTTGAACGATTTCTCTTTTCTTTTTCGCTCCCACTTTTCCTATTTTCACTGTTTTCAGTTCGCCAACATCTTTTATTCTTTTGACCAGGTTTTCCATGTGTTCTGAGGGGTGCAGTCCTCTGGTCTTTTTTGGCGCTCCAAATCCGGGGTTTGGGTGTTTGGGTTTTTGTTTTTCTTTTCTTCTGAGTTTAGAAGCCCATCCTCTTGGTTTGCGCCAGTTCTTGCTGACCTTTTTTCTTTTGAACGCTTCTTCTCTCATGAATCTTGGCTTTTTTCTCGGGTTCATAATTGCCTCCCGGGTTTCTGTGTTATGTATATTCCGTCCATGAAAACTCGTCTGTCTTTACCCCTTATCCTGGTCGCTTTTTCTATGTTTGCCGCGGTCTGCCCTGCTTTCTCTCTGTCAGGGCTTTCAACGATTATGTGTCCTCCCTCGACTCGGACTTCGGCGCCTTCAACTATTCTGGCTTTCCTGTCTTTTTTTTCGCCGATGAAGTTTTTGATTATGACTTGTCCATCCTTTACGTTCGCGGACATAGGGAAGTGTGATGAAGCGATTTTGAGTTTGTAAGTGAATCCTTGTTCGGCTCCTCGAATCATGTTTTTGATGTGGGCCGCCCAAGTCTTGATCATTTTTTTCATTTTTTTTTGGTCTTTTTCTGTTTCCACGATTACAGCGTTGTTTTTTAGAAATATTTTTAGGCCCGGGTAAGAGAATTCTCTTTTTGTTTGGCCTTTTAACCCGTTTATTTTTAGGGTTTTGTCTTCTATTGTCGCGGTGACTCCTTCTTTTAACTCAATTGTTTCAATCATTTTTTTTTTAATATATGTACGCTACTAGCGCGCCTCCAACTTTTTTTTGTCTGGCTTCTTCTTGCGTCATGATTCCCTTTGATGTTGTGAGCATTAGGTACCCGAATCCTTTTGCGGGAAGGTATCTTTTCTCGTATTTTTCGAAGTCTTTTTTGTTGATTGGGAATCTGGGTTTGATGGACCCGCACTTGTTTATTTTTCCTATTAGTTGCAGTTTTATCACTCCTCCTCTGCCGTTATCGATTATCTCGAATTCTCCTATGTAATTGTGTTCTTTCATGAGGTGGAGAACGTTTTTGATTAGTTTTGAAACTGGCTTTATCGTGCACTCTTTTTTTCCCACTTTTGACGCGTTGTTTATCGTTGATAATGCGTCGGATATTGTGTCTACACTCATTTTTTTTTTATACCTCGTGTCCGTATTTTTTAAACCCTAGTTTTGGAGCTATTTCTTTGAAGCACTGTCTACAAACGTGCAGCCCGTACTTGGATATGTGCCCGCCTCTCCTACCGCAGCGCGTGCATTTTTTCAGGTTTTTTCCGAATTTTCTTTTTTTAGGCTTGTTAAATTTTAGGAATTTTTTTAGGCTGGCGGGTTTGTTCTTCAATTGTTTTAATGCTTTTCTATAATCTTTGGCAGTCATTCAACTGTCACCCCCATCTTTTTTATGAATTCTTGGGCTTCTTCTTTGGTGACGAGTTGTTTTTTTCCGATTTTGGATTTCTTGATTTTTCTTTGCGCCACCCTGTAGCCCGGTTTTTTTAGGGTTACCGCGACATCGAAACCGAATATTCCTAGTTTCGGGTTGTATTGAATTTCTTTGACGTCAATGTATTCTTTTATCCCGAAGCTGAAGTTTCCTTGTTTATCAAAGTTTTTTGGTTTTAGCGTGTTGTCAACTGCTTTTAGCAGTATTTTAAGCGTTTTTTCCGCGTTTTTTCCTCTTAGCGTGACTTTTGCCCCTATTTCCATGCCTGGTCTGACGTTCCACGTGGGAATTCTTTTTTTCGCTTTTGTTTTTATTACTTTGGTTCCGCTGAGTTCTTCTAGTATTTTCATCCGTTTTTCCAGCTTTTCTCCAGCTTCCCCTACCCCTATGTTTAGGGTTATCTTGTCAAGTTTTACTGTGTTCATCTTGTTCATTGTATTTTAATCGCGGATTTCTTTTCGCCAAGTACTAGCACGTAGTTTTCCAGGGTTGCGTACGTCTTGCCTTTAATGGTTTTGAGCTCTATTTTGTCGGGTTGAACTCCTTTGAATGATTGATAGTTTTCTATGGTTGCTTGTTCTCCAACGTGGTTTCCACCGATTACGAGTACTGCAGCGCCTTTGGTGTTCTTCAGCACCTTAGTCATCTTGTTTTTTGATAGTTGGATCAGGGCGGAGTCCCCGACATCAATTTTTTCTTTGGTTATCATTACTTTGCCGTCGTGGAAAGTTATTTGGGTTTGTCCTTTTTTGATTTTGACTTTTCTGGTTGCCCTGCAAATTTTTTGGTCTGCTTCTGTTTTGCTTATTTCTATTAGCAGGTGTCTGCCTTTATTATCCAGGGTCATCCTGTAATCCTTTTTTTGTTTTTGTAAGGTTATGACGTCCATTAAGCCTATGGCTCGGTTAGCGTCTTTGACGATTTTTCCGTCAACCAGCACGTCTTTTTTTTGAAGTATGTATCTTGATTCTCTTTTGTTTTCGGCTACTCCAAGCAAGTTTTTTAGTACTAGTGTTAGAGGGATTGCTTGTTTATTGTGAGGGCCTGGTTTCGGCCTGGCCACCCATTTGTTTTTTTTTCTAAGTATTTTCCATTGTTTTGGCGCTACCAGCGCTTTCAAATGTGCCATGTTATTTTTTTCTCCTTTCAATTGCTCGTGAGCGTTTTTTGTCTTCGAGGTTAAGTTCTATTATCATCAGGTTTGACGGGTCTATTGGCCGGGAGGTTTTGGTGCCGTCTTTCTTGCTTATTTTTATTTTGTCGATTAGCACTTTTCTTTTTTTGTAAAGTACTTTCTCGATTTTTCCTGTGGTTCCTTTGAAGTCCCCTATCATTATTTTGATTTTATCTCCTTTTCGCGGCGGGAAGCTTCTGGTTCCGTGTTTTTGGGCGAGGGGTTTGGATAAGTGTGCGCTCATTAGTTTTCTTGTCACGTGTTCTGGCGCGTTGCGTGCGTATTTCCTTTTTTTGGTCGGCTTACCAGATTTTTTCCAGTTTTTGTTCCAATTCATAGTACTATCCTCGCTATTTTTCCTACTTTTGGGAATCTCTTGGCCGCTTCTTTTGCCATGGCTCCTTTAACCACGCTTCCTTGCGGTTCTCCGTGTTTAAGGTCTTTCATCATTACGCACGCGTTGTCTTCGAATTTGACTCTGGTCCCGTCAGGTCTTCTGAACTCTTTTTTTTGTCTGATTATTACCATTGGTAACCTTTTTTTTTTGAATTCTGGCCTGCCTTTTTTTACTGCCACGATTATAATGTCTCCGACGCCTGCTGACGCGAGTCTGCCTTTGACTTGCCCGCCACCTTTTTTCACGCCTATTATCTCTACTATTTTGGCGCCGCTGTTGTCAGCTACGATTAATCTTGCGCCGATGGGAAGTGGTTTGGTTATTTTTGCGTTAACGGGTTTCATATTTTTTTTTATTCTTGTTTTTGCAGGACCACGAATTTTTTGGTTTTGGATATGGGTCTGGTTTCACCTATCAGAACCTTATCTCCTTCTTTTATTTGCATGCATGGAGAGACGTGGGCGGTCACCCTTGTCTTTTTTCTCATGTATCTTTCGTATTTGGGGATCTTAACCACTCTGCTCCAAGTTATTACTGCGCTTTTATTCATTTTTGTCGACGCTACAGTGCCTTGGAAGGTTCTTCCCCTGACCTTGAGGTTCCCGTGAAAAGGGCACTTCTTGTCAGTACACTTGTCTTTTGGTGGTTTTATTCCTTGGATTCCTATATCTCGAGCCATCTGTTTTTCACCTTGATTTTTTTTTTGATTCTTTCCTGTGGTTTGCCTTGGAGGAGTTCGCCTTTGATTTCGACGATGCTTCCGTCAGGCAGCGTTATTCGGAACGTGTTTCCTTTTTTTATAATTTTTTTTTTTGTTTTGTTTTGTTTTGTGAGCGTTATCGTGCTTTTTGTTTCGTCCGTGATCGTCCCGCTGGTTTTTTCCACTATTGCTTTAAGCCCGATTAGTTCGTGCTTGATCACGTTTTTTGGGGTTATCATACTTCTATGCTGTCCCCTGGGAACCCGTATTCTATGAGCAGTTTTTTCATCCTGTTCACGTGGTTTCCTTGTATCATGAGCGTGTTTTCTTGTTTGTCTTCTGCGCCTCCGCAAGCGAGTTCTTTTTTAAGGTATTTTAATAGTTTTTTGGTATCCACCTCTTTTGGGTTGATGCCAGTTACTATGGTCATGAGTTTTCTGTATTTTCCTCTTTTTGTCGTAACCTTGATTTTTGTTTGTTCTTTACTTATGCTTTCGCATATGCATAGTTCTTTGGGTAATCCGCATTTTGGACAGGTTGTGTTCATTTATGCTGTTTTTTTCTCCAATCTTTTTCTTGTTTGTATTCTTGCAATGGTTTTTCTGAGTTGTTTGATTTGCCCCGGGTTTTCTGGAGGTGCTCCAGAGCTTTTTTTTGTATTGATCTTGAGTAGTTCTAATTCGATTTCTTTTTGTTTTTTATCTAGTTCTGCTATCGTCATTTTTTGAATGTCTCTTTTCTTCAGGCCCGCCATTTATTTTTTGGCCTCCTTAACCTTTTCTTTCCCAACCGTTTTTTCTTTTTTAACTTCTTTTTCTTTTTTAGGTTCTGTTTTCGGTTTTTCTTCTTTTTTGACGGTTTCCTCTTTTTGAGGTTCTTTTTTGACTTCTTCTTTAATTTCTGTTTCTTCTTCGCGGGTTGGTACTATGACGTCGTCTGGCATTTTGACGTGTGAGTGAAGTATCTGAACAGTAATGCCGACTATTCCTGGTCTAAGCAGGGCTACTTTGAATCCTTTATCGATTTGAGTGTCTGATACGTTCCCGCATTTTGGAAGGTATCCTCTGTAAAACCTCCAGGTTTTGGATCTTTTTCCAGGCACTTTTCCAGATATCAATATTTCGGCTCCTCTTGCCCCTGCATTGATTATGGCTTGCAGTGTTCTGTGACCTATTGCTTTGAATCTCGTTTTTCCTTGTCTTATAAGCTGGTTGGCGACTTGTTCGGCAACTACTTGCGCGTCTAGGATGGGGTCTGGAACGTCTTTTATTTCGATTTGAAGGTTGTCGAACTTGAATTTTTTGATGAGTTTTTCTTGGAGTGAACGGATGTTGGCTCCTTTTCTTCCGACGACAAGACCGCTCATTGCTGAATGTATGGTTAATTTGACGCCTATGGGATTTATGTGCATGTCAATTTTGCTCAACCCCACGTTGTTTAGTTCTGACGCTAGAAATTCTTGTATTTCGAGGTCTCTTTTCTTGTTTTCAATGAATTTTTTCTCAATCATTTCTTGACCTCCTCTTTTTGTTTTGGTTTTTCTTTCTTCGATTGGGGTTGTGTTTTCGGAGTTTTTTCTTGTATTTTTTTAATTCCCTCTTTCACGCTTGGATGAGACTTCGGTTTGATTATTTCGATTTTTGCTTCTGTTTTTTTAGGTTCTGTTTTCGGTTTTTCTTCTTTTTTTCTTGTTTTCTTGGGTTTTTCCGCTTCTTGCTCTTCCACTATTATTTCTACGTGCGCGTATTTTCCTCTTCTTCTTTCTTTACTTATCGCTCTGTGCGTGACAGCGTGCATGATTTTGAGGTAGTTTTCGTCAAGCCCTTTGTTTTGCGCGTTTGCGATTGCGTTTTGGATTACTAGTATGACATGTTTACTTGCTTTGACGGGGTAACCTCCTGACATCATTCCTCTTCTGTGCGCCCTGTCCTTGTTGTATCTTTTGTAGGGTACGGCTTCTTGCTTTTTTATGACTCTTTCTAGAGTCATGATGGCGCTCAGCGCTTTTCTGTTTTTTATGTGCGCGCAGATTTCTCTAGTCACTTTGGGGCTTATCGGCAGGAACGTGCCTACTGCTTTTGCCATCGTGTTTTCATCCCATTTTTTTTGATACGAGTATTTCCACGCCATAATATTTTTTTTTTCCTTTACTTTATTGGTACGAACATGCTTGATCTTGTCGCGCCCACTCCTGGTGCTCCGTGCCTTATTCTTTTTCTGGTGTCCACGAATTCTCCTATGCGATGCCCGATCATTTTTGGTTTGATTTCTAAGGGCACGAATTCTTTGCCATCATGAACCCTTATCGTCTTGCCAACCATTACTGGTAGCACCACCATTTCTCTTAAGTGAGTTTTAACCGGTTTTTCTTTGGTCCGAATTTTTTTGAGCAGGTCTTTGTGCTTTGTTTTCAGCCCTCTTTTCAGGAATCTTCTCGCGTTTGTCTTCATTAGTTTGCTTACTTGGTCCACGCTCATGTTTTGCAGTTCTTCTAGCGAGTATCCTTTGTAAGTGAAGTCTTTGGTTTTCATTTTTTACTTTCTTTTCCTCCTTCCTGTTCTGCTCGGAGCTATGCTTCCCAGCTTAAGTGATGCCGTTCTTTTAACAGCTTTTTGTTTGTGACCACTGCTCCCCCCTCCCCCTTGTGGGTGTTCGAAAGCGTTCATGGCAGTTCCTGACACGACTGGCCAGTACTTGCCTCTTCTTCTGCGAGCATAAAAGTTTTTACCTGCTTTGAGTAATGGTTTTTCTTTGAATCCTGCGCCCGCGATGCGGCCTATCATTGCCCTGCATTTTGGGTTCAGGATTTTTACTTTTTTGGATGGGAGTTGAACGAACACTTTTCCTTCTTCGTGCGAGAGTATTTTAGCGCTTGACCCGGCGCTTCTGATTAGTTTTCCGCCGTCTCCTGGTTTGAGTTCTATGTTGCATATCTTGGTTCCTTCAGGTATTTTTTCTAATGGTATCACGTTAGCGTTTTTTATTTCAGCTTTCACTCCTGTTTGAACTTTCATTCCTACGTAAGAGCCTTCTACAGCGCATTGCAGGGTTTTCTGGCTCCCGTATTTGATTATCATAAGTGGTGACGTTCTTCCAGGGTCATTAATTATAGATACTATTCTGCCTTGGACTTCACCGTTTTTTTCTTGGTCGTCATAAGACCTGTAACTGACTTTTCCCGCCCACCTGTGGCTGGGAGCTAGGAATCTTGGCTTTCCAGCCCCTCTTCTTTGTGTTTTCGCTCTTACCGGCATTTATTTTGTCCTCATATTATTCCTAGTTTTGTGGCCACGTCCAAGGCGAACTGGTCTTTTGGTAACGTTATGTAAGCTTTTTTTCTTCCTTTTCTGTCGTTAACTATTCTTACTTTGCTTGCTCTGGTTTTGAACAGTGTTTCGAAAGCTTTTTTGATTTGGTTTTTGTTTGCTTTCGAGTCCACGACGAACATGATCACGTTTTGGGATTCCATGATTCGCACAGCTTTTTCTGTTGCCAGCGCGTATTTTAGGATTTGGAATTCGTTCATGCGTACAGTCCCTCTTCTTCCATTTTTTTAAGTGATTGTTCTGTCCACAAGGTCAGTCTTCCCGCGTGGGTTCCTGGAGCTAGTTTTTTGGCGTTTAACTCGTTTACAGGGGTTACTTCGACTCCTGGAACGTTCTTCGCGCTTTTCATCAATCCTGTTTCAGAGCTTGAAACCACTATTAGTGGTCCAACCGCTTTTTTGTATTTTCTTCCGCGCATTTTGCCTTTGCCAGCCCTGATTCTTTTAACCGCTGATCTTTCCAGTTCTTGTTTTAACCCAATGGATTCAAGTAGTTTCACGACTTTTTGGGTTTTATCAATTTTTTCTGCTTGGCTTTCAAGAACCATGAAGGCTTCACTGGTTTTGTGCCCTCTTTTTTGAACTATGTCTAGCAGTGTGGTCGCGTTTATAGCGCTTCTAATAGCTTTTTTGTATTCTTTATTGTTGATTTTTTTGACAATGATTTTCTCGCTTTTAGGAGGGTTTGAGCGCCTGCCTTTAACTGTGTTAGGGGCTTCAGCGCCTTTGAACAGGCGGAATCTCATGACTCCGAGCCAGCCGCCCCCAATTCTTCCCATTATTTTTCTTGGCGTCCTGCTTATTCCTTGGTTATACGTGGTTCTCCACTTTCTTTGTCTTCTTTTGTACCATCGCGTGCTGTGTTTTAGGCCTGCTTTCGGATCCCTGCCTTGGGGCTGGTATTCTAATGATTGTTCGGATATGACTGCTCTTTTGATTATGACTGGGTTGTAAGGTTCGTTGAATTGTTTTGGCACAACCACTTTTTTAGCTGTTATTTTGCCGGTTATAGAGTATAATTTTGGTTTCATTGGATTACCTCATTGATTTCAGGGGGTGGCAATTGTTTTTGTTGTCTTACAGGTTTTCTTAGCATGATTAACCTTTTTCTGGGTCCTTGCACGCTTCCTTTTACGAGTAAGTATTTGCCTTTGATTTGACCGTAGTTTTTGAAACCGCTTTTTGGTGTAATGTCAGCTTCCCCTATTTTGAGCACCCATTTATTGTATTCTGTTCTGCGATGGAATCCCATTTGCCCGAATTGGGGTGTTGTGTGTCTTGTTCTGGCTGGAGTGAAGTGTCCTATGGTTCCCGCAGCTCGTTTGGTTTTTTCGGATTTTGCTTGCATTATGGCGACGCCGAAGCGCTTTACCGAGCCTTGAAAACCTTTTCCTTTGGTTATCGCTATCGTATCGATTTGTTCTCCTTCTTTGAACACGTCGTTAATGTTGATTTGTTTTCCTAACAGTTCTTTGGCGTAAACCATTTTTTCTTGGATGTTTTTTCCGCCGATTCCTAGTTCGAATATTTCAGGAGTTTTTTTGAAGGAAGGGTTTGTGCTGACCAGAAGTCTTACTTCGTCGCAGTCTTCGACTGTTTTGGTTTCTTTTTTTTTGGGCAGCAAAATTTTTCTTTTGAGTTTTTTGTCGAGTTTGTCGGAGAAGATTTGGTTGATTGTTTTCTGGTTTTTGTAGAATTTGAGTGCGATGACGTTGAGGGAGGGGGTTTCGAGAATGGTTGCGGGAACACTGATTTCCATGTTTTTTGTGGGGCTGTGCTTTCGGTTGTCGTTGATCATGATGTGTGTCATGCCTGCTTTGTATGCCGCGAACCCTAGGACGCTTGTTTGATTGGAGGTTCCCCAGTTCTTAATTCTAGGGTAGATTCTTTTAGCTCTTTTTCTTGGCCAATAGGCCATTGAGCCTCTTCTTGGAGAGTGTCTTTTTCCTATTTGGTGTGCCATACGACCTCACAATTTTTTTTTTGAATTCTTTTTGGGAATTCTAACTCTATCCCGTTTCCCCTCTCTTTCAGCCTTCGAGTGAGTTTGCGGCTTCTACCAATAATCAAAATAGACTATTTATAAACATTATGGATTGAAACTTATCAAACACGCTTTTGTTTGTTCTGTTCCCGCCGCGAAAAGGAGATTAGTAAAGATTTTTTTGGATGATGAATTTTTGGGAACTAATATGTGTTAAAAGGAAAGTCTTAAAAAACTGTTTTTCGTCTATTTTTGTTATGGAACGATTAAGGGGACGTTTTTACCACGCTTTACTACAGGGCGTGGGTAGGTTGGAGAACGTTATTGCTTACGATAATAGGACGTGTAGTCCTGAAGAGTTTAAACAGGATTTGAAAATTTCTTTTATTGGTTTTCCTCAGCTTTGCTGGCGCGATAAAGAAAATTCTGTTAGGTTGAGCTCTTCTTTTGCTCACGCCGAGAACGTTGGTTTCCTCCCCTTGGTTAGTGAAGACGAGTTCGTGCATGGCAAACTCCTTGGAATCAAACCCTTACTCGAAAAGGAAGGAGGTTTTGAGGCTTTGACTGGGGGCAAGATTTTCCCAGATGAGTTATTGACTGGTTTTGATGTTGACCAGTTCATTGAAGCTAAGGTCAATTACAATAAAAGAAGAATTGACGATTTTGCTGAAGAATGTGAAGATTATGGTATTCCTAAGGATTACACGACCATTTTCCCCGAGCCAAGTTTTTGGGAGGTTCCTGTTAAAGGAGGGGTTATTGATAAGCTCGAGCCTTGGCCGTGGGGTTTAAGAGTCGTTGATTTCAAGACTCGCCTGCCTGGAAACGATTTTTTGCCAGAGGTTAAAAAGAGAATGTATGATTACGTTGCCGGGCTGAAAAAAGCTGGCAAAAGTGTTTACGAGCACGAGTTCACCCTCACGACTATTAAAAAAGGTGACGATTTTTGTTTTGAAGACCATGTTT
The DNA here is from genome assembly GCA_018221045.1 of Nanobdellota archaeon. Classification (GTDB taxonomy): domain Archaea; phylum Nanobdellota; class Nanobdellia; order JAAOXT01; family JAAOXT01; genus JAAOXT01. Next base: position 12,586 of record JAAOXT010000024.1, on the reverse strand, counting down.
TTAAGGTTCCGGTTGACGAGATTGCTCGGAGGTTGAAATGAACTGGGAGAATTTATTGAGGTGGGATTCTAAACTCTTAAGCAAGCTCAGCCCTTTATCTCTCCAAGCGTTGTATGAAGGGGATAGGTCTTTGATTCATTCTTACCCTGGCATCCATAAGTTTGTTGAGGCGGGCATGAGCGAGACTCCTTTACTGATGAGTCAGGATTCGTGGGAAAATTTTTACCAGCGTTCTAAAGGTTTGTCCAGTTTTTCCCGCATCCCTACTGGCGCTGAACTCATTGAGCAATACCTAGCCCTGCCTCCCGTGAAAGGTAAGGGTTTGGCGGTCACCACGAACGCTCAAGCACTGCTTTTGAACAAGTCTGTTTCCACGACAGGTTTTTGCCTGGACTTCTTGGCAAGATTAGGTTTAGCAACTAAGAAAAAAGTTGATTACCCTTTGGATGATTTAATTACTTCAGAACAAATGACTGATGATAGGATGGAGAAAAGAGAGCACATTCTTCCAGACGTTTACGCTTTCTCCAAAAGCCGGGGTGTAGGCAAGGTTAAGAAAAAGTTTTTGCTTGACTTGTTCTCCATGAATGTTGAAAACAATTCTTTCATTGGTGAATGGGAATTAAAGCCTAGGAGAAGTGTGGGTCGTAACTTGCTGGATTCTTTCAATGCTAGAACTGGTTTAGTTAACGCTTCTGTTTTGGAGCAAATGATTGTGTTCAGGCAGGAAGCGTTGATTAAGCATGGGTTGATGCGTTCAAGCGAGCGAAAAGAACTTCGGAACGGTAAGCCTCGTGGAAGAAGTTTCACTGTTCTTCACTCAGCGTCTGGCTTGGATGATTCGTACCCAGTTGCGAAGCAAATTCCTTTGCTCGGCGTAACGCCTAGAGATAGAGTTTCTTACCCGAGCATTCATTTAGACACGGGTTGCAGAGGAGAGTTGTCCCCTATTGGGGTTTTGAACGCTGTTCATTACGAGTTCGCGACAACCCCGAAGAAAAAGTTTTCCTTAGACGATTTGGGTGGGCGAGTCAGCGTAGATGTTGACATGCCGGATCCCGATAATTTCGTGCTAGGACCAAACAATGTTTGGGATTATGAATTACAAATTTTTAGGTGTGAGCGTTGCGGTGAAAAGGTTTTGCCGACAATTGTGAGGTGATTTGTTTTGGCGATTCTTAAAAAACTGGGTTTAATTGTGAATGATGATGGGCTTGACGGGCAGGGTTTAACCAGTTATATTGAACAATTGTTTCCTAAAAAGTTGGCTGACGAATACGTTGTTAAGACGCTTTCTGAAAACGTTTTTGAGGACAGGCGTCTTGGGGTTTGGCAGTTAGTTGAAGGGAAAGAAAATTTTTTGAGAGAAGAAGTGGTTAAAAGCCTTCCCACGAATTCAATTTTTTTCGGTTACCCTAACGTTTTTCTAACTGACGCGTTAATCATGACTGAGTCTCACGTGGAAACTGTTTATGGAGGTGGAAACTCTCATAAAGGTTATTTCATTCGTTGTTTTGGTGGAAAACTCGTTGACGGAGGGTTTTCTTCTTTTGAGAATAGGTCTGCTTATGTTTGGACACGGAATCTCGATTGGGATAACTTAAATGATAGGCTTTTCAAGCAAGGAATTAGAGATGACATGCATAACATTTTTACTCATGAGGTCGGCCATCTTCTTGGGTTAAACCATCATCCTGATTGTTTGATGAACTATAGGACTATAACGCCAGAGGATGATTTTTTCTGTGAAGAGTGCGTTGATAAGATTGAGGGTTTTTCTGATTCGGTTTTTCAGTACGCGTAATTCATCCTTTCATTACGCCTAAAGGTCTTAACCCCGCGACCCTGTGAGCGATTCCTATTTCGTGCGATACTCTTACGACTTCGTCCAAGTCTTTGTAACTGCCAGGCGCTTCTTCTGACACCACTTTCCAACTGGCTGCGCGAAGGTATATCCCTAATTTGGCCAAGTCTTTTTTTATTTGTTCTCCACGGTAAGTATGTCTCGCCCTGCCCCTGCTCATCGCCCTGCCAGCGCCGTGAGCAGTGGAGCCGAACGTTTTGTTCATGGCTTCAGGCACGCCGACCAATACCCACGAGCCAATACCCATGTGTCCAGGGATTAACACTGGTTGCCCCACTTTCTTATAAGCTTCAGGTACTTCTTCGTGCCCTGCCGGGAACGCGCGGGTAGCGCCTTTCCTGTGCACAATCACTTCCATTTTTTCCCCGTTAATCACGTGGGTTTCTTGTTTTGCAATGTTGTGCGCCACGTCGTACACAATCCTCATATCGAGTTCTTCGGCGCTTCGCCCAAAGACTTTTTGGAATGATTGTCGCGTCCAATGAGTTATCATTTGCCTGTTGGTCCAAGCATAGTTTGCCGCGCAATTCATTGCCTTAAAATAATCATGGAACTCTTGCGTGCCAGAAGGAGCGTACACGAGTTGTCGGTCCGGCAACTCCTTGACTTCTTTGCTGAATCTTTGTTCGAGGACTCGAATGTAGTCCGAACAGTTTTGGTGCCCTAATCCTCGTGAGCCTGTGTGTATCATAACGCATATTTGTCCTTCTTTTAGTCCGAACGCTTCCGCGACCTCTGGGTTCTCAATTTTTTGCACGTACTCTATTTCGACGAAGTGGTTTCCCGCGCCCAAGCTTCCGAGTTGTGGCATCCCCCGGGTTTTCGCCCTGTCCGAAACTTTTGAAGGGTCATTATTTTTTAGGCACCCGTCGGATTCAATATGTTTTGCATCAGTCTTCCACCCATACCCTTTATTGACCGCCCACTGCACCCCGTTAGATAGGACTTCGTCCAATTCATCTCGATTGACTCGAATCTTGCCTTTTGACCCGAGCCCTGATGGAATATTTGTGAACATAGTATCAATTAGTTCTTTGATTTTCTTGGCGTCCACATCTTTTTTTTGCAGGTTGGTTCGCACGAGCCTGACCCCGCAGTTGATGTCAAAACCCACTCCTCCCGGGCTGATGAGACCTTGTTTGGCGTCGAACGCTGCGACCCCGCCGATTGGGAACCCGTACCCCCAATGACCATCTGGGAGCACGATTGAGTGCTTGAGTATTCCTGGTAGGTGCGCCACGTTTTGGACTTGTTGCAAGGTGTTGTCTTGCATCATTTTGTCAAGTATTTTTTTGGACGCGAACACTACTCCTGGCGCGTTCATCCCACCAGTTTTAGGGATTTTCCACTCATAATCATTGATTTTTTGTATTTCCATTCTTTTTATTTTAGAGAAATAATGGTTTTTGTGTTATTAAAAAAGTTTTCACGAGTAAATGTGTTCTGGGATTTTTTCTGCCTTCGTTTCTTTGATTATTTTAAGAAGGTCTTCATGAGTTATTTGTTTTTCTTGCTTGAATATTTTTGTTCTTATCGTGGGGGAGAATACGGCTTCTTTTATTCGTCTGAAAGAGAGTTTTCTTTTAACTATTTCTTTGCTTATGACACTCCAATCAATTTTTTGGAATTCTAGGGTTCCTGGCAGGGTTGGTTGAATGTAGGTTTGAAAGTATTTTTCCACGCTTTTTTGGTCCGGGTTCCCGACAAATATTTTTTGGCCGAACCTGTCGTTGACCGCGAAATCCAGTTGTTTTGGAATGTTTGTCGCAGCTATTACTGTTATCGGTTTTTGCCAGTAAGTGATTTCTGATATGAGGTCAAGCATTGCTGGAACGGTTTCCAGAACGTCTCCTCTTATCGAACTGTTGTCTCTAGACAGGCCTATGCTTTCGAATTCGTCGAAGAACACGATTCCTTTTTCCATTTTTTTCAGGCTCTCTTTAAGGGTTTCTATGTTTTGGGATGTTGTTCCTACGAAGCTTCCTATTAGGCTTGTCGACCCTATTTTTAAGATAGGTGTTTCAGGCAAGTGGTTTTTTAGAATTCTAATCGCATAAGTTTTCCCGTTTCCGGGCGGGCCATGGAGGAGGATTGATCGTGGACCCCATTCCCCGTATTTTTCGGGTTCTTGCATGTAGTCAACCACTTGTTTCATTTCTCCGACTAAGTCTGATTGCCCTATGATGTCGTCAAGCGTTAGTTCTCGTTTCTTGATTCTTGGCTTTGTTGTTAGCGCGTAACCACTTATTTGTTCGGGAACGCCTTTGATTGTCGTTGGGTTTTGGATGATTGCCACGCTTACATTGTCTGGGCTTATTCTCTGCGCGGGTTTTGCTTTGTAGATTATTTCTTCTATTTTGAAAGCGGTTTCAGGAATGGACAGTTTACATAAGTATTTTCCTCCACGCACTATTTTTTTTTCTTGTGATAATGAGTACTTTATCATCGCGTTGTGAACTTCTCGCTCGAGTTCAGGTTCATCTTTTATTTTTTTATGCGGTGGAAGTAGACTTACTTTTACAACGCCTACACTACTTTCTAAACGGGTTAAAGGTATTTCTTCGTTGACTATTATGCTATCAAGCGATGTGGGAGCAACGCGGTCAAGTCTTTCGAGTCCCTCTGAGTCTGTTATCTTGTCCACTTGGTAGTAAGCGTTTTCAAAGCAGATGACTTCGCCTTGCTCTAATCCTTCGAGGTACGCGCTTATGAACGCTGTCAACGAAGCAGGGTTGTACTCGCACTCTACTTTTTCTCCTGTTATATCGAAGAATGTTATAGGGGTTATTTCTATTTTGAAGGGGTGGTTAGCGCGTATACTTGTCATCGTGTTTATAAAAAAAAGTTTTCGTGGTTTTAATAGTTTCGATTTCTTTTTTATAAGTCAAACACGACTCTTGCAACCCACTTGTCTCCTTTTTTTTTGACGCTCATTTGGTGGTAAGTGATTGCTTTCACCTCGTTTTCTGGTTCGTGTTTTCCAGGATTGAATTTTTCTCCGCTGGCAGTGCATTTCAGCTCGTAACCTTTTATCTTGGTTTTGTATTTGCTGAACACGAGTCCTTTGGTTTCGAACAAGTATAGTATTTCGTTTAGGAACTCGAATAGGAGGGATTCGTCGTCTTCTGCTTTTACCTTGATTTTGTGCATGATTCTGGGCTCCACGAGTTTCGGGTCCGTCATGATGCTGGTGAGAGCTAGGCCCGCGTTAGAGTAAGCTTCTTCTTTCGTTTTGCCGTACGCGTCTACCATTGCGTCCGCGGTGTGCTCTAGAAAACGGTATTTCATTTGATTAATTATTTAAGTTAGGGTTATTAATGTTTTTTCGTGAAACTCGTGCAGAAAACAATGAAGTATTATGATGCGATTAGTTCTTCTTATAATCGTCTTTACGGGGTTGAGCAGGGGAAAAAGTGGGGTTTCGTGAAAGAACGGGTTAGGGTTTGTGGTCGCGTGCTTGACTTAGGTTGCGGCACTGGTTTCCTGCTTCGCGAGCTTAACGCGGTGGGTTTGGATTTGAGCAAAGCAATGCTTTTGCGTGCGAGTGGAAAAAGGTTTTGCGGGGACGCTCATTCACTCCCGTTCAAGGATAATGTTTTTGATTGGGTTGTCAGTCTTTCATTGCTTCAGGACGTGCCCGATCCCGAAAGAGTGGTTCGCGAGGCGAGACGGGTTGGCGGGAACCTGGTTTTTAGCGTGCTTAAGAAGAATTGGTCTAAAGAGCGCTTAGCGCGACTGGGTTTTGAAAAAATTTGGGAAGAAAAAAAAGATTGGATTGGTTTTACACGAGCGCGCCCATCATCCCAGTCTTCCAAGCGGTGAAAGCGTTTATCCACGTGCCCCCGACTAAAAGTTCTATGAGCTTGTACGCTAGGCTGAACACGATTATTAGCATTCCCAGTTTTCTTACGTCATCTCTTTTATCGTTGAGTAGTACGTAGAACCCGACTATTCCTAGGACGCCTAGGCTTAGGAAAACTGCTATGTAGAATATTGCCGTGTATAATGGTCTGTCTTTGAATATTCCTGCCATGAACACTTTATTTGTTTTTCCATGTTTTTATAGTTTTAGACCAGCGACCTCTTCCTCGCAAAGACCAGATATTTGTTTTTGTTTTAAGAATTAATCTCTTGTTAAGAAACAAAAAATTTTTATTTGACTTTCTTTTCTTCGCCTTGTGTTTTTTTTACAGGTTTTTTCTTCACCGTTTTTTTAACTTCTTCTTTCTTAACGTCTTTTTCCCATATCCTGATTTTTTGTTTGGGCCTTCCTCTAGGGTTTCTCTTATTCTCTCCTAATTTCTTTCTTAGTCTTCGAGCGTCTTTAATTCGTTTTCTCCAATGAAAAGTCATGATAAATCACTCTCTCAAAATGATGATTTATAAAAGTTTAGGTTTAAACAGGCTTTGCTTTACTCTAGAACTCTTTGCAGTTGGGTTATCATGGTCGCGTTAAGACTTGTTTTCACTAACTGTCTGGTCGTTGGCGCGGGTTTGAATTTCTCAAGCGAGTAAAAATTCTTGAAACGGTCAGGAAAACACTTGAGAACGCGAAAACCATGGTCTTCCAAAATTGTTTCAACCGGGGCCTCAATCAAATCTTTAATCTTCTCGCAAACCCTTCCAAACCCAGCAGAATAACGCTTCAAACTAGAAGCTTCTTCTACTATCTCCTTCAACTCCTCTGAATCATTTGGGAGCATTCCAAGAGACGGGTGCAACGGCCCCAAAACACAATTATTCCCCGTCACGCGGTTCAACTCCCCTAAAATATTATAACCCTTTTCTTGAGCCAAAACCCAGTCAAAAACGTCAAAACATGACGTCAAATCCGAGAACTCATCGGGAAAAGGTAATTGTTTAGCGTCTGCCTTAACATAACATAAGTTAACTGGACTGGACGTCTTGCTTAACTCAACATCGCCCGCGACAAAAAAAGAGTCCGGGTTAGCCAAAGCCGCGCTAACCAAATAATCCGCGCTGCCCGAACCCACGTCTAAAACCACGCTTGGCCCTAACTCTTCAATTAACTCTTCCAGTAATTGTCTGCGATACTTAGCAGGAAACATAAAAAAAACAAAAGGCGCAATGGTTTTTAAAACCGTCGAAAACCATACCAAAACCTTTTTTTGTAAGTAAAAACATAATTCAAAGCTTAATGGTTGAACGACCCATTCGCGAAAACCCTTGGGACGAAGACTTCGAGCCCAAAGAAAAGCCACAACTCTCTGAACAACAACTCAAAGAACTGGACGAAAAATCGGAAAAAGTCAAGAAAGGCGTGCTATACCTAGCAATCATAATCGTGGCAAGCTTTACCATAGGTTTCGTGATAATAATGAATTTCTTAGGACCCATTAGCTGCCCTTCAGGAAGCACTATAGTGGGAAGTCCTGGAAGCGCTGACAGTTACTGCGTTGATAATAATAGGTTCAACAATGGGCAAAAAGTGCTTTACAAACAAGCAATCGCTCTGTGCTCGCGCGCAAGTAAAGCTTTGTGCACTGACGTGCAGCACGCGAAAGGTTGTGAAACTTTATTAAACGTTACCGAAAACAATGAACCGGACGAAGTTGATCAAACAGGGGAGTGGGTGTTCACCGAAGGTTTTGGCAATATAGTGCAAGGAATCGGTTCTTGCAGCGCGAAAACCGTGGCGTCAGACGTTGCGGAAAAACCTTTCAGGTGCTGTAATTAAGAGTTAAAAAACCGTCCAGCAACTTGTTAAAACGCTTAAAAGATTGGAAAGGAAGCATGTGACCAGCATTCTTCAAAACCACGAGTCGAGAGTCTTTAATGAGTTTGTGCATGAGTTCTGCCTGACTTTTAGGAACCCAGTCATCTTCTCCATAAACAATTAAAGCAGGGACACTAATCTTTTTAACACTTTTAGTCAAATCTGTGTTTAACACTTCAAGAACCAGCTGAATCTTTGCCTCTATAGCAGTATTAAAAACAATTTTGCTCAACAATTTGCGGTCACGCCAAGAAATGTCAGTCAAAGTCTTATTAGGATTTATCTTAATCTTCTTACCTAATAATTTCTTCAACATGTTTACTTCAAAATCGGTCAAAGCCCTCTTCATAAAATCATTCATGATTCTCTGCGTGGACTTCATAACACTACTCACAACCACAATTGCTTTAACTGAACGCGGATGCTTGGCGGCCAACATCAAGCTGATAATCCCTCCAAGAGATACTCCGACCACGACGGGCTTAACATCAAGCTTCTTAATAAGTTTGTGAACGTCTTCAACTATTTTATCCAACGTGTAAACATAATTTCTAGGTTTATCGGATTTGCCATGACCTCGCAAATCAATGCTTATCACCTTGTAATTCTTAGAAAAAAATGGGACCTGTCTCTTCCACGTTATAGTGGACCCGCCGTACCCGTGAATGAAAAGAACGGGCTGCCCCCTTCCTTTAACCTCATAATGAATCTTAACACCCATGCACCCGATTAATGTACTCAGGATTTAATAAAACTTTATAACCCAAACCCTCCTCACGGTTTTCTGAATGAACATTCTTGAAGCGCTAGAACAATACCTGAAGCTATGCGAAGAAGCAGAAAACACGTCTGTTCCAAAGCTTGATTTCAAACCAAAAAACGTTGTAATATGTGGGATGGGTGGAAGCGGGCTTGTAGGCAAAACAGCTAAAAGAATATTAGAAAATTCTTATGACAAACCCATAGCACTTGTTAACTCGTACGACTTGCCAGCCTTCGCGGATCAAAACACGTTAATAATATGTGTTAGTTACTCAGGAAACACTGAAGAAACAGTCAGCGCGTTCAAACAAGCACTTGACAAGAAATGCAACGTCGTGACCATAAGCTCTGGAGGAACTCTTTCACTGGAAAGCCCTGAAAACATTGCGGTCAAACCAGGCTTGCAACCCCGCGCGGCCCTGCCACTAATGCTCATACCTTTACTAAAAATGTTAGGGCACGAGGAAAGAGTTGATTTTGAAGCACTAAAAAAAGCTCGTGACGGGGCAAAAGAGATTTCGCGAAAACTTTTGGGAAAAAACGTGATTATCTACTCTTCAGGATACTTGTCAAGCGTTGCCACGGGTTTCAAGTCACAACTCAACGAGAACGCGAAAAGCTCTGCTAAAGCAGAAGAGCTTCCGGAAATGAATCACAACGAGATAAGCGCTTGGGAAACACCCAACCCTAATTCCCAAGTCGTGCTGGTTACAGGGAACGAATCCGAAAGAATGAAGCAAAGATTTCAAAAAACAAAGGAATTCCTGGAAAGAGTTGGCCAAGAAATCATAGAAATACGCGCGGTCGGATGTAACCAACTAACAAAAGCGTTGTTCGTGAACCTGAAAGGCGGATGGATAAGCCACGAACTCGCCAACTTAAAAGGAATTGACTCCACTGAAATCAAGCTAATCAAAGAACTGAAAGACTTTCTCAAGAAAGCATAACCTTGGATAATTGCTCCAATCTTTTCTTATCAGGAATGGAATGACGGTACAACTCCCAAAACACTTTCTGAAGCCAATCCACCCACCCTTCATCAAAAATGTCGTAAAAAATTCGGACGTTCTTCCTCAACTCGCCCTCCTTATAATCTTTCACAAACTTATTGTCCACGAAACGAGCCATCCTATCATCAAACACGAAACCTCGCAAAGGCTGGCGGCAATGCCTGACCTCCACGCTCCCCCCACCCACTTCCTCGCACAACTTCTTCAAACGGTCAATGTTCTTCAAAGAAGCTACGTCAACCCTGCACAAAACCTTCACTCGAACCCCTCGCTCAAACAAGTCGCGCAACTCATCAACAACACCCTTACCTTTCTCAACCATGTTAATCCAAGAAATGTTCCCCGAAAAACTGTACAACTCTTTCTCCACCTGCCGCAGTAAAGGAATAAGGCCTTGCTTCTCACTCTTCAAAACCTCCTTATACTCTTCGATAAAAGATTTTTTCTTATTGTCAGGCGCGTACTGATACACATCAAAAGGGTCAAAATCCGTCTTGACTTTACCGAACTTAATGTTTTCAAACAAGTTCTTACGAATATCGTCGTTCTCAATGGATTCAGAATAATTCCAGTAAACAATTTTCAACGCGCCCCGAGTTCCTCCCCTAAACTTCTTCACGTTAATCAAACCCGTTTTATCCTTAATTTTCTTAACATAAGAGTCAGCAGTCAACCAGCTTTTGCCAATAAAAATAGCTATGTCCTGAATGGTTCTGGGCTGTCCTTTAACAAAAACCAGAATCTTGTCCTCATCATCTTGAGATAAAACCATTCCCGAAAAAATCAAAGATTCTCAATATTTAAAAGCATTATCGTATGGTGTTATAGTTTTTCTATCATTTAGTTATAATAAAACTAAAACTGTATTATTATTTTATGAGCAAAACTTTCTCAATGGTCAACGAGAACGTGTGCATTCGGCTCAAACTTTTCGGAGAAGAAGCCAGACAACTTTTAGAAAAGAATGGCTGGCAAGAAAAAAAAGTCGGAGAAGCGAGCAGGGTCTTCATGAATTCTTGCAACTTCCTTGAAAGAATTGAGCAGAAAACGCTTAAACGAATCAAAAAAACAAACCAGTCCCTGCGAGAAGATCAAGAACTAATAGTTTTCGGATGCCTGCCAGTAACAGCAAAAAATAAGTTAAAAAAAGTTCATTCTGGCGGCTACGCCGCGGGCTCAAGTCTTGAACGCTTCGCAAAAAGGATTGGGTTAAAAATGTATTCCATAAAACCCGGTCACGTGGTGAAGCGCAAACAAAACTTTACGTGCAAAACCATTAAATGGTTCAACAGGTTTTTTCTCAAGGACGCTTATTTCACTTACTTGTATGATAAAGAAAAAGTCTTTCACTTAAAAATTAGTGACGGGTGCTTGGGCAAATGCACTTTCTGCTCTGAACGATTCGCTCGAGGAGAACTCAAGAGCAAGCCAGTAAAGAAAGTGATTGAAGAATTCAAAAAAGGACTTTCCAAGGGTTACAAAGTCTTCTCGTTGAACGCGGACGACACCGGAGTCTATGGTTGGGACAACGACGAAACCATTGTTGAACTGTTAGACTCTCTTCTTTCACATGACCAAGAATTTCACTTAGTTATCACAGAGTTCAATCCTTTAGCACTCGAAAGATTTGATGAACTGGAAGAACTGTTAAACTCAAAAAAAATTGTTTTAATCACTGTTCCCATCCAGAGCGGAAGCAAAAAAATACTGAAAAAAATGGGTAGGGATTATACTCCTAAAATAATCGTGAAAAAATTGAATTCTATTCGTGACAAAAATCCGAATCTAAAGTTCAACACTCACGTGATAGTCGGCTTTCCAGGAGAAACGAGGCGAGACTTTGAAAAAACAATGCGATTATTTGATGAAGTGAAATTCGATAAAGCAAAAATTTTCCAGTACTCAGAAAGACCTGGGACTCCCGCGTCACGAATGAACGGAAAGGTTTGTGAACGCGTTAAACTGGAAAGACAAAAAAAACTCAAGCAAAAAATTGTTAGGAGGTGCGTTAAGCAACGGGACTTGAAAAGCTTGTTGCTCAACACTTATTCCCCGCAAAACTAAATGGTTGTAGTGTTCATCAACGGAATACCTGGAACAGGGAAGACGACTGTTGCTCACAAGCTCGCCGCCAAGCTAGCGGTTGAAGAAATCATTCAAACAGATTTTCTCAAACAAGTCTTCCGTTACTTAGAACACGACGAGCACGCGTACATGGCATCCCACCAAGCGTGGAGGTTGTTCGGGGAAAAAACGAGAGAAAACGTGTTGAAAGGATTTAAGTACTGCGTGGACTTCTTCGAACCATGGATTGCAGGATTGGCGAACTTGTCGCGACAAAGATTGCAGACGGTGATCGTTGAAGGAGTTCAAGCCACCCCTCGAGTCTTTCAAAAAATCGTTGGAGAAAAAATCGGGTTCTTTCTGGTGAACGATGAAAAAACCCATCGTTCACGCCTGCACTTAAAAAACAGGAAAAGAACGAACCCTCACAACCTTTTCACAGAACATTACGATGTAATCCAAATCATCAACCAACACTTGACAAAGCAGGCCAAAAAAAATGGTTTTGTCATAATCAAGAACAATAACTCGAATCGAACAGTGAAAAAAATTGTGGAGGAATTGAATGGACTGCGATTACGTTCAACTTGATGACCATAGTTTTTGGATACTTCACGGTTACTGGAAAATGATGGGAACCTTGGTTTTTAAGCCGGGAAGTACGAGGTTTAACCCGTTGACTGGAAAACATTATGACAAGGTTAGTACGAGATTTATTCTTGAGGAAATAAACCCTTCTTCAATTGTTAACAGGTTTTGTCCAAAAAATTGTTTTAGGAAGAAAAAACATTTTTTGTCAGGGGTTTGGAAAAAAATGGGGAACGCTCTTTCCAAAATTGTTGGGGGGGATAACGTAGGGATTATGGGTTCCGCGCTTATCGGTTTTCCCTTAAAAAAAGATGTGGATTTCATTGTTTACGGCAAAGATAATTGTGAGAAGATTCGGAGGAACATTGATTGGGTTAAGGGTTTTGTCGGGGCTTCAAAGATTAGTGAGGACCACGTGAAGTACCAGGTTAAAAAGTATGGAGGTTTTCACAACACAGGTATTAACTCGTTTCAGGACTTGTTGAGGAATAAGTGGTCTTCCTTGCAGATAAAGAAGGGAGTTTTATCAACGATTCGTTTCGCGTACAAAGAAAAAGAGTT
>JAAOXT010000004.1 GCA_018221045.1 Nanobdellota archaeon | reverse complement strand
TCTGATAGGTGTTGTGATGGTTCGGATGATTGGTTGTTCGCCAGTGACGCGAGCAAGGCCTGCGATGCAGGTGTTTTGAAAACGTGTAGTTCGGGCACGGTTTGTGATTTGGTTACTCTTGGTGGATCGAATTATTATTGTACTGGTAGTGCGTGGAGCGCGCAAACGACTGCTAAGGGTTTGGCGTGTAATACGAATGGGGTTTGCACTGCGGATGATGGGGTTTGTTGTGGGGATGATGGAGTTGAGGACGTGGTTTATGACAATGTGGGAGCAGTGTATTATTGTGGTTGTTCTTCTAGCAATGATGGTTACTCATGCGAGAACTCTAATGGTAACGCTGGAGGCGTTTTTAATCAGCAGGGGATTTGCGCTAGCGCTGATGACGTGAGTTATGATTGTGACGTGTCTGGTCACGTGGCGTATACGAGCGTGTATTATGATACTGAGTGCGCGGGTTGGGAGAGTAAGTGGTGTGACAATTCTATTGTTAGTGGGGGTAATTATGGTGCTGAGGGGGCGTGTATTGACAGTGCATGCGAGACAAGTCTTGTATCTTGTAATTGTGGGGTTGATGGGTCTTGTAGTGGTGACGTGACAGACGCTAAATGCAGTAACGCGTGCACAGCGAGTTATGCTTGCGATGCTGATGTTGGAAGTAACGCTTTCGAGCAGGATGGTTTGTGTTTGACTGCTGGAACGTGTGATGCTTCGGGGCACACGTGTTTTGATTCTGGAGATAGTTCTTATAAATCATCTTGTAGTGTTTGCGGCGTGACAGTTGGTGAAGCAAATAGGTGCGATACCAGCGTCACTGATGGGGATTACGTTGCTGGAGGTGTTTGCACTGACGCTGACTCGTGCACGACCGGCGCGTTGTATGATGATGAAGGAACTCTTAAGGCAGGTTGCAGTACAGGGGTTGCGGGAGATGAGGATCCTTGTGATACCAGCGCCGCGGACGGCTGGGTTGCTGGAGGAATTTGTGTCAGCAGTTCTTGCGATGCGGTGGACGTGGTTTTAGACACGGATTTTTATGCTAACTGTGATGGTCACGGAGGTAAACAATGTGATTCGGCGATAACTGCGGGGGATTATTCTCAGGACGGCTTGTGTTTTGATGATGGAGGAGCTGTTGATGGCACTAATTTTGACTGCGAAACAAGTGGTTACGTGTTCTACACTGGCAGCTTGTACAATGATGATTCTGCTGTCGCGACCACAGATTATGATTTTGATTTAGACGCTGATGGAAAAGGATGTGATGATTCAGGGGATTGGAGTGGAGGCCACGTTTTTACAGCGGATGGCATGGTCACGACTGCGGGGTGCACTGCTGTTGCTGGCGTGGTGAGGGTTGACGCTTCAAACAATTATTATTTTGTCGCGACTTGCGATGCCAGCGGGGACGCTTGTGATTCAAGTATAATTGCCAGTTCCACAGCTCCTTGGGGAAGAGATGGTTATTGTTGTGACAGTGGTTGTCAATTGGATGGAAGTGTTGCGAATGGAGGTAACTGTTGCGGGGTTGACGCTTTGTGCAATGACACGACTCCAAGCAGTTGCAGGGCCGCGGATAACAAGTGTGGATATGATAACGGGCAGTCATGCACGACTGGTGATGATTGTGATTCAGACTTGTGCGTGGCGGGCACGTGCAGGGCGGACTGCAACACTCCAAGCGATTACTGCGGAAGCAAGTGCAGCGCGGACACGGCAAACTATGATACTTCTGGAATGATGTGTGATACTGGGTGCTTGACGTACGGCTCGGCCTCGGGGAACGTGAACATGCAGGCAGGAGCGTGTAATTCAGGAAGTGATTGCTGCACAGATAATTGCGAAGAATCTGCATCGCATTCGAAAGGTTGTTGCGCAACAGGAGAAACCCCTCCATACTCGATAGGTTGCACTGACCCGGACGCCGGAGTGCTCAACTTCACCACTTCCACTACCACGCAAGTCTTGGACTACTACTGTGACATTTCGAGCGGAGTGGACTTGTACGACACTTATGACTACGCAGACGTTTGCTCTGGAAGTTATTTGGCAGAGTACTCGTGCTATAGCAGTAACGTTACCCTGACGAACCAGACGTGCGAGTCCTGGTGCGGGGCAGGATACTCTCCAGGGGACACTTGGTGCAGTTCAGGGCAGTGCTACTGCAACAACGATCCCGCCTTGGTGGGAAGCATAACAAAGCTTGTTGAAAACAACTCAACCACAGTATTCACTGTGAACGTTACGGACGATGATTTGATAGATGAAGCAGTGAACTTATCCTTGTACAGCGACGCGTCCTGCACTACGATGATTGGGAGCGCAGAATGCACGCCCATCACTTCAGGGGAATGCAACATGACAATAACTTACGCTTGCACGAGCCTAAGAGAAAGAGGAGTCGACCTGTATTACGATTTGAATGATACGAGCACGGAATCCAGTAATGGTTGCGCTGACGCCTTATTAACGTTCAATTGCGACCACTGCAAGAACAGCGTCTTAGAAACAGGTTTCGGAGAGGTGGTGACTGACAAAGGAAACGACTGCCCAGTCGAACCATGGTTCAACGCCACGTCATGGACGCCGAGCACGCCAGTGCGAAACGAAACACTGACTTTCACTGTGAACGCGAACGTTACGGACTGGAATTTCGCGACAAACATTTCAGACGTTCAAGCGATAATCAAATACCCGGACACTTCAGAATGGCAGAGGACAAGCATGGTAGACGTCGGAACAATAGATGATTACACCCATATTTACCAAAAAGAGTTTAGCATAGCGAGCGACCAAACCTTCGGGCAATACACCATAATCCTGAATGCGACCAGCAGCGATTCGCTGGACAGCATAACAGATTATAACGAGACTTCTTCGCAAAACGCGTTCAACCTAATCAACAATACTTTGGACATAGTCAGCGTGAACTTCACAAAAAACTTCATAGAAGTTAACGAATCCATAAACGCGACCCTAAGAATAAAGAACAACGGTGAAACAGTGATAAAGAGCGACGCAGCCATAATAGTTTCCTTAAACAGTGATTGGAGCATAAGCAACCCTAACCCGTCGCTCTCACAGGAATTCCTGCCCGGAGAAACCCACAACTTAACAGTACTAGTCAAACCTCTCTCTGGGGGCGTGTCAGACATAGATCCTTTCATAACATTCAACTTCACGAACACCAGTTATGGAGGTAACATCAGGGTAGAAGCTTACCCTAAATACCCGAACGCAAGCATGACATTATCTTCAGTAAAAGTGGATAAATCAATAGGTGAGACCAACATAAGCGTTGAAAACAAGAACCGCGCTGGAACCCCGATAAGCGCTCAAACCATTATCCAAGTAGTGCAGGACGTTAACGGCGCGGAAACAATCGCTGCATCAAAAAACCTGGGAACTGGCGAAAACCTTTCATGGCTGTTCAAGCCAAACGACTACAACTTGGACTGCGACGCTTACTTCATCAAAGCTCTAACTTACTACAATGAGATGAGTGCTAGCCACGGAAAACTAATTGTTGTGACAGGCTGCTTCGCCGAATAGAACCGCAAAAAAAACATTAATAAATAACAAAACCCCATAATCTTATCCAATGGCGACAACTACCGTTCCGTTCAGTTTCACAGAAGGATTCGAAATCCTCACTCAAATAGGTTTCTTCGAAGTCATACTACCCTTTCTCTTATTCTTCGCATTATCTTACGGAGCGCTTCTAAGAGCAAAAATCTTCGTAGAACCCGACCAGAAAAAAATAAACATTTTAATCGCAATGGCTTTCGGCCTATTCATGTCAGTGAGCCTGCTATTAGTCGGATTCACCCAAGAATTCTTGCCATG
Source organism: Nanobdellota archaeon (assembly GCA_018221045.1). Taxonomy (GTDB): domain Archaea; phylum Nanobdellota; class Nanobdellia; order JAAOXT01; family JAAOXT01; genus JAAOXT01. The sequence goes on along the minus strand of JAAOXT010000004.1, from coordinate 107,098 downwards.
GGTAGGAGTCTTTTTGATAATAGGGCTGGGCGTAATAATGGCGGGAGGCCTCTTCCTAGGAGAAGACGTTACTGGCAACAAATACATAAAATGGATGGGAGGATTAGGCGCTATGGCAGCAGTCCTTTACTTCGCAGGATTCACGCTAGGCTTCTTTGAGGCAATTGGCAGCGCCCAATTGGAAATCCCTGGGTGGACGTGGTCAGTTCTGATTGTGATAGCTCTAATAGTGTTTCCTGTATTGTACGTTATTGGTTTGCCTGGCGGTTCAAAGAAAAAGGATTAAATGAAAAAAGTGACCATACTACTTGTTGCATTAATGATTTTCTTAGCAGGGTGCACTTCAACGGGAACTAGCGCAGGAACCGGCAACGGGCTGACCTTTGAACTATCCTCTGACACGGACGACCCGCAACCCAAAGACACGATAACCCTCACAGCAATCATTTCCAACCTGGGCGAAGCCGACGCGACACAAATCTACGTGGAATTATTGAGCACTGTCGGGCTTGACCTTGAAGGCCAAACTCGAAAACAAGTTCAAACAGAAAGCGTGAGAAGAGGCGATACTGACGAGGTATCCTGGAACATAAACATTCCTGACGTGCAAATGGAAACCAGTTACTCTCCGTTCGCCAGATTGTGTTACGTTTACGAAACCATAGGGTACCAAGACGTGTTCGTGACAGGTTCCAAATGGAAAGAAACCATCCCAAAACTCAATTCTGACGTTTCAGCAGCGCCTTTAGACATGAACTTCGAAGCCAAAGAACAATACAAAGGCGAAAAACAAAACACTTACGCGAAAATAAACGTGTTCAATAAAGGAGACGGAAGCGTTTTTAACAACACTGGAATAATCACGCTTAACAACCTTGCTTCCTACGAGAACGGCCAGATAGGAGTTCTAACAGAAATGAAAATAATTGTTCCAAAATCAGAGGGATTAATTGGAATAACTGATTCAAACCCTTCTTCATGTTTAGGAACGCCGACACCTTGCTTTAACATAATTGATTCTTCTGTCTGCAACAACCAAGTAGAATGCGATTGGGAATACGGAGCGGACAATGCAGGGGTTTGCTCAGGCACCGCCAGAAACTGCGTGTTCCTACAGGACGCTGAATGCACTTCGCAAGAAGGATGTGAATGGAAGTATAGTTCAGAACTCGATTCAGGATCTTTCACGTGCCAAGAGGACTCAGACCAATTCACGTGCTCGGCAACACAGGACAACTTGAAACTAATAAATAAAGAAGAAAAAAGCTTCAGAATACTGTTTGACACGCATCCAGCATCCGAAACCTCTCAGCAAACAGTCAGGCTGACATCAACAGCGACTTACAGGTATTGCATAGAATCAGGACCTCTATCAATCACGGTCAGCCCAGACATATAATAAAAAAAAATGTTAAGGTAGACTTAGAAGCTACACCTGTTCTTCATCGAAGCAGGGCTTCTCAGTGGGTATCCACTTCTTCATCGTCCAAGATAAACTGTGTAAAACCCTTTTTTTAAGCGTTACGGTACAAACATTTTTTTTCTCTCATTTAAAAAAAAAAAGATTTAACCGAAAACTCTTGTAGCGCTGAGTTCTTCAGCCACGTAAGCAAACACGAGAACGTCCCCGTCTTTAGGGATATGAGAAGATACTGGTCCAGCGTACAAAACATTGTTCACGTAAAACCTCCAAACCAAGCCATCCCTGTTTTCAAGCCCGTTAACACCCTTAACAAAGACGTCGCTTCCAACCTGTTCCGGCGTAACCCGATAATATTTTATCAAAACGTCAAAAGACGAGTCGCCAGAGTCAAGCGTGAGGTTATCAGCGAAAACTTGTTCCTGTCCTGCAGCGTTCTTGCCAAAATTAACTACTAGCCTGACATGCTCTAAACTCGCTGGCTTGCTGTCAAAAACCACGAAAGCAGAAGAAAGCATTAAAACAACCATGACTAAAGGTAAATACTTATTCACTAAAGCACTTGTTTTTTTACCCATCAAACAGTTAATTCTATCAACCAATATAATAAATATTGCTCTTCTCCCGTAACGAAAAATTATAAAAGAGAGCACGAACAAGGGATATGATAGTATGGTAAATAACACGACAGTTGTGGCTAACGCAACGGCCACCCCGTTCACAGGAGGCATTCAAATACTACAAGACTTGGGCTTCTTCGACGTGGTTGTTCCATTCATCCTCGTGTTCGCCATAATTTACGGCGTTCTCGCCAAATCCAAAATATTAGGAGAAAAGTCGGAGAACCTGAACGCACTCGTAGCATTCTCGATAGCGTTACTGTTCACCGCAACAGCCAGCGTGACAGGAGTGATAAGAGAATTCCTGCCAATAATCGGACTCATATCAGTAATGATAATAGCGCTTCTAATAATAGTATCCTTATTCTTCGGGGACGTGACCAAGCTCTTCGCTGAAAACAAGTGGTTGAAAAGCGTGTCAATAATAGTTATCGTACTAGCCGTCGTGTGGGCGTTCTCAATGGCGACAACTTCTGTTACGGGCGAACCCTTTGTGGGAATGGAAGTAGACATTATGGGCATGATATTTTCTTACGTTCCAGCAGTGATAGTGATGGCGTTCATCGGGTTAATCGTTTACTTCATCTGGAAAGAACCTGGTAAAGGAGGTGAATAAAAAAAAATGGTTGAGGAATTAATTCCTTCACAGCTCGTGACGTTCATGCCATTCACCCTGATTTTCTTATTCATGTTTTCACTATGCTTCGCCATTCTAAGGAAAAACAAGTTATTCGTGGACAACAAGAATGCCGCGGTTCTCATATGCTTAGCACTGGCGTTTTTCACAGCTTCAAGCACTCTAGTCATAGACTTTTTTAAAGTCCTTACAGTGCAATTAGGAATGTTTCTGATCGCAGGATTATTCTTAATACTTGCTGTTTTCAGTTTCTTCCCGAAGATGGAAGGTTTCGGGTCATGGATTCTTATACCCGTAATATTAATCTTTCTGGCCATAGCTTTCAACAGTTACAGCCAAGTGACGGGCAGCACTCAAACCTTTATGACGATGGGGGGAAATGGTTTGAACGTGTTAGGAATCAATTTATCCCCTGAAAACATAACTTTATTAATTATAATAATTGTTGTATTAGTATTCATTGCCTGGGCTTACCGTGGAGGCAAGTCCGGCGGAAGAGAATTTAAAATAAAACTATTCGAATAAAATGGCGACGTTTTTAGACGCTTTCAACTTGATTGGAGAAACAGGATTCTTCGAGGTATTTGTGCCTTTCTTCATAGTATTCGGATTAATGTATGGGATTCTAACCAAGTCCAAAATACTTGGTGAAAAAGTGGAGTGGAACGCGGTCATAGCTTTTTTCATAGCTCTTCTAATAACTTCCAACGTGGGTTATAGAGAGTTCGTTAACGCGATAATCCCTGTTTTCACGCTGTTCGCGCTAATAATATTTTTGATAGTGTTTCTATACTTGATGCTCGGAGCAAAGGAAGGGGACATTGCGGAAGCGCTTAAAGCACCAATCATTCAATGGACGCTAATAGGATTTTCAATATTCATATTCTTCTTCGTGATATCAAACCTTTACGGAGGTCAACTGCAGGCAGAAACCTTGAACGAAACAGAACTTAACGCTTGGAATTTGTCCTCGCCGAACTCGATTGTCCTCTTATTATCACACCCAGCCTTTCTAGGAGTGATAATCATGATGCTTATGATGGCAGTAGTGATTTATTTCACCACAAAAACTTCCTAAAACACTTTTACTTATTTTTTGCGTTTCTTAACCCGCTTCTTTTTTTTTGCAACCTTCTTCTTAGCACGCTTTATTTTTCTAATCTTTTTAGGTTCAGATTCCTTTATAGCAGGTTTAGCTTCTTCTTTGGACATCTCAAAAATTGATAAGTCTGGCTTGTCCTCTTCAGAGGATTTAAGTTTTTTAGTCGCTTCCACGTCCTCAGATTTTTTGCTCGCAGGCCGCTCCATTCTAGCCTTTGCGAAAAGGTCGGGCAACAACTCTTTTAACAATCGCTCAAAAGCGTCAATCCTCGTCTCAGAATCATCAAATTTTTCGCGAATCCTTGACAACGAACCATCCATTTTCTCGACGTTAGAGGATTGGTTTTTCTCTAATTCTTTAACGCTAGAACTCGTTGTTTCCACGTGGCTCATGAGTTCATCAACGTTTTTCTTCATTTCATCTAAAGAGGTTATGGACTCATTCCACTTTTCCTGAACCACTGACTCAATTAAAGCTTCTATGTCTGAGGGAACAGGTTCTTGTGGTGTTGGTTCAGTAGGGAGTGAGGAATCCACGCTTGGATTTGGAAGAGGAATGGGTCCTGACTCGAGAGGAAGAGGTTCTTGGGCCTGCCCGAGCAATTCAGGAGTAACAGGAGCGTGTTCCTGAAAAGAAAGATTTACAGGGGTTTCTAAACCCTGGGTCGGCGTTGCATCAGGTTTTTGAGCAGGAAGCTGTTCTGTAGGTAGAAGACTTCCTTGCGGTAGCGGCTCCGGACTTTTAATCTTTTCAAGAATTCTTGTAACTTCGTCCTTGGAATAACCTGCGTTCTCGAATTCTGTAATAATAGTGCTATCATCGTGCCCGCCATCCACCCATTCCTTTAAGCTTGAGACTAGCGCAGGATCAGGTTCTGGAGTGACTGCGGGCTCGGGAACGCTTTCTAAAGACATAGGTTCTTCTTGTTTTAGTGAAGAGGATTCAGGCATCATCCTGAAAGCATCTTCCTTAACTCCTGCGACACCCCCTTTAATGTCTGATTGGATTAGAGCATCTTTTATTTGACTAAGAGAATAGCCTTGCATTCTCAGCTGGTTTACAATCTGCTCGTTAGTTAAGCCATCTTGCTTTAACTGCATGACAATATCTAAAGGGGTTTTTCTCTCTTCCACAGGCTCATCCTTTTTTTTCCTTTTAAGAAAATCAAAAACCATTCTCTTATCTTCCCATCTCCCTTCTAATCAATTGAGTAATCTCTTCTTTGGTCAAAAACTGCAATGGCTTAAAAAGATTGACATACCTTTCAAGCGTTTTATAATCATTCTTGTTGGCGAAAAGTTTCATCTGTTTTAACATGACTTCAATAGTATCCTTCATGGATAAAATTTCTTTTTGCAATTCATTCGTTTTTTCGTCATTTTCAGAGATTTTTTCATTAACCTCTTTGAAATTGCTGAGCAAAGTGTTCTCAGTTATTTTGGACTTTTCTGATAAACTGCCTATTTTTTCTTCAAGAATTCTTATGCGAGTGTTAATGTCCGAAATCTTAGAAGCGTAATACTGGATGGACAACGCTAATTGTTCATTAATTTTTTCAGGAGGACTAGCCATTACCTTTATTGAATAGTTTTTCTTTCTTTATATAATTTTTTTTTTGAAGAGTTTTTGAAGGCTTAAAATAAACATTATAAAGGAGAAGCAAGTTAATAAATACTAACTTAAAATGGCGAAAACTCCAGAAGTTTATTCTTATACTATAGATAGGTCAGGCATAGAAAAAGAAATGATTGTGGACTGTAAGCAGTCCTTAGAATACCCGTCAATAGAGGATAGCGAGGTCATAATGCAAAAAGTATTGACCTTTCTTGTGGAAGCAGGACGAGTGGATAAAATAAACTTATCCTCTGACCGAAACTATACTTATACTGACGATCAGGTCAGCTTATTGAATGAGATAAGAGAAGTTTACATTTATTTGGTTAAAGAAAAAGAAGTCGTATCTGATTTCACTAAAAACGCTCCAAAAACTTGCCCTCATGTTTATTCTTATGGCTTGGGAATACTGCAAAACATTGTTCACAATCTTTTAATGAAAGATCCTTTAGGAGCTTATGTTGAGACCAAAAGAAAAATAAGAGAAGCTAAAATAAAACTGGAAGGAGAGAACAAAAAAGACTGCAAAGAAGGCTATTCCCAGCTAATGGGATTTCTCGAAGACATTAAAGAAGCATTGTTCAAGACAAAAATTGTTGAAAAAGTCAAAAACAAACTTGCAGGTTATAGGTTAGGAGATCGAAAAATTTACAGAGAATTGTTCGAACCAATGATAAGACCTAACTTCATGTACACGCGCCTCATGGCACAACGCCCGTTGAACGGAAAAGAGATTGATTCTTACGTTGCAGGCGGGGACGTGGACGTAACGATTTATAAAATTCCAGAAAAAACAAGATTCCTTTATCACGTGACGCCCCCTGAATTGAAATTGAATGATGATGATTACCGTTTCTTAACACAGGCCAGAAACGTTTTAGTCAAGTACAGTCCTGAAAAAGAAGAGTTCATCAACCCGGATAGAATGAGAGAAGTCTTCAAAAACATTTCCAAAGACTTACTTGAACAAATAGCTAAGGAATCTAAAGTCAAAATCTCGTACAAACAACTGCAAAACCTCTCAAACATACTTGTAAAACTCACTGTCGGATTCGGCATAATCGAAGAACTGCTTAAAGATGATAGAATAGAAGACATTTACATAAACGCGCCAATAGGATTCTCCCCCATATTCATCAAGCACGCGGATTACGGGGAATGCGTGTCAAACATAATCCCGAATTACAAAGAAGTAACTGCGTGGGCTTCCAGATTCAGAATGATATCAGGCAGGCCTTTAGATGAAGCTAATCCCGTGCTGGACACTGAACTTGAAGTCCCTGGAATAGCGAGAGCAAGAATAGCTTTCATACAAGAACCTCTCAGCTCAAAAGGAAGCGCGATAGCAATCAGAAGACACAGAGAAAAACCTTTCACCCTTCCCATGTACCTGAAATTCAAAATGTTCTCCCCCCTCGCAGGAGGCCTATTATGGTTCTTGATAGATGGTTCTAGAACGCTGCTGGTGGCTGGAACAAGAGGAGCGGGAAAAACAGCGCTTCTCGGTTCAGTCATGGTTCAAATAATGAAAAGATTCAGGATAATCACTATAGAGGACACTTTAGAACTCCCAACAAATTACTTGCGAAAAATGGGTTATGATATTCTCTCTTTAAAAGTCAGGTCAGCCATACTCGGGGAGCGAAGCGAGCTCAGCGCAGAGGATGGTATAAGAACCTCCTTAAGGTTGGGGGACTCCGCGTTAATCGTGGGAGAAGTCCGTTCAACAGAAGCAAAAGCATTATATGAATCAATGAGGGTCGGAGCCTTGGCGAACGTTGTAGCAGGAACCATTCACGGAGACAGCCCCTACGGCGTCTTCGACAGAGTGGTTAACGACCTTGGCGTTCCAATAACTAGTTTCAAAGCCACAGACATAATAGCTATTGCCAATAAGGTCAGAAGCCCTGACGGGATGCGCGAGTACAGGAGACTAACTTCCATAACAGAAGTGAGAAAGCACTGGACCCAAGACCCTCTCAGAGAACAAGGATTCGTTGACCTGATGAAATATAACCCTTACAAAGACGTCATGGAACCCACCAAAGAACTGCTTGAAGGAGAAAGCGAAATAGTGAAGTCAATAGCTTCCAACGTTAAAGAATGGATTGGCAACTGGGATAGGGTTCTGGCAAACATAAAACTCAGAGGGGACATCCTAAAAATGATTTATGATTACCACGAAAAAACTGGAAAACAAGAGATATTGGAAGCTGATTTCGTAACCCGATCAAACGATGTTTTCCACAGAATCTTCGAAAAACTGCAGGAAGAGACAGGATACCCTGAACCTAAAGACGTGAAAACCGAATTCGAAAAATGGCTGCGCCAAAAGATAAAGAAGGAAATGTAAGTCCAGACGCTGAAAAAAAAATAACCCAAAAATTTGAGAGTTATCTTGAAAAACAGTCCGGCGAAATGGATGAAAAAAAAGCGAGAAAACAAGTGCTCGCATCACTAAAAGCTCTTAGAGAAAAAGCTCCCAGAGACATAAAAACCGAAGAGTACCAAGAATTTACGGAAAAAAGGGTTGCAGGAACGACTTATGAAAAACTCTGCGCTTTCGCAGAAAAAACGTTGAACGTCAACCCAACCAAAAAAGATGCGGAGAAACTAGAAAAAATAATAGAAGAAGTTTACTTGAACGCGACGCCTACAGGGGTGACGTCTCTATCACTTCTCGTGATGATAGCGTTTATAATTCTTGGCTTAGTTGGAACAGTGCTTTTAGGAGAGTTCACGGTATTCCTTGTAGGACTGGTATTCTCTTTTTTATCATTCATGCTTGCCAGGAACTACCCGAAAACATTACTTGACATAAGAAGAACTCAATCCAGCTCTGAACTTGTTCTCGCAGTTCTTTACATAGTTGTTTACATGCGTCACACACCCAATCTTGAGAACGCCATAAAATTCGCTGCTGAAAACCTGACAGGACCATTATCCAACGATTTTAAAAAAATACTTTGGGATGTTCAATCAAAAAAATACTTCTCAGCAAAAGAAGGCGTTGAAGATTACCTTCTTAAATGGCAGGAATCAAATCGGGCGTTCGTTGACGCCATGTTCCTAGTAGAATCCTCTCTCACGCAGACGGATGATGAGCGAAGACTCAGCCTGTTAAACAAAGCCTTGGAAAGAATTCTTAACGGCACTTACGAACAAATGGTTCACTACGCAAACACGCTAAGAATGCCTGTGCAAGCAATATACATGCTTGGCATAAGCTTACCCGTATTCACGCTAATCATGTTACCTATAGTGAGCGCGTTCATGTCAGACATGATTTCCAGCAACACGATATTCTTCATGTATAACATAATCTTGCCAGTAATGCTCGTGGTAATGATAATGAAGGTCTTCACCAAAAGACCGATCGGGTTCACTTCCCCAAACCTTACCGAAAGAGCAGACATTCCGAAACAAGGAAACTTCTTTTTTGGAAAACAACAAGTGCCAGCAATCCTGCCAGCAATCATAATCCTTGTGTTACTGGCGACACCAACAATAATTTACGTATTCTTACCTCACGAAGGACCTTCGGAATTAGATGTTTACTTAAGCATGCCATTAACCTTAGGAGTTGCACTATTCATCTCCTGCTTCGCATACCTGTCAACATTCCAAACCATAAAGATAAGAGAATCAATTTCCCGCGTGGAAAACATGTTCGCAGACATAGTCTTCCAACTTGGAAACAAGCTAAGCGAAGGCCACCCCGTCGAGGTCGCCGTCCTAAGCCTAGCTGAAACCATGAAAAAATCAGAAGCAGGCGAATTCCTAAGAAAAATAGTGAACAACATGCAAAACCTTGGCATGAGCTTTGAAGAAGCGTTACTCAACGAGAAATCAGGCGCTCTGAAAGACTATCCTTCAGGAGTCATAACCGCAGTGTTTAGAATACTGGTTGCAGGAGCGAGGAAAAGTTTAGACGTCGCAGCAGTATCCCTAATAACGATGGGAGAATACTTAAAAGACGTTCACAGAATCGACGAAAAAATACAAGACATGCTAAGCGAATCCATCTCAACCCTACAATTTCAAGCAGCGTTCATAGCACCACTCATAACCGGAATCGTAATCGGGCTCACAGCAATGATAATGAACATATTATTCAGTTTAGGCGAACAAATGAAATCATTATCATCGCAAACCAGTGTTCCCGGAATGATGAGCGGGTCCACTTTCATATTTGGTTTCGCGAACATAAGCCAAGCAACACCGTTATACATATTCCAACCCATCGTCGGAATATACCTGATAGAAGCAGTAATAATAATGACTTACCTGCTCAACCAAATACAAAAAGCAGGGGATAACACGTACTTCCAACACACATTATACAAAAACTTAATCATATCAATACTAGTTTACTCCGCGGTAGCAGTCGTGGTAACAGTATTCTTCGGAGGGCTTGCAACAATGGCACTGCAAGTAGGCATGACACTATGAAGGGAATAATAGAACCAGTAGCGGCAGCAATCGTGGGAACCATAATAGCAGCTGTAATCATTTACGGTTCAGTCGCTGGCGTGTTAACAGGCGGAGCGCAAGTCAACAACACGTCAGTGTTCAACCGCTCATTCGGTTACTCAGGGCCCGCCCAAAAACCCAGCGTTTTCTTCGGCCAAATAGAAGAAGAATACGTGCTGAACGCTTTTACAACACAATTAGACGCGGACCCAAACATGTTCACTGAACCCAATAATATGAGAATCATGGGGGTAAGTATTGATAATAATTACAAAGTAAGCAAAAACGTTGTCCTAACCCTATTCTCAAGCAACGACTTCATAAAAAGAGATTACTTCGACAACACGAAAAACTACAAGCTAGCAGAGCAAAGCATAACCCTGCCTGTCGGTGGAACACAAATGATATGGACTGACAACGAATTATTCAGGTTCACGCAAAGCGAGGAACACGCAAAACCTTTCAGAGTATATCATAACTGCACGTCAAACACTACTTTCATCATCCAGCCAGAACCGGACGAGCCGGACAAAATCAATAACGAAGGAACAGTAGGAGCCCCGTTCTGCACCCTACCTCCCGCGGACATGAGCGTGGAAACCGCGACCTACAACCCCAACACCAATTCAGTCGCGGTGCACGTGCGAAACCGCTACCACAACCAAAACACGGTCCTATACGTCAAAGCAATTGACACGCTGGACAACAACGTAACCCTGTGCGAAATACCAGTATTATACAACGTGAGGTACGACCCAGAAATAACCACTTGGTACGACGAAGACGGAGAAGGCAACTTGAGGAGCCTACAGTATATAGACCAGGACGGAGACGTGAAAACACTTGAGCCAGGAGAAGCCGTAGACCCCGCGCAAGTCCAGACCTTCGGCCCAAATATTCTTACCAAACACTCATGCGAGCTAGGTAGTTACAGGTTCACGCCATGCGACCCTAGTTTGGAAGGAAAAGTTTTCGCTGACATCGCGACAATCAAAATAATAGACCCAGACACCATGCAACCCGCGTTAATACCGACAAGCCAAGGAGAAATGTTCATAGAGAACGATATTAACCTGACAAATGACAACCTAACAATTCTTGCAACAGGACAAAACTTATTCGGGAACGGGGAGGACAAAACCTATTGCATTGAGAACACGGACTTAAGCATAAAAAAAGTTATTTGGCACCGCTCGCTTTACCAACCCATATCATTCTCAATACAAGTAGAGTCCAGAGGAACCCCAAAACCTCATGAAGTAATAGTCCAGTTAGAAATGTACAACCAAACAGGAGCCGGATACGACGGCGCAGAACCAATAAAGATTCCATGCCACGAGGTAATGAACGCCAGACAAGAATTCATGACGATTATAGAAGATTATCCAAACATCGGAACAATTGATCCTGATTACCTTTCCAACAAAAACACTTACCTGGAAAAAGAATACTACACGATAAACACTTACAGCTGCGTGGCTCCATGGGAAAACCTTGAAAGAAATGAGGTAACCGAAGCAGCAGAAGGCATTTACGATTACCCGCTAAGCATAACCAGCGGGGCTTTGGGTTACGTGATAACAAGCCCGTTTGAACTAACAGACCAATGCGATAACGAACAGTCGGAACAATTATTCCGCGCCAGCGTGGACGTGCTTGACTACCCTGAAATGGGTTCAGGATTCCAAACAGAAGCCAATCCAGTCGACAACGTTGACACGGACGATGACAACAATTATTGTCTTACATCGCCATTAAACGTTGGAAAACTCGCTGAATTGCAAATAACGAATCAGGGTGAGCCAGCAGAACTCAAAGCAAGCGTCCAAAACCTGATCTCGTGGGACGTGGAAGCCCAGGTAACTCTATACGCTAACACGAGCAAAGCCCACACCATACAAAAAATTTGTCCAGCGGTTCTAAGCGTGCCAGCTCTCACGACCAAAGAATACATTTGTTACCATCCTACATACACTTTGTTCATGAATGACACTCAAGACATTAACTTCACTATCCACCGCGTACAAGACCCGACCGAACAAATATCTCCATTCGAGTACGACCTAACAGACAATTCACTGACGATACCTTGGATAATCGGTGACAACATAAAAACAACCAATTTTGATTACGCGTCAAACCCGAAAATAAGATTGTCAGCCACATTCAAAAACGCGGGTCCAGAACCCACTGAAAACGTTATGACCAGCTTCCAATCAGAGGTTCTCAAACCAGGAGCTCATGTTTTCGAAGACTGGGCTTTATACGACAATCACGAACAATGGATAGAAAACCACTGGGCAGGCTCAAACCCTATAACGATTAGCTACGAAACCTCCCTGAAAAAACAAGGTTCTGGAAGCATAAAAATCTCGGGAACCAATTCAAGAGGGTTCTTCGGCAGGCCAGTTGAATCACCAACCGGCAAAGCCGGGCTCGGAGTCTGGGTTTACGTTCCAAGCACTGACAATAACGTAAGAGTCATGGGACTCGGGTACCGCAGAACCCCTGAATGGGAAGGGGACGATGGTTACAGAAGAACCAGCACCGCATTCGATTTTAACAATCTTAACTTCCAATTAGATCAGTGGGTCTACTTATACGATGATATAGTTGATAATGACATAACAGAAATAACTATTTACTACTTTGCAAACACTGCAGAAGAAGAAGCGAGCAAAATAAATCTTAACGTTGGCGGAGCCAAACTCGTCTCACACGAAAAATCTGGAGGATATTATAACCTAAAAATGTGTGAGAACCAACTGCAATTCCCGGGAACATGGATTGACGCCGAAGAAAAAAGCACTGCCGAAGGAACTGAAAAACAAGTGGTCTGCGACACGGACTACGTTGAAGTAAGTGGAACAACGCAATCACTCAAAGCAATGTCAGAAACCTTACCTTACGAAGGTTACACTCTTGACAATTCATTGACTTTGAACAAACCAAGATTCATGAAAAACCAAGAACTAATCGCGTACCAAATCAAGGACATATCTCCCGCTGACGTGGACGACCCGTTAAACATTTTCTACAATCAGGAAAGCATTAACTGCTCATGGGCTTTCTTCGGCGCGAACACGCTCAAAACCCTCCAACTAAAAGTGATAAATGAAGGGAGGTCACAAATCCAGGAAACCATTGAACTGAAAATACCTAAATGCGACTTAACAGGAGATTATACTGTAGAAATCCCTGCAGCAAGACTAGAACTAGGATTATGGGAGGCGAGCGTAGCGTTCTGCGCAGGAGCATCCTCAAATCCAACAGTCTTAACCGTTCCAGCTCAAAGCAACGAAAACACTGAAGACAACACCAAAACAGTTCCTTTAGGAATCTGCATGAACTCCGAACGCGGAGCCCTATGCACGAGAATAGGTGATAGCGTGTCATGCACAGGAGTCGTGGAAGACCTTGCATCACCATCACTCGACATCAACGTTCCGGAAGTAACTTACCTCAAACAAATTCCGCTAAGCGTGAAGTCCACGGACCTGGGCAACGAAGAATTAGGCGGCCCAATAGGCACAAGAGACGTTTACTATTCAGCGGGAAGCAACTGCGAAACAGAATTCAACAACCCCCAACTAATGACTCTCACGAATCCAGGAACCATAAGCGAGGATGGCGAGTATACAGCGGTTTTCACAGGAACAGCGGACACAAAAATCTGTTTCAAAACCACTGATAAAGCAGAGCACTCAGCAATAGCTTACGGTGATTTCAGGATAGTCTCTTCATGCAACGAACTTGGCGCGAACCAAGAAAGATGCAGTTATTATAGTTCTGGAACAAGCGCGTGCAACTGGTGCATTGCAGGAACGTGCAATGAAAAAAGGTTAGCTGATAACCCTCAGGACGCTTGCAAGGACGAGTGCACTTATTCCTGCCAGACAGGCAGTTGCGGCGCGGAGTGCAGTGCGAGCACGCTCGCGCAAAACTGTGTTAATACAGCTATATGCGACGCTCAAGGACAATACTTAACAAGAAATGCTCAGTCCTGCACTGACTGCGAATGCGTTTACTTGAGTTGGGTGCACAAGGGAACAGACAGTGATGGAAACGGTTACGATGATGTGTGCGAAGACGTGAGCAAGTGCGAAGCGGACTGTGACGCAATAGGGTGCATTAATAGACCTGATAGCGTTCTATGCACGCCCAGTTGCCCTGACATTTGCTCGTCAGAAACTTGTTCGCAAGATCCTCTTGGAAGCGATTACAGGTGCTGCGCTACCAACTGCGTTTATGACAATGTTTGCCGAGAAACAGGAAGCACTGCTTACCCAGGGCATTACTGCGACGGCACGGGATGGCAGGGGCTAAAAGAAGAAGGAGATGCATGCAGTCACGCTTGGGAATGCTATAACCAAAAATGTTACACGGGCTTCAACGCTTACGGAGAAGGAAGAGAAGTGGCTCCCGAAGAGTTAGGGGAGTGCAGGAGAAACGACGGCGAAACATGCACCAAAGGAACTGAGTGCGGTAGCGGGGTGTGCGTAAAAAAGGTGATAGATTATTCCCAATCTGTCGAACAAACTTGCGAGTCAAATTCACTCAACGACGTGACTTTTAAAGATCCAATACTAAACTACTTTTTCCAAATGTTTGGAGGAGAACTCTTTTGCAGTGAAGGAGACTACATTCAAGACGAAAACCACGTGGTCTCGAGCTACGCGAAATGCATTGAAAAAATTGAGACAACAACTATCAAAGACTCTTACGGAAACCTTGTTTGCGCGCCACCCACGTCAAGCAATCTTGCTTATGAGGACAAGGAGTGCATGACGGGAACATCGCTTTATGGTTTCAGTATTTGGGATTCATACTACCTTGGCGGAACATGCGAGGATTACGAGGCTAGATGCTACAACACTCAAACAGACCCCGGGGTGTGCGGAGGAACAATAGACTGCACTGGGCTGTCCAACGTTGACCAAGTCGAATGCGTCAGCGGAGCGTGCAGCGTAACCAGTTGCGACAACAATTACATAGAATGCAACAACGCGTGCGTGACGCCAACCTGCAGTTCAGCGTCTAACTGCGGGACCAACGAGGCCTGCTACAATTCAGGCACGTGCGATTCCTACTGTGATTGTCAGAGCACTTACATACAATGCAGTGGGGTTTGCGTGAAACCGACATGCAACTCGGCGTCGGACTGCGGGGGAACAGGTTGGGTTTGCAACAATCCAGGGACTTGCACGGCAAGCTGCTCATGCAACACTAACAACGGGTATATTTCGTGCGGGACTAGTTGCAGGCTTCCAGCTTGTACGGGGGAGAATCAAGCAATACAAGGAATAATTAGTTGCACAGCCCCAAATACGCACTGCAACCCTTGCGTAGGATGCGTTTGCGACTCAGGATACATTAGTTGCAGCGGGGTTTGCGTGATTCCTGTCTGCAGTTCCTCAGCGAATTGTCCGACTGACACGTGTAGATGCGTTAATGATAAAGTTGTAGGAAACAATTGGGCTTGTAGCAACCCTGGAACGTGCTATGCTAGTTGCATAGAAACTAATTGCCCTAGAGAGATTTGTGGGCCGATAACAATACAGTAACTTAATTTTAAAAAAAAATGGATTGGAAAGAACTTTTTAAGGAACTGAAAAGCAGAATACAAGTAGGCAAAGAAATAAAGATAATCCTAGGAATATTGCTCATAACAATAGTATTGGGATTCCTATTGCAACAAAAGAGTGTTCCCACAGAACCAGAATCAACCACTCCAACCACGCTTCAAAACATTAGTAAGGTACCCCCTGTTTACGGAGAACTATCCTTCTCAGGTGCTGGCGTGCAAGCAGGACAAAAATTCTCCAAACCAGTAACAGGAATCATTAACTTAACATTCGATTACCCGAACGCGACATTGGTCAACGCCAAACTAATCAGCAAAGAAAACACCACGGTGTTTGAACAAAACACGACGAGTTCAATAGAAATCGACACTTCAAAAAGAACACAAATCAAAGAATACCCTTTCATCAAATACGATTACCCTGACGGGGTTTACACTCTCCGAATAACTGTTTACAACCAGACAGGACAAATGATGAACCATAGTTTTCCAATAATCATTGAACACGCTGATACCATAACCCCTTCAATAACTGTTACGAGCACACGCAACAATGAAATAATCAGTGGAAACACCACGCTACGCGTAACAGCAGTGGATAACAAAGCGCTCAAAAGCGTTAAATGGTGCAGAAACTATGACTGCCTATACGAAAGCGCTTGGGATGAAATGGAACGAGAAAGAGATAATGATTTCAAAACGGTCTGGCAGACAAGCAGGTACGCTGACGGCGCTTATTTACTGAGGTTCAGGGCTGTTGACGCGCAAGGAAACCAAGCCACTGTAACCCTATCCGTAGAGGTGAAAAACACGTGAACGTTGAAATGAAACAATTAAGGTGGTTGATAATCATAGTCCTGCTAATAACTGTTTTCATAATAATAGCTGCTTTTATGTGGGGAGGAATGCAAGGAAACCTGAACCAAGGAATAACAGGGTTCTCTGACATGATGGGGATAAACGAATGAAAGGAATGACGATAACGTTCAAAGTCATATTCGCGACAATACTGCTAGCAGTCTTACTCCTCTTAGTAATAATTGTTTTCACGCAAGCTAACCTGGCTCACATGGGTCCGAAAACGATTTGCACGCTGACAGCAACAGGAAAATCCTTAATCGTTAACATGGCTGGAGGGTGGCAAAACCTTCCAGTAATCAGCAGTGTAGTCGCGGCAATACCAGTTATTTGCCCGGTGTACATGACTAACCCGTTAAACCCTGTCATAGGAAACCATCAAGACTTCATGAAAATCTTTGGAGACGACTTGGTTGATTGCTGGCAACAATACGGGGACGGGAAGTACTCGCCACTCTGGGGCATAGAGAACCCGAAACTGTGCGCGCAAATACCTTACGAGTTCGCAGAAGAACTGCTCATACGAGATGTGGGAACCTTTCTGCACACGAAACCATACACTCCGGACCCGTCAGCCAAGACTTATGAACACTGCTTCGCCTTCTCAGAAATAGATTGTGCTGAGGATGAAGGGTGCTCGTGGAACGGGGCGGAATGCACGAACGAAGGGTTCATAACATCATACATGGACCTCGTCGGCAACGACAACACTCAAATCTGTAGGATACCTGCCGAAATAAAAAAAAGCTTTCTTGAAGAATTAACAGAAGGAACTCTTGATTTGCTATGCACCTTCAATCCTCTGTGCTTGGCGTTGAAGATAGGGTCAGGCGTGGGCTGGGAACAATCCATTTTTTCATCTCAAAAAACTCCCTGCGACGTCGGAATTCCCAGCTCTGGAAACGATATAGTGTTAAGTAATCCTAACCTAACATCCCAAATCATAAGCGCCGACCCGACTTTAGGATTCACCACTCCATCTGAAACACTGACCAAGGGAACGATTTACATGGCTTACTTTGACTACCAAGGCTTTCTCGAGCACTCATTAGGCTACGCCAAAATATGGAATCTCTGCAAGAACGACCAGCAAGAAATAGGCGCATACGTTTTCAAAGAACATGACGCAATAATCATTTGCGTGGATGATGAAGGAATGAGAAACACTGTTCCACAAGATTATCGGGTAGAGTGATAATACTTATAATTCTTTAAATCAATTATATTGAAGAGGTATGAACATATCTGAACAAGCCCAACCCGTCATCATAACTCTTGTCGTTTTGGGAATACTTTTTGTACTAATGCTCGTCATGTTCCAGGCAGGGCTTCTCGTACAACTAACCAAAACCACTTGCAGCACGAGCGCGCAAATGAAACAAGTATTCGTCTCGCAACTAGGAGGAGGAGTAGGGGCGGCAGCGCTCGCAGGAGCTGCTGCGGGAAGCGTGGTGCCAGGAGTCGGGACAGCCATTGGAGCAACTGCAGGAGCGCTGATTGGCGCGGGCATAAGCACTTTAGTTATTTCAAGAATAGTCATCGCTTTCCCATTACTTTGCCCCCCGCAAGAACTGGGAACAATATCTTACAAAAAATTTGACCAAACCTTCGCTAAATTAGCAGTGGATTGCTGGGAGCAGTACGGTTCGGGTAAGTACGACCCCTTAGTCGGAAAACAACCTTTATCAAAATGCTACGCTTTCTTGTACGATTTCGAAAAGAATAAAGAGGTTGGAGGCTTATACGATGAATATGACCAAGAATACTTTCCGGACCGCGGCCAAACCTATAAAGAATTATTGAACCCGAATAAAGTTCTATTGTGCTTTGATTATGATTCCCCTGGAACTTTATGCACAAACATGGAAATGGATAATAAACTGCTTGACGAAACACTAAAAAACGGGAAAGTATATGTATCTTATTATGACTCTGCGGCGTCAGCAAAACCATTTATTACCAGCGACTACTGTAATAATGCGGTAATAAAAAACGCTGACCGCGCGCCTTTAGATTGTGTGGTGATATGCATCAAAGAGGTTGTGGAATGAAATTAAATAATAAGGCCCGTTTCGAGATAGACCAGACGTTCATAATAATACTGGTTGTGATAGGATTAGTCATTGCGGTTTTATTAATAATATTCTTAATCACTCCTTGGAGGGAGCAGAGCGGGACAGTCATAAACGCTATGGGCCAAAGCATGGGATGGGGATAATAAGCAAATGGAACTGAAAACAGTGATGATAATGATTCTTATAGTAATGTTCGTAGCGATGCTAGTCATGTTAGGAATCCAATATTTAGGTCAAGCTCAAGAGCAAGGCGGGAAAATGAACGATTTAGCGTTCGGATTATTCGGTGAATAAACAATGGAAATGAAAACAATAATAATAATAGTGCTCGCCCTGATAATGCTTGTAATAGTCCTTTTATTCGGGGTTCCAATGCTCGAAACATCTAAAGACCAAGCCCAAGCCTACTCACAAATACCAACCAGTTTATTACCCTCAACATGAAAAATTCATTAGTCTTAGTTATGGTATTAATCTTAGCACTACTTATGATAGGTGTGGCCTTCCTGCTTGGTCTCAGCCCGTTAGAACAAGTAAAAGAAGGTGGAGAAGAACTCGGCAAGTCGGGCTCGTCAACCATTGCCAACATTGCGGGATGCGTTGGAAAAGGAACTTTCTGCGACGTGTCACAAGGAATAAAGTGCTGCAGAGGATTTTATTGCTCGGAAAGCGTTTGCACTTGCAAGACCAGCGGACAAGAATGCGGAGGCGAAGAGCCATGTTGTCAGGGCTTAAACTGCGTAGAAGGGTTTTGCGCGCAACTTTCTTAAATAAAGTATTTAAGTTTAAACGTCTAAAAAATAGGTTGTGAAAGCCCAAGGAATGCCCATAAACATGATAATCATAATAATAATGGCTTTGCTTGTGCTGATAGTCATAGGAGTGTTCTTCATGACAGGCGGCTCCCAACTTTTCGGACAGATAAGCACTGTTGGCGCGGGCGCGACAGGAGGATCAGACCTAACCGCGTTAAGAACTTCCTGCCAGCAAGCATGCAACGAACTAAACCTGATGGTTTACTCAAAGCAAGACGTGTCGGACTCGAGATACTGCACGCTATCCTTAGACATAGCTGACGAAACAGGAACACTCAGAACAACTTACTGCGAAGCAGTCCTGCCAACATGCACTGCAAGCACTCAAGACGGCAAGACAAGAACTATCGGCTGGACCGGTTCACCGGACTGCGATCGCTCGACCGTAACAGGGGGAAGAACTTCCACAAGAACGAGATAAAAATAAAATGCAGTTTCAAACCATATTCACGCTATTAATCATAATACTAGTCGTGGTAGTGGTAATAATATTTTTCATAACCGGGTTCGGAACCATGAACGCTCCCACAGAAGAATTAACTGGGGAAACAGGAGATAAAACCACTGAAGCAGGAGACCTAATATCGGGTTACACCCCGCCTGGCGGTTAAGAAATCATGAAAAAGTTTATTAAAAAACACGCACTAAAAATAGAAGAAAGAAAATGGAATTCCAGACTATAGCAACATTGCTCATCATTCTTATAGTCATCATTGCAGTGATAATAGTTTTCGTAACTCAATTCGGCCAGCTAACGGTGCCTCAACAAGAACTGAGCGGGGCGACTCAAGAACAATCCACCGTAGCCACGGGAACCATAACCAATTTCTGCGCTTCAGACGCTCAATGCGACGAAGGATTCACTTGCGTTGACGGGCAATGCGTGGAGGGAGGAGTTTAAAATGCAGTTTCAAACCATATTTACTTTAATAATCATTTTGATAGTCGCGGTGGTCGCCATAATATTTTTCGTAACCCAGATGGGTCCTGCAGGGGATGCGACTGGACAATTGCAAACAACCAGCGGGGATGCGACAACAGAAGCAACAGGAAGCGTTAACTGTTTCATAAACCCGGACGCCCCGGAGTGCGCGTAATAATCATGAATAACAAAGGAATGGAGTTCCAAACAATAGCAACCCTCTTGATAATAATAGTGGTCATAATAGGAGTGATTGTATTATTCACATCCCAATTAGGAACACTAGCAGGAGGGTTAGGAGGACTATCCACAGCCACTGGCGAACAAGGCTCTCAAACAGAAGAAACCATTGGAAGCCTGCCAGGAGTTGTAACAGGAACAGGATGTCCTGTACCACCACAATGTGAATTAAAGGCCTGCTTGGGAAAACCCTGCAGTGAAGGTGTCGAAACAGGAGAATGCTTGTCCATAGGTGTTTGTGGAGGATGGATGAACGGGCCTTGCGAAAAAAATCTGGACTGTTCGTATTCAGGTCAAATGTGCTGTGATGGCACGTGCATAACTGCAGAGACTTGTCCAACATAAACAAAGTAAAAACTTACATTTTTTTTATTTTTTTTTAAAAAACCAACCCAAAAAAAGATGGAATTCAATAAAATCGTGATGATAATAATCGCATTAGTAGTATTAATCGCTGCGATAGTGTTCTTTACAAGCCAACAAAGTTTCCTAACACAAGGCTTCGGCTCAATATCCGGCCAATCAGCTCAAGGAAGCGAGGAAACCGCTGGTAGAGTAGGAGACATAGGCACTACTGCTTCAGGAGTTGAGAACGAGTGCGCTGACGGAAAAGACAATGACGGCGACTTCCTGATAGACTGCGACGACCCGGATTGCATTAACAGGCCGTGCAAGAGCGGAGAAGACGTGGGAAGATGCCTGACAGACGGCAGTTGCGGTGGATGGAGAGGAGGACCCTGCACAAAAAACAGTGAATGCATTTACTCTGGTTATGAATGCGTTGACGGGACCTGCACTTTATCATAACCACTTTATCATAACTCATGATATCAGGAAAACCTTTATTTACGCGCAAAACCCTTCTACTTAAACAATGGAGGATTGGGGAAACCTAATATTCGACTTCGCCGTCCTAGCAGTGTTCATACTAATTGTAACCGTAGTGGCTTTCGGCATAATCTCAGGACTCGGAGCTGTTTTCGCCCACATAGCCTTCGAAAAATTCACTACAGGGATTAGCTCTGCATGCGTGAATGGATACGCGGAAATAGAGGACTTCTCACTGTCAGATGATTGGAACATAATACAAGTATACCCTGACGCTGAAAGAATGCAAGACATAGTAAACGAGTTGAATGAGGAGGAAGGAATGATAGTTTTCTCCCCTTTATTCGAAGCACTAAGAAACAAAGTGCAAAGAGTAATCGACATAACTAACACAACGGAAAACTCTTGCAACAGCCAATTCAGGGAAGGAACAGGACAAGCCATTGGCTCGCCCTGCCTGTGCCTCATAAGAGCGCCGTCCATCCTTGACCTGAACTTAGATAGTGACGCGTATAATTCAGGGGAAGTACCCGTGCCGCTAATAACCACTAAAAACTTCAGAAACCTTAGAATCATGAGCTATGCACCAAACCCTCTTCCTAAAATAGATTCGAACAACGGAAACGAAGTAATTCCTTATTACATAAGCTTTCTGAAACAAGATTTCCACAACCCTGAAAAAAGCGATTACGCGGTCCTGAAAAGCCTTGACACAATCTACTTTTTCACACCAGTATCATTATTGATAGGAATTGATTCTCTTACTAAGTGGCCGTTAGTATTCATCGATAAGTTCGAGGCCTGCACGTCAATGAACTCCATGAAATGCGGAAACGCGCAACCCAACTTTTACAACAATTCAGCAATCCTCGCCATGAAAGAAGGTATGGACTTGAATCCTGTGTTCATGATAGTGGAGAACTCTCAAGCTTCACTGATCACTTTTGAAAAATCAGAGTCCTCCAGCACTTTTGAACCAGTGTACATGAGCACTCCGAGCTAGAGAAGAACTTTTATTAATTCTGAACACTTTGATTTAAACCAATGAAAAAGGGATCGGAAATGAGTTTTAAAATGGTTTTTACACTAATAATAATCCTGATAGTTGCGGTTGTGGTAATCTTGTTCATATTTCCGAACATTGAGTCTGGAAAAGCTAACATCGGGAACGTCACACAAGGCTCTGAAAACTTGTTAGGCAACGCTAGTGAAGGATTAACCCAAATAAAAGTGTCTTAAACAAAAAAAAAATGGCGAGAATGCTGTTATATGGAGAAATAATTAAGGACGTGCTAGTTTTAGTGTTTGTTCTCGTTGTAGGAGCAATAGTTGTTTCAGGAGGAATAAGCTTTCTTGCAGGGGCTGAGGCCAGAGCTAGCTTCGCAAAATTCACTAGAGTGCTGCAAGGAGCCTGCGATAACGGTTACGCGGCGGACACGGGCTTCAAAATACCTTATGGTTATATGATAATACAAACGCACCCCGAAATTGATACTTTGGGAGAAGATTACGAACAACTTCCAACAATGCAGAGCTTTTGGATATGGTCTGTTGACAAGTCCGAGCAATTAGCGCAGGAAAAACAAAAATTTGAAGGAGAACTCCAAAAGTGCAATGCAAACGTTGCAGCGGGAACAGGAGGAATAATAGGTGATAACTGCGTCTGCTTAGCTAGCGTGAACACTAACACGTTTATGGATGTTCTTAACTGGATAATGAGTTTAGGCCAGAGCACTCCTCCATCAGATAACAATTTTCTTTATTTTTTTGGAGGAGAACAACCCATCTTTGACCAAAACACGAAGGCAATTGACATGGTGGGAACAAAGGATTACGCTTTCACCCCTGAAAAAAATGTTTTCGGGGTAGGAAGCATGACATACTTAGTCGTGAACAACGTTAATGGCGAAACAATATCTTACGATATTGAAGGAGTTTACGGCACGGCCTACACTGCGCTGGAAGAATTCTCAAGGGCCACGTTCTTAGCGTCTGCTTATTCCATTGCAGGAGCGTCCTGGCCAATGGACTTCCCATTCTTCAACAAGATCATAACATGCAAAAAACTGTCAGAACTGGGTTGCGAAAACCAAGGCGCACCAGCAATAATAGGACTCAAAAACCCGTCGAACCCGTCACAAGCGTTCATACCAATTCTCATGGGTTGGAGTGAAACCAGCGCGGAAGTGATAAGCGCAACCCAAAACGAAAAAGCATACCAAACAGTGAATAGCAACGAAGAAAGAGTCTTTCACCCAATATTCATCAAAGCAGTAGGAGGATAAAACTTTGACGTCAATAGAAACAGTAGGAGCACTGGTCGCGGCAGCGATACTAGTGGTGGGGTCAGCGTTCGTCGTTCAAAGAATGATGGCGCCAAGCTTTGACATGGGAAAAAAAATGGCTCTGCTCGTTTACGACGTTGCATCCCTAAGAGAAGCTTGCACAGCCGTCCCGGACAACGTTTACGTGCTGTACTACGGCACGCCGGACTGCAAATGGGAACAAGGAATTTACTATTGCCAAGGAGAAGAAATCAACATAACCTCGTTAAGACTGGACCCTGCTTTCGTTAAAACCACTCCAGCTCCTTGCACTCAAGGCGTGAACACGCTTGCCTACGAGTCCATGAAAGTTGAGTACACTGTTGACGAGGAAAAGAGAAGCCAAAGCTTTCCAACAAGCCAGCACTTCGCAGACTTCGCTGAAGAAAAAGCCCTTGAAAGACAAAGCATTCCATTATACATTCAACCAAGAACAGATTCGGTTCTCGTATCCAAACAAAGAAGAACTTTTTACGATTCGCTGACAAGCGGACTGTTCTTCGATAAGGAGGGCACGACGCCCGTAATCATTGCGGAAGACGTGGGAATGATAAGGTTATTACAGGACGTGATGAGCGTTTACGCGCAAATGGAGAACAGCGTGTTCACCAATAAAACAACAAGCCTCAGCCTAACCCCCGGGTTCAGAATAAATTTTTCCGACACGAACGGACAATCTTACAATCCTCCATGCACTGGTTTAACAAATGCCGAAAAATTGTTGGAAATAGGAACGGGTACTGTTGGTACTGTTAACAGATGTTGGTGCGATGATTGTCAAGACAACGAGTACTGTAAACGAGTGTCAGGTTCGTACGAATGCGTGCCCTGCACGTACAACCCTGACAACCCTTCAGAATCAGGAAGCGAGGAAGGATGTCCTGAAACTTATTACTGCGGGCAGGATGGTCACTGCCACGATGAAACACTGGTGATTTGTCAGCAAAAACAAATTATGAGCCCGAAGGGACTTTTCACGTGGATCGAACAAGACGGTGAACCAACCACTGAAACCTCTTTAAAAAACGCGAACGAAAACCTTCCAATTCCAAACATAGCGTATTCAATCGGCAACGTCAAAACATTTTACCCAGAGTTAGAAAGCGTGGAAGGCATAACTTCAAGATTAATCCCAGCAGAATACACTAGTCCAGAAACCCAAACAATATCCGAACAACCATTGGTAAGATACGAGTTCGGAGTGGGAGGAATCGATGGAGGATGGGTCAACGAGATCTGCGTGAACTTGAAAAAAGACGTGACGAGCAAAGGATTCGAACTAATGATTGATGTCCCTCACGTAATAACAGCAATTTATTCGTGGAGTGACTGGTGCACAACTCTTGACGCGTCCCTGGATTACGAAGTGTGCGCTGACAGTCTAAACACCTTATCCCACGACGATGATAGAATAATCCTGACATCCCAAGAAAACTGTGTTGTCACGCACTACCCTTCCTGCGACGGAAGCGTGAATGAAGAAGACGACCCGCGCAAAGGATGCGTTTCAAAAACGTTTGATGACATCAACACAAACAATTGTTGCTTAGAAACCGGCGAGTGCGGGCCATGCATTCCAAAACACGGTTCCTGCGAGCAACCAAACTGTTTTTGCCAAGACTTCAACCAATGCAAGCAATGCACTCACGACTCGGAAGACCCGACAATGCTTGGCGCTGAAGACGGCTGTCCGATAAGTTATTGTTGCGGGCCAGACGGTTACTGCACTGACAACACAGATTTCTGCAATTGGGCGGGAGGAACATAAATGACTGATTTCAGTTTGAAAGGACCTATATACATGCTCTGGCTAGTCTTATTGTTCTTTATAGTAGTCATCACTTTAGTGTTCAAAGTTCAAAACATTGGGTTCAGCATTGACTCGCTTCAAAGCGAAACCCGATTCCTCGTGTTCTCCAGAAAAATGCTTTCCAGCGCTGATTGCCTAGCATTCGAACAAAAAGACATGCTGATAACGGACGAGCCAGACTACAACGTGTACTACAAGCAAAGAATCTATCCAGGAGTGCTGGACGCTTACAAACTCGAAAACTGGAAGAACATGGAATGCATAAAACAAGACGACCCTGAAATAAGTCTTGGAGGAAGAGCTTACAACCCGTTTGAAAGACCCGCCATCCTGTACTCCATCGTTGTTCAAGACGTTGAAAACGATAACACGTGGTTCTTCACCAAAACGCACGACAGGTCATACTTCATACCATCTTATCCTGACCCCGATTCCACGAGTTATAGGGGGGTGCCTTGTATGTGGGCCACTCCATGCAACTCAAGCCTAGGAGATAAAGTCTACCAATACAGTTATCCAGTGTTCATTGTTTACCAAGACAAGCAAACAGGAGACCAGGTCAAGCACTTAGGAAGATTCTTCGGCAAATTCTGCGAAGCGTCACCATCACCACAAATCGTTTCAGCCCTGATAAGACCTCCTTGGGAGAACTGTATCCCAGAAACCGAAACCCTTCTGGCAAACCTGTTGTTTGGCTTTAAGTACTGTGGAGTAAGCGCGCCCAACCCGGATAACTTCCGCTGGGACTTGTACGACTGCGTACAATACCACACTGCAGAAAAACTTGGTGAAGCAACACAATTCGAGGTGCAAGTATGAAAAAAGGAGACTTTACAGGAGTAGGGGTGATAATAAGCACGATAATCATAATGGGACTGCTTTTAGTGATGTCCATGTTCGTGGACTCTGTGAGCATGCAAGCAATACTCTCAATAAAAGACGCTGAAACCAGCAGTATGTGCACAAACCTTCTTGAAAACCTTGTGAGCAGTGACTACTCAAAAACAGGAATGACTCCAGACACTTTCCTCAAACAAAAATACCAAAGCCTTTACAACAGGTCAGCGTCATACTTCGCGTTCCAAGAAGAACTTGAAAGAAACCCGGGGTTTGAGCAAAGCGTGGGAATGCACGTTCGCTTCGGCTCAAGCTCAGAGCTAAGAAGCATAATCAGCGATGAAGCCACCCAAAAATACGCGCTACAATGTTTCATAAAAGTTTACTCGCCCTCAGGCGAGCCAACAATAGTCATGATGTTCAAAAAACAAGGGGTGACGTTCACGCCATGAAAAAAGCCCAATCCTTAGCTTACATACTTGTAACAATATCAATATTGTCGCTAGCAGCGTTCGGGATGGGATACATTGCGATAAGAGCTTCCTCAGAATCTGCCTTGCCTTTTTATAGAACACAGATAGTTCAGACAGCCCAAACAGCGGAAAACATCAAATTCCTATTGGACAGGGAAAGAAGATACACTTTCGAAAAAATAATTTACCAAATAGGAAGCAGAGGGGGTTACGGCGGAAACCAAAGTCAAATAAGAGACCAGGAATGCGGTTACTTAGACACACTCCCAAAACACAATTACATGCCAGAAAAAGTAGTGCCTTACTGGTACAACGCGTCATCCAATCCCTCCTTCTGCATTCCAGAATTCACGTCAATACTCAATAACATAACACTTATAGCTGAAAGATTCTCCGCCACGCCAGACCAGAACTTCCTAAACAGTCTAGAAATAATTTACGGACTGAACTTCAACGTAAAATACGTTTACCAACTGGCGTCGTGCGGAGTGAAAAACAGCGACATTGGAGGAGACCTATGCCCGTCATCAGATAGAAATTACTTTGAAAATCAATGGTTCATAGTGGGCGACGACAAGATAAGACTTCTTGGCGCGAGCTACCAAGGCAAGCCATCCGTCAGCTACACGGCCACAACCCTCGTGCACAACGTGGTGGAGAACAAATTCCCAAGCCTTTACGAAGAAGCCAAAAACTTTGTCTTAAACAAAGACTACGAAACCATGGCCAAACAACAACTCAACAAATACTCAATCATCACGCACAACGAAACCTGCGCTTACAGGATAGACCAAACAGGAACGTACTCGGCTGACACGAGCTACGGAGCGGAGTATTCTCCGGACTCGACGATAACAGAGTTCTACGAAGAAAGGCAGTGCACAGGCTCCTACTCGAGCGGGGTGAACGACGTTCACGTGCTAAAACAAAGATTCGCTTTCAACACTGAAAACTACAATGAAACAAGCCAAGACTGCGGCAGCAATAACTGCAAAACCACAATGGTCAGCATGTGCGTTGACGGTGAATGGACGGGTTGCGTTCCAGGAATTAAGAAAAGCGTTGGGGAATTCGTTTGGTACGAGACCCCTAGTCCAGAGTTCAGCACACAAAACCCGACGTGCAAGATAACAAGCAGAGAACCCGTGAAGACAGGAGGTTGTTCAGGAGAGGATCCTGTGAACTGCAGTGCAACCTGTGTTTACGACGCTTCCCGAGTGGAAAAAATGATTCTTGACGAGTTCAACTCTGAAAGAGGCCTTGCGGCATCGCACGACGGGTACAATTACACGTTCACGGACAACGAAGCCAGCATCGATTACGTTGACACTAATAGTGATTTGAGCCCTTACGCTTACGCCATGGAAACGTACAATACTTCATGCGTTCCCTGCAAGCCCAGAGAGATGTCAGATGATGTGTCTTTAATCAAAATAGACTCTGACGGCACGATAGATTGGGGTAGCACGGATAGGCAGAGGGTCAGGGACTTCTACGATGATGTTTGGAATGATGATAACGACGATTTGGAAGAAGCCCCGCCTTACTCTGACAAAAAAGTGCAGAGCCTGACAAGATTCGACGACGAATTTAAAGACCAGTTGTTTAAGGCTTACGGCGCGCTTTCAGGGAAAATAAAAGGTTATTACTCTTTCAACGACCAGTTAATCCAAGGAAGTGCTTGCCAAAGCGTAGGAGCTTATTTCGACTTGTCCGAACACTTCGCAAGACAACAGACAATAAGATGGTTTGTTAGAAATTACGACACTAATGGCAATCAAATAGGGGGAACTGAGCAGCCTAGCAGTTACAACGACCAAACCAGGATGGAATTAACGTTTCCTGAGGGGAGTAATTACGCCAGGACTGACGTGAAGGTATGCGTGACAGCTAACTATGTTTCGGGCAGTCCTCCGAGCACAACGCAGAGCGTTGACAACCCTCAAACCAGGCACACGAACTGCACTACTATGAGTATTACACTTGACGCCAAGCCCGTGCCCGACGCAGTCATATTGCCAATTGGTAAGATATTGTATTCAGGAGGGTGGTGGTGTGGTGGCATAACTTTTGTGGATTCAGTGGATTATTGGTTAAACGCTCAAGGATCAAGCCAAAAAATAGCTTCCAACCTGCAATGTGGGATACCTGAAACCGACTGTGTTTATCATTGGCTCGTTAAGAACAGGGATGGAGACATTATTTACCCTTCACCTTCTTCGCCAACCGAAAACCCAAGGGATTTAATCACGTTTGTGGAACACGATACTGATTGTGCGCAGGGGTATCCCGAATCAAGTATAAACGTGAAATTAACAGTTACATGTACACATAACTCAGGGTTTACTACTAGCACAGTAACTCAAAAAACATTTAATTATAACAGTGTAAGTGTTTGCGAGCAAACAGGATACTGTTGCGCTAACTGCGCTGCCGGAACATTCATATCGCTTTTTAACCCAGAAACACAAAACTGTTGCTCTGGAACAGATATTCTTGGAAACGAATACTTTGTGGTACGATACGGTTCTTGTTGGGGACTGGAGGTGAACCGCTGTGGATAAAAAATTACTCTTCATAACCACTTGTTTGTTCATTATTCCAACAGTTATTGCAGCGAACCCGTCAGACATTTACAACGGTTTCATGGAAATGTATTACAACAACCAGTCTGGCAACACTGTCATGGTTCTTGGAAGCGCTTTATCAGAATACAAAGCCCCGCCTGAAACGGTCAACCCATTCCAAAACGTGGAAGACGACCAAACAATTTACGTAGATGTTTCAATGGACGGAGAGATAACGCAATCAGAAAACACTGCGTGCACGCTAGAACACACAGGCAAAAGGTGCGTGAAGAATGTTGAAGAGTGGTTTACTGGAACTTGCGGAATAACTGGCTATGATTACATCTGCCCTGCAGACAAAGACTGTTACGGGGACACGGAAGGTTGTTGGAGGCTCATAAGCTTCGGTCTTTTTGAAAAAACTTTTCGATGCCCACTGGAAAGAAAAAACGTTTACGACTGTTCTCCAAACGAGTGGAACTCCCGAACTGGAATTGGTTGTGAGGACGGTCAATGTATGGATGTATGTAACAATGGGGAGGATGATGACATGGATGGATTAGAGGACGGGAACGATGAAGACTGTCAAGGAGGAGTGCAAGAGCCCATGTCCTGCAGCGGCGTGAACTGCGCGGGATATAACTCAACATCATTCATCAACGTGTCAGACCCAAAAATCCTTTGCTGTATGAACTTCCCTAACAAGATGGAGAAAAAAATCCTGAGCCTACCAATCAAATTTACCTTCGCCATAAAAGGAGACACAAGCATAAGCCATACGACAAGCGATTGGCCGTTAAGCTGGGAAACCAATTGGGACGCTGAAGCAGGAACCACTGAATGGAACCCGTCAGGAGACTGCTACGTGGACCCTTATGTAAGAGATGAGGATGAAAACATCGTGGTAGAGAATGGTATCAAAAAATGGAAAAACTGCGGTTCAGTCCAAACGTTTTGCCAAGACAGTTGCGACGAAGCAAAATTAAACCCTTCAGTCTGTTTAGACTTGGTTGAACAGGAAGAATGTTACCTGAAAGGCGCGGGCAAACACGCAATAGATTCGATACCACAAGAAGACGTTTACACGGACTTGTCAGGAGATAAGAATAGCATAACAATCAATAGGATGGATAAAACGTTCTCAGTATTTGATGAAGACATAATAAGCGCTTCTGGAGGAGACTTTACAGGAACAGGATACATTTACGTGCAAAACGCCAAGTACAAGTGCACGGCAATCGACACGTGGCAAGAATGTGAACTAGAATCCGTTTCAGGCTCCCAAACCTCGATTTTTGAGATAAGTAAAACATGCTCTGCAGGTAATGAGGCGAGTTATGATTTGGTCAGGGAATGGAAGTACTGCTATGATTACGAGTACGACTACGACGTGATCACGTCAGCGGATTACGGTCAAAACGTGCCAATACCTGTCTACGAAAACAAATTAGGTTTCCTGGACTATAATTACTTCCCTTACTGCGGGAACGGGGTGGCAGAGACTGATTTAGGTGAGAACTGTGAGAACTGTCCGCAAGACATGAGTATATCCTATTGTCCACTTTATGATTCAGAAGAAGCTATTTGCAACCCAAATTGTCCAGCACAGGATAGGGATGCTTGCGGGTACATGATAAGAATTGATGATGCGGGAGAAGAATTAATGGACAACGAGCAAGAAATCAAAATGTGCTTTATGAATAAAAAATTTGATTACAGCGGAGAAAATGTTAAGTATTATGATTCTAACAAAGCCAATAACGCTATTGATGGGGGGATGATACAGCGAAGCAGGAACTGTCTTGAATCCAATTGGTTGGGGTGCTGCTGGTGGATGCTAATACCCGGGTTTGGACAAGTAACCGAGCTGATAGGTGGTGTTTGCGCTAACTGCCTGACAGACGTGTGCATGGCTCCGCGCTACCCGCAGGTAAGGGATTCAATGCAAGAATGCATACAAAAATACGAAAGCAAAGTAAGCGCCAGCGTAGCGGGTAAAGAATGCACTAGCTCATGTGAGTGCCAGCCAGGCTCAACTTGCTCTGGACTCGACCAAACTCCTGGAAAGTACTGCTGCCCAAAAGGAACGACGTGGACGCCACTCGGATGCGAGCGAAGCGTAGGAGACTACAACGTGCAAAAAATAATGGACTGGGCGGAAAGAACATACATCTGTGACGTCATCGTGAACTTTGGACAAATACACTTCATTGACCTTTTAGGTTATTATACAGATTCTAATTACTGCCACCCATATAGTTATACATCTGATACCCCTCTTGCAGTTGACCCTTACGAGTTACACGATTACCCTGATAATGATTATCAATATCCCATGATATGACAAAAAGATTAAAAACAACCCCTTTCATAAAGAGAATGAAGTGATAAACAATGACTAAAAAAGATGATAACTTCGTGTTAATAGGAAAAAAAGCGCCGATGAGCTACGTGTTCGCAGTAATAACCCAATTCCAGAGAGGAGCTGAGAACGTAGTAATAAAGGCAAGAGGAAAATCGATAAGTAGAGCGGTAGACGTTGCAGAGATAACAAAAAACAAGTTTTTAAACGACCTAAAAGTCGGGCAAATAAGCGTTGGAACAGAAAGAATGAGCAACGAAGAAGGAGACGAGTCGAACGTATCCACCATAGAGATACCATTAACAAAATAAAAACTCTAAAAACTGGAAAACCCGAAAAAATAAGAAATCAAAACCCTTTTTAAGGAAAGATATTCTTCAAAGACTAAAAATGAAACTACAAAAAAAAGATTTCGTTAAATTAGATTATACCGGCACGGTCAAAGAAACAGAAAAAGTGTTTGATACAACTAAAGAAAGCGTAGCCAAAAAAGAAGAGTTCTACGACTCAAGACAAAAATACGCGCCAATAACAATAATCATTGGCGAAAACCAGATTCTAAAAGGAATAGATGATTCCCTGCTGGAACACGAGGAAGGAGATGAATACGAAACAAGCGTCAAACCAGAAGACGGTTTCGGACCAAGACGCAAACAATTAATCAAACTAATACCTAGAAAATACTTCGAAGAACACAACATAACCCCTGTGGCGGGTCTAGCGATAAGCGTAGACAACATGCAAGGCCTGATAAGAACAGTCAGCGGAGGAAGAATAATAGTGGACTTCAACAATCCTTTAGCTGGCAAGGAATTATGTTATAAAATAAAAATACTGAATAAAATCAACAAAATCCCGGAAAAAGCAAAATCTATCGTGACATACTTTACAAGGATTAGCGAGCCAAGAATTGAATTAAAACAAGGCGAATTAACAATAAGCACTAAAATAGAGCTTCCAGAATTCCTAAAAAACAAGATAACTCAAATCATACAAAACAACATAAACGAGATAAAAAAAGTAAAATACAAGATAACAAAACAACACGTGAAAAACACACAACTAAAAAAAGAGAAAAAATCAAAAAATGATTAAAAAAAATCAAAAACTTAATCGTTTATCTTAAAATGTGTGTTTAATCAATACAAGTTCTATTTCTGAGTGCATTAAAATTTATAAGTGAAAGCCACTTGTTTTAATGATACATAATCAAATTAAATAGGAGAATAAAATAAAAAAATGGAGAATCTTATGTCTTCTGCAAAAGGATTTGGCATCCAAAAAGAAGAACCCAGCTATGAAAAAGAAGTTAGACCTGACATGTCCAGAACACTTGACGTTGACGCCGAACTGGAAGAACTATTATCTAAAAAGAAAGCAGCGATAAAAGTTGTCGGTGTTGGAGGAGCAGGTAACAATACGATAACAAGAATGACGGACGTAGGTATTAAAGGAGCAGAATTAATTGCTATGAATACAGACGCTCAAGACCTTCTCGTCGCACTAGCTGATAAAAAATTATTGCTAGGAAGAGACGTTACAGGAGGATTAGGTGCAGGCGCGGACCCTAAAAAAGGTGAAGAAGCAGCTAAAGAAACAGAGCAAGAAATAAAACAGGCCCTCCAAGGCGCGGACATGGTGTTCATAACATGCGGACTTGGTGGCGGAACAGGTACTGGAGGCGCTCCAGTAGTAGCTGAAGTAGCTAAAAAAATAGGTGCGCTAACAGTTGGTGTTGTAACCCTACCCTTTGGTATAGAAGGAAGGAAGAGAATGGCCAACGCTCAAGAAGGATTGGAAAAACTTCAAGGAATAGTTGATACTTTGATAGTCATTCCAAACGATAAGTTGTTAGAAATTGCGCCAGACCTGCCGTTGTTCACTGCTTTTAAGGTTGCGGACGAAATACTGACCAACGCCGTGAAAGGAATTGCTGAAATGGTAACCAAGCCAGGCCTGATTAACTTAGACTTCGCGGACATTAAAGCGGTTATGAAAGAAGGAGGAGTGGCGATGATTGGCGTGGGAGAGAGCGATACTGAGAACAGGGCGATTGAAGCCGTTGAGAAAGCGATTCAGAACCCATTGTTGGATGTTGACATATCCGGGGCCAAAGGAGCGTTAATCAATGTTGCAGGTGGAGCGAACATGACGTTAGAAGAAGCAAGACAAGTTGTTCAGACCGTTAGCGAGAAGTTGGATGGTGACGCGAAAATTATTTGGGGAGCGCAAATAAGCAACGACTTACAAGACACTATAAGGACCATACTCATAGTGACTGGAGTTCAATCACCCCAAATCTTCGGGCCGTCAAGCACTTTTGAAGACCAGAGAAAACGCAAAATAGAGAAAGAACTCGGAATCGAATTCTTAAGGTAAAAAAACTTTTACCTTTTTTTTATCTTTTTTTAAAATTTATTTTAGGAATTCTTATAAACTGATCGTGGTTGCTATTTTTGTATGATAAAAGGGGAGGATTTTGATAATCTTGATAGTTTATCAATATTTCATAAAAACGGGGACTCAGAGTACGAAACAGGTTTTTCTCGCAGAACACTAACTGATAAATCCAAATTAAAGATTAGGATGTCAATGCTAAGACTCGTTTCTAACACACCTATTAATCCTTACACAATGAAAATAGCTTTTGAATTCGGATGCTCTCCTGAGGACATTGAGTTAGCTGTTTTAACAGGATTGGACCTTTGTATGGAAGAAGGTTCAAAACTGGAGCAGGTTTACGCTGGAGCAAAAAATTTTCTAGAAAACAAAGGAATTGCAGAGTACTTTAACTTCGTGACGAGCACGAAGTTCAGCGTTTAACAAAAAGGTTTAAAAACCCCTCTTAACAAACTCCTTAAGAATAAATTAATGAAACTAGCATCAAAACTCAGAGAGTATAAAAGAATTCTCTTGATTAGCAAGAAGCCCAGCAAAAAAGAGGTAGAAACAATTATTAGGGTGACTGGTGCTGGAATCATTATTATAGGAATGATAGGTTTTATCATTCAAGTGATTTATGAGTTGATTCGAGGATGATTTTCGCAGTAAGAACGACAAGCGGTAGGGAGAAACAAGTCATTGATAGGCTG
Organism: Nanobdellota archaeon; assembly: GCA_018221045.1. Taxonomy (GTDB): domain Archaea; phylum Nanobdellota; class Nanobdellia; order JAAOXT01; family JAAOXT01; genus JAAOXT01. The sequence continues at coordinate 72,445 of JAAOXT010000004.1, read as the reverse complement.
TCCTCCAGAATAAAAAATGAAGTATTAAAAGTTGATGCCATCCTGCATCCATCAAACATTAAAGGATACTTTTTTATTGAATCATCTGACAAAGAAATAGTTCAAAAAGCGATTTATGGAATACCTCACGCTAGAGGATTGATTGATGGTGAGGTAACCATTGATCAGGTTAAGCACTTTTTATCACCGGTCGCTCAGAAAATAACTCTCAAAAAGAATGATATAGTTGAATTGATTAGCGGGCCTTTCAAAGGAGAGAAGGCTAAGATTTCCAGAATCATTGCTGTGAAAGAGCAGGTGGACGTTCAATTGTTGGAAGCAGCTGTTCCAATACCGGTTAGGGTTAACATGAACAGCATTCGATTAATCGAAAGAAAAGAAGAAGAGGAAGAAGAATAAAGTTAGGTGATTAAATTATAATGGTTAAAGAAACTGTTCAAGTATTGGTTGATGGCGGAGAAGCCAAGCCAGGACCAGCAATCGGCGGGGTCCTCGGGCCTTTGGGAGTGAATATTGGCGCGATCTTATCAGAGATAAACCAGAAAACAAGTGATTTTAAGGGCATGAAAGTGCCGGTTAAGATAGTTGTGGACACTGATACTAAAGCGTTCACGATAAGCGTTGGAATGCCTCCCACTTCCGAGTTAATCAAGAAAGAAGTTGGGATTAAGAAGGGCAGTGGCTCGCCTAACACGGAGTTCGTCGCAGACCTTTCACGAGAGCAACTGGAAAAGGTTGCGAGAATGAAGATGGATGCGAGTTACGCTACTGAAATAAAGTCATCAATGAAAGAAGTCCTTGGTGTTTGCAGGAGCATGGGTGTCACGATTGAGGGCAAGAAACCGCAAGAATTCCTGCAAGAAGTATAAGGAATCAGAATGTTTTAATCCCGTTGACTAAACCACGCGTTAATCGCGTTCAACTTGTGTTCTAACCTGTTTTCTAAATAATACTCTAATGAATCCTGTCTTGGCTCGAATAATTGAAATTCCTTTGTATCAAGTGAGGATTTGCTTAACACGTTGACTTTCGTGACGTCTCCTTTCATTCCTGCACGAAAACTTCTTCCAGCAGGGACAACTCCTGTCACGTTTGTCAAACGATTGTTCGTGCCGCAACCCAGGTCAAGAACCACGAACTGCTCAAGAAGGAATGGTGAATTTAAACCAAATCTTACGTAACGCGTCAATATTGGTTCATCATACAACATTTTTTCTTCTTCCAGTTTTTTTTCTTCAGTTCCTAAATACGCTTGTTGCCACACCCAATTCGCAAAAAATCTTGTTTTCACTCCTAACTCGTTAAAATCAGTGCACGCGTAATACAGTCCACACTTTTTCTTGAAATAAACCCACTTCTTTTTGTCCTCTTCGTTCACGATTTTAGGAGTGTAGTAATAATCAGCAAAACCTATGCTACCTTTTTTAGAAAGAAACATTATCGTAAACTGAAGAAAAAACGGTTTTTAAAAACGTTACGAAACAGAAGGGTGTAGAGAAATTTTTATATTATCATAACCCTTTTTTTTAAAAAGAATGATTAAAGCAATTATTTTCGATTTTGGAAACGTCATCTGCTCTTTTGACAACGACCTCTTTCTTAAACGGATAAGCAGGCATACAAGCAAATCTTTTGAAGAAGTAAAAAAATTGATTTACGTAGAATCAAATCTTCCTAATTTATACGAAACAGGTTTGATTAGCTCAAAGGAATTCTTCGAAAAAATTGTTAAGCTATGTGATTTAAAAATGTCGCGAAACGCTTTTGTTAAAGCGTTTATAAACATATTTCATCCAATAAAACCAACTTTTCAACTAATAAAGAATTTGAAGAAAAAGTATGTGCTCGCTCTTCTTTCAAACACGAGTGAGTTGCACTTTAATTTAGGTATAAAGCCTCTTGAAATATTCAATTTTTTTGACGCGGTCTCTTTATCTTTTGAGACGAAAGCGATGAAACCCGATTCTAGAATCTATAAGGATTGTTTGAAGAAATTGGGTTTAAAACCTGGCGAATGCGTGTACATTGATGACATAAAAAATTATTCGAGTGCGGCCAGCAAGCTAGGAATGTTTGGCGTGCATTACACTTCCCCTAAAAAATTGGAAAAATCTTTAGGATCATTGGGCGTCGATTTTTAAACCCGCGCCATTTAATTCTTTTTCCGACCGTAAATTTTATAAAACCCATACTCGTCTTTCAGAAGCACTGCTTACAAGCAGGAGGTTAGCCACCGAAAAAAAATGGAATCACTTGAAATAATAAAAATTCTGAAAAAAGCTAGGGAGCAAGGCAGTAAAAGAAAATTCGTTCAATCAATAGATTTAATCATCACTCTAAAAAACGTTGACCTAAAGAAAAACGACAAAAAAATCGAGATTTTCGAACACTTACCCGCAGGAAGAGGAAGGAAAAAAGCGAGGATAGCCGCGTTCGTTGACAAAGACACAACAGTACAGGCTAAAAAGCACTGCGACGAGGTCATCGAAAAAAAAGATTTTTCAAAATGGGATAAACCAAGAGAAATAAGAAAACTCGTCAGAACCAACGATTTTTTCATAGCTCAAGCCAGCGTGATGATAGACCAAGCCAAAATCTTCGGTAAATACCTTGGGGCAAAAGGAAAAATGCCAAACCCGAAAGCAGGGCAAGTAATCTTTCCAAAAACTGACTTGGAAGCACTAACCAAAAAATTAAGGGATACCGTGATTCTAAGAGTGAAAAAACACCCCATGATTCAAGTCCTAGTAGGAACTGAAGACATGAAAGACGAGCAACTATCAAAAAACGTTAAAACAGTTTTGGAAGAAGTTAAAAGACATTACGCTCAGAACGAGATAAGAGACGCTTTCTTAAAACTGACGATGGGAAAACCGGTGAAGCTATGGTAAAAGAGTGGAAAAAAGAAAGGGTAAAAGAAATCAGTGAAAAAATTAAGGATTACAAGGTTTTAGGAATAGTTGATTTTCACGCCCTGCCAGCCAAACAATTACAAATCATGAAGAAAAAACTCAAGGAGAAAGGAGTAACTTTGTTAATGGCTCGTAAGAGAATTCTGAAGCGGGTTTTAGAAACTTCTGATAAAAAAAACATCAAAGAACTAATAAAAAATTTAGGATCGATGCCAGCACTTATTCTATCCAGCCTGGACCCGTTTAGACTCGCAAAAATAATTAATGATAACAAATCCCCTGCACTAGCCAAAGCAGGCCAAACATCTCCAAAAGACATTGTAGCCCCAGCAGGGCCCACACCATTCACCCCCGGACCAATAATAGGAGAACTAGGCATTTTAGGAATCAAAACAAAGGTTGAGGCAGGAAAATTAACCATAACCCAAGACGTAATAGTAGTCAAGAAAGAAGAAATCATAAGCAAAGTGGCTGCAAGCATTCTGAGAAGGCTTGGCATAGAACCAATGGAGATAGGCTTGACCATAAAAGCGGTTTGGGAAAAAGGAATCATATTCAGCGCAGATCAGCTAAGAATAGACACAAAAGAATACACTGAAAAGCTTAAACTAGCTCACGCAACAGCCTTAGCGCTGTCGCTTAACGCGAACATCCCAATAAAAGAAACAATAAACGCGTTATTGCAAAAACTTCACTCGCAAGCCATAGCACTGTCCATGAACACTGGCTTCCCGACAAAACAGACCAGAGACGAAATACTAAGAAAAGCGGAAGGCCAAGCAATGCAGTTAGCCAGAGGAGTGCAGGAAAAAGATAGGAACGCGCTGAGCGAACAACTAAACGAAATAATAGTCAGATCAATACTTGGAGGATAAAAAAAAATGGAATACATGTACGCAGCATTATTGCTTCACAAAGCAGGAAAAAAAGTTGAGGAAAAAGAATTGAAAGCAGTTCTTACCTCTGCAGGAGTCAAAGTTGACGACTCAAGAGTGAAAGCTCTTGTCGCAGCATTAGAAGGAATAGACATAGACAAAGTCGTTAGCCAAGCACCAGTAATGGCGGCAGCACCTGCACATAAAGAAGAAGTGAAGACAGAAGAAAAGAAAGAAGTGAAGACAGAAGAGAAGAAAGAAGAAGCTAAAAAAGAAGCAGCTGCAGGCCTAGGCGCGCTCTTCGGATAAAAAAAAATAACAAAAACCTTTTTTTTTCTGGAGGAAGGCTGAAACACCAGCCTAAACTCTTTTCTTATACTTCTAACCAAAATGGTATTTAACTAGTTCAAACAAGCTTAAACTAAATAAAAAATGGGTGTTAACAGATGGACTCAGAAAATTAGGGGCGTGTTCAGGTCATTCGACGAAATCACTGGACGCGACGCCAACCTTGTGATACAAAAGCTGGCGAGCATAGGGGGAAAAGCCAGGAATTATAAGATTTATTTTGACCCGAATGACGTTGGAAGAAAAGAGATTCGCGTCCAAAGAGTAGAAGGAAACAAGTTCTTTTACATAGAATATTACCCTGTGGAATGGAAGGAGTCCAAGCCTAAGAAAAAAGATTTGAACACGAAAATCTACCTGCGAGCCGGAGATTTTTCAATACTTAAATCCATGGAAGAACAGAAAGTTAAGAAAAAAAGTTTAGCAGGGAAACAAGAGTTTGAAAGCATAGAAACCAAGCTCATGAAAAAAGCCACGCAAGCACATCAAGAATTGAACACGAATAAACTTCGAGAAATAAGTCAAAAACTGAACCTAATCCTGCAACTACTGCAAAAAATTCAATAATCTTCAAGCCTTCTCTGCTCGCTTTTATCCAAATCCAAATACATTGGCGGCTCGACCACAACGAAACGATAACCCCAATCCCCTAGCATGTTCATAGCGTTTTTTGTAATGCTCGGCGCAGCCACCACCCCGTTAACCTTCATCACGCCCTTGCTTTTCTGCAAACGCTCAACGTAACGCCTCAACTGCTGAACAGCCCCTAACCCTGCTTTATAACGCTTGCACTCCACAACGGTCAAAACGCTTCCCTCGGCTCCGAGAACGTCGATAAAACCGTGCTTGGTCTGCTCCTCCAATCTGACCGGCTTAAAAGACTCGCCGATAAGCGAAGGGTTTTCGTAAATCATGCGCGCCATGTCAGCCTCGCTTCCCGCGCTAACCAGAACCTCGCCATCCTTCAACTTATTGGATTCCAGGGAATACACTTTTCGAACAGTCACGACCATGTGCTCTCTTGGGTTCACGCTATCACAAATAATAATAAGACTACCATCACTTTCCTCAACTTCAATGTTTGAACCTTCTGCCATCCAGTTAACAGGGTTGCGGCCGTCAGGCTTGTGCACGAGCACTGTGTGGTCTGGTTTTATCAAGACGAGACGGTCACCCCAGCCAAGCGCGCTGACCGCTCTTCCAGAGTAATCCACCCTGCAGTTACAAACCAGTAAAACCATTTCTTTATTCCGAATGCTTCGCGATAGTTTGCCCCGCAAATCTTTCATCAAATAAAAAAGAACAATAAACAGTAATTAAAACATTCCTATACAAGTCCAATAACTTTTTAAGCAAATAATTGATTAACTTTTTTATATGCAAAGCGGTTTAGAAAAAAAATTTGAATCAAAAGCGGGAAAGGCATCAAAAGCGGGAAAAGCTTTGATGGGAGCGGGTATTGGCTCCACTACAGCGTACAATCTTGGACTCCTCGGCTTCATGGAAGCTACTAAATCAGGATTCCCACCTGGATTCGAGAATTCTTCACTGCCAAGCATTATCTATGAACGATGCAACTGTGATGAAGGAAGTACTTTCGCTCATGCCATGCAAGACATTTTCTTGAACAATCAATTGCTTGAAGGGATGGTTGGAGGTGCGATACCTGGAGCTTTGTTGGGAAGCTTTTTTGGGGCGGTTGCTGGATGGAAGAAAGCAAGCACTTGGAAAGGAAGAATTGGATACGCCTTGGGAGGAGCTTTTCTCGGAGGGTCATTAGGAGCAACAATCAATGGTTACGGCGCCAACATTGAGCTCATGGACAATTCTGAAACCCTTTTCGGCCCGTGGGAGGGTTGCGGTATAGACAGGTTAGAACAAGCAATGGATTACGGCGTCGGAAACGTAACAGATGCGATAGGACTTTATCCACTGTTCTTAGCTATCACGATGGGCATGACTGCGTTGGCAGCACTTTACTTCGTGGCCAAGTCAGCCAAACCATTAATAAATCAGGCAAACCAGCTTGCGAGCGTGTTAGGAAATGAACATTGAAGAACTATCAAAATTCTTAGTCAAAGCAAAAACAAGCACTTACGCCAGCGATGTAGCAGAAATCACTTCTCAAAGAAAAGGTTTCAAAGAACTGGAATTCGAAGAAGGTGATTGGTGTTATAGGGACAGTTATTCTGGATTCTACTGCGCGCCTGGGCAAGAAGTAGTTAGTTTTCGCGGGGAACCAGTGTGGGCGATGTCTTACAACGGGGGGATGAGGAAAAAATACCATGAAAATCTTGGTTTCGCTAAACAAACCTTCAATTTCTTGAAGGAAGCTTTGAAAAGGATTGAAGAATCCCGTCCTTTCCGAGGACCAGAAAGTTTCGAGCAAGGTGATTACGAATACGTGGACGAGTCAGAAGGGGATGTAACCTCGTTTAAAGGGCTTGAAAAAATATTTTACAAAGGAGAACTAGTGTTTGAGCAAGACTACATTGGCGGACTAATAATCCAAAAAAACTTTATTCAAGAATGATTGATGGCTTCATCGGCAGTGCTTTAACCGCTTTTTCGGACCCGCTTTCATCATCCAATTCTACGATTACTTTGCAACCAAAAAGTTTTTCCAACTCATTCTTGTTCTGCCCGAGAATTCTTAACTCCTTCTTGCTTCCAAGAATGACTGAAGGAATCTTGTTAGCATCCTTAGCGTAAACCTGCGCCAATTGGGCCGCGCGCTTACCATACCTTTTGACTTTAGAATTCATGACTTCTTTTATCAAGGCCCTGAATTTTCCTTTCTCAACCGCTTTTCTCGCGCACTCAGCCACTTCATTCTTCCAATCACTCGCAACAACAACTGTCAACAAATCAATCGCGTCTTTCTTGATTAACCGCTGAATGCTCTTAACATCCACCATCAAAGCGTCCTTGTAATCCACGAGCACTTGTATCTCTTTGTTCACAAACTTTTTCTCTACTTTCGGCCAAGAAGAATTGTGAACCAACACTTTCTTTCCAAGCTTTAAGTAAAGCTCTTCACTGAAGTGAGGGGCGAAAGGAACCATTAGCCTGGCGAAAACGTTGAAAAAGTATTCAAGCACTTTCTTATTCAATTTTTTCGTGTTCAAATATTTGATTAAGTCAGAGTTCATGCCATGAAAAGCTTCTTGCAAAGCCTGCCTGTTCAAAGCGCTGTCAAGAAAACTGCTTGTTTTTTCAACCCTGTCCTGAACCCTGGCCAGCAACCACTTATCCATGTCATCCAACTTTGACGCCTTAGACTTCTTCAACACTGCAACCTCTTCAAGCAACCGCCCCATCTTTTTTATGAAACTTATAGCGTTATCCTTGCGGAAATCCGGGTCGTCTAAACCCTCAGCAGTGTCGAACAACGCGAGCCGGGTGGCGTCAGCACCGAATTCTTCAATCACGACGGACAATGGCAGGAAGTTGCCAAGCGATTTGCTCATCTTTTCTCCTTCACTGGTCACCCAACCGTTAACACTAATGCTTTTAGGCCAATACTTTTCTGGAAAGAAAGCGACGTGATTATAAACGAAGAAGCACAGGTGATGAGGTACAAGGTCTTTTCCACTGCTCCTCATGTCTACAGGATAAAAATACTCGAATTCTTTCCTAATCTTATCTAGCAGTGATTTCTTAACCCCCACCCTTTTCGCAACACCTTTCTTCTTCCGGTTAAGCAGGACGTAATCGAAGAACTCGGGAACAAGGTTGTTCTCTTTTAATTCTCCAGAGTTCACGTACTTAGCTATAACGTAGTAAGCCATGTAAATCGTTGAGTCTGATAAGGGCTCAATAATCCAGTTTTCATCCCAAGGCAGGGGCGTGCCTAACCCAGATTTTCTGGCGCACGCCTTGGCATTCATGTTTTTGATAGCGTTCTCAAACCACTTTCTAGCTTCTTCAGGATAAATCCTCATTTTGGACAAGCATTTCAAAGTCTTTTTCTTCCACGCCTTATTAGAATATTTTATGAACCATTGATTCTTCAACAATTTTACGTGGGTCTGACTCGTGCACCTGCAAACGACTGGTTCGCTGGTCTCATAAATTCGTGACCCCCATCCTTTCTTCTCGAAATATTTAATCAACCCTTCCTTGCTTTCAGAAACTTTTTTGCCTGCAAAACTACCACAATTCTTGTTCATCTCCCCTTTATGAAACTCATTCCTATAAACAATGCTGGTAGCATTTTCCAATTTTTTGACGTCTTGTTGAGAAATTATTCCTTTCATTTCGCAAACCCTTACTGCAGGGTGTTCATCAAAACCAGGTGAATCAATCAAATGAACGTAAACAATGCTGTCAAGTTTTTTCTTGAACCTCCTTTCATGTTTTAAATCTTCTAATGCCATGTGGTCGTAAGGAGCGTGGCTTGGAACACTCATAACAATGCCAGTGGAATTCTCGGGTTTGACAAAGCTGGCTGGGAAAATGTATACGCTGTCACCAGTCACGGGGTTGTCCACGGTCTTGCCAATTAATTCCGTTCCTTTTACTTCGCCGACCAGTTCAACGTCGTAACCTTGACTGCCAAGTTTTTGAAACGCTTGCTCGCTAACAATCCATTCCTCATCGTTAACCTTTGCTTTAACGTAAACCACTTCAGGGTTGATCCACATGTTGGTCACGCCGTAAGTCGTTTCCGGGCGCAGCGTGGCCGCTGGCAGGACTGTGCCGTCATTCATGCGGAAGTGAATCATCAAGTGCTCAACGATTGTAGCGTTCTCTCCTTTCAAGCGGTCATGACTGCCAGTCGGGCTGTCGCAGAGAGGACAATAAATAATTGGGTGACTTCCTTTTCCAACCAGTTTCTTATCCTTTAATCGCAGGAACTGCCAGGTCACGAAACGATTGTAACACTTGTTTAAACGAGTGGTGAAAAAAGTTCTTCTCCAATCAGTACTCATACCTAACTTATGAAAATGTTTATCCCACTCTTTGATGAAGTAAGAAGCCATTTTTTTGGGGTCTTTGAAAGAAGGAATTATTCTTTCAGGAACCCCGGCTTTTTTGAACGTTTGGAACTGTTTATCATCGCCAGCCATGATTCTTTTCGCGGCACCCATCAATGGCTCTCCAGTCAAGTGCCAGGCTTGAGGGTATAGAACAACTTTTCCCATCATTTTATTGTAGCGGGCCATCATGTCAGCTCTTAAAGCAGTGTAAGAGTGCCCGATGTGAGGAGAGCAGTTAACGTACGGGTACGGGAACGTGATGAAAAACTTTTTCTTACCTTTAACAGGGTCAGCCTCAAACACTTTCTCTTTTTCCCATATCAACTGCCACTTGCGCTCATAAAGCTTCATAACTACAAATAACGCAAACCAAGAATTAAAAAACTTACTATTACAAAAAATCAAGAATTCTTTTTTTCATTTCTTCATCAAATATTTTTTTTGCAGTTGAAGTATAAAACCGATTATTCTTCATCCAAGACCTCCAATGTTTTTTGGGAGTTTCCCCATATGCTTTAACATTTGAATAAAAATCTTCTTTGAAACAGTCTGACAGAGTATCTGCATCAATCAACAATCTTTTGTCAAGTTCTTCAGGGTTTTGAAACTTATGAGCTACGACAATATCAATTATTTTTTCAATTCTTTCTTTTTTATAACCTAAACCGCCCAAAATCTTTGAGATTATTTCGGGCGCATACTTTATGTGTAACTTTAATGCTTCAATCCTATCCTCTTCATTTTGGCTTCTTTGCAGTTTTATTGGAACTTTAGCCCATCCAATATCATGAACTATCGCTGCAGGAACCAGTATGTTTCTATCACCTTTCTCTTTTTTTAGAAGTAATTCCATTGCCTTGGTAACTGATTTAGAGTGGAGAACAAAATTTTCTAACACCTTTTTTTAGATAAGGAATTGTTAAACCCCACAATTCTTTGAATTGTTCCATAATATGGACCCGGAGGGATTTGAACCCCCGACATACAGCTTAGAAGGCTGTCGCGCTATCCAGGCTGCGCCACGGGTCCCTGTCAAAACATTTAATTCTTTTGCAAGGTTTTTAAACCTTTTTACCTTTAAAATAATGAAATCAAAACGTTTAAAAAACCTTTTCGAATCCTTTTCAAACACGATAATGAAACTACGATTAATAATAACCACAGTACTTGTAGCGTTCCTGTTCTGCACAGTTATGGCTGCAGATTATGATGTGGAAAACGTTAGGGCAAGTCCTTCAATTGTTGGCGAGGACGAGTACTTGTTGTTGTGGGGAAGAATAGATAACAACAATTTATCAGAATCCACTAGCCCGGACAGATTTGAGATAGAAATAACCGATGGGGACGGGGACCACATCAGAAACTTGGACCCGCAATTCCACGCTGATGACGGCAACGACAAAGCGTTAAGCACAGGAGCTTTCATAGCAAAAATAGAAACAGACGATTTTGATGAAGGAGAAACCTATTTTATAACCGTTAAAATAGATGGATTAATTCATTATTCCAGACAATTAACCCTTCAAAACACTGAAAGAAACGTGACCATAAAAATATTGAGCACGTGGCTGGACAATCACGATTTTCACTCAAACCTAAAACTGACTAACGAAAAAGATTACGCTCAAACAATCAACCTCACATTCATTGGCAACGGAGAAGAACAAACCCAAACCATTAATTTAGAGGCGAGCGAGACCAAGTACGTGGAATCCATAATGGATTTCAACGATTTGAACGTAAACACGGGAGCCAACATAATCGTTGTCACAGCAGGTTATCCGGGAGGAGAATCCTTACCAGATTACGCTTTCTTCATGAAAGGCACAAAAGATTATTCTAATTATTACGACGCTGAAATAACGTGTCAAGAGGAAGTGATAAGAAAAGAAACCATAAATCCGGTTCCAATAACTATTAAGAATGCGGGAAGCCTTACAACAGAGTTCTCACTATCAATAATCTCAGGCGACCTGAAAGACCATGCTTCAATCAGTGAAGAAAAAATCACGCTAAAACCCGGGGAAACAGGCAAAATAAACATTGTGGTCACGGTTCCATCAAACTCGACATTAAGCCAGACCAGTTTTACTTTAAGAGTAGAGTACGCGGGAAAAACCGCTGAAAAAACTGTTTACCTGAACATTGAAGAAAAAGAGAAAACCCATTACTTCACCATAGAAGGAGTAACCGTGGAAAAAGATGTTTACTTTATAAGCGAATTCTTAAACGGGACGATACAACTCAAAAACAGAGGGGATTTCGACGAACAAATAACCGTGGAATACGGTTACTCCAGCGGGGTTTTAGGAACCACTGGAGTCATAAGTTTGACAAAAGGTCAGACAAAAAACATTCCGTTCTACATATACCTTCCAGGATACGTTGAGAACAACGAACTAGAATTAACGTTCACTGCAACATCAAAAGATTATAGTTTCATAGCGAAAACTAACATAACAGTGCAAACACCAGTATACAATTTCTTCCTAGTCGAGTCATCCCCTTACAGAAACGAGATGGAACAAGGAAACAAACTAAACCTATCCTTCGTCCTGTTCAACATAGGCAATAACGATTCATACACTGTGGAAGCGGATTGGCCTTATTTAGATCTCCCACCAAAATTCGGTCTCAACCAAGGAGAGCACAAAACGATTACCGTGACTGTTCACGCCCCAAACCAGTATGAAGTGACAGGAGAGAACACCATAACAATCAAAGTCTGCTCAGCTCACGTTGAAACTTGCCAAGAAAAAAGGTATTTGGTCAACGTGAAAACCGTGCAAGAATCAAGCGTCGTAACATTCCCTGAAACCAATGAACTCTTCTTCGAAGGAGAAGTCATTGATTACGATTTCGTGGTTAAGAACGCGGAAGACGTTACGAGAAAGTACCAAATCCAAGTGACGGGTTTACCAAAAGACTCTTTCACACTCCTGCCAGGAAACGAGGAAACAATTTTTCGCGGTCAATCCGTTCAATTCAAGATAAGGATAAACAACCTCGGCCCAGGATTCCACGACACGACGATAAGCGTTTACGAAGAAGGAAAACTCATGGGTGCTAAACAAATAACTGTTCAGTCCAAAAGCAATGGTTTAACAGGCCAGTTCGTGAACGTTGCTAGCGCAGGAGTACCTGTAATCATTGTAATAATCGTGGGCGGCTTAATCGGTGGATGGATGTACATGAGGGGAAGGGAAACAAAAGTTTATGATTACTGGAAAAAATCTGCAACCAAGCATGATGAAAAACAAAAAACCAAGAAAGTGATGAGCGACCTCAGAAAAAAAGTGCTTGGCCTAAAAGAAAACCTTAGCCCAAAACAAGTAAAGCCTTATACCGACTACTTTAAAAAAGTGTGAAGCTAAGATTGATTCTGTTATGATTAATGGTTTCTTAACAGGAGATAAAGTGGTCTTGGAAGACCCGAAAGCCAAAGCATTCTATGATAGAAGCGTTTTCGGAAAAATAATTGAGGACAGATTAGAACTCTCGTTAGAAGAAGCATTCTACCTTATGGAAAAAAAAAAGATAAGAATAATTGACAGTAAAAAAAAACCTTTGGACTTGCAAAAACTTGTGAAAAAAGCTAAAAAAAAGTTTCCGAACTTCTGGACTAAATACTCTGTTTTTAGAGATATGCGAACCAGAGGTTACATCGTAAAAACCGGGTTGAAGTACGGGGCTGATTACAGGCTTTACGAGCGCGGAGCCAAGCTGGGGAAAAGCCACGCTAAATGGCTTCTATACTGCGTCAGCGAAAAAGACGCTTACAACTGGCAAAAATTCGCTGCCATGAACAGGGTTGCTCACAGCGTCAAAAAAAAACTGATAATAGCCATAGTTGACGATGAATCAAGCATAACATACTACGAAATAGGGTGGATACGCCCCTAAACCCAAACGAAAATTTAAAAAACCCAAAAGCAATTCTCTAAACTAGTTGCCGATGAGGATTAAATGGGCGGACTCCAAAAAATTAAATGGAGTGAAAGTGACGTCTGAGGCGACAATTTTAATAAAAACAAAAACATAACTGATAAACATGCTGAAAAAAACATTTATCATTCTAACAACACTTCTCCTGTTAAGCCCCGTGCAAGCAGAACTAATAGGAAAAGCCACGACCCAGCTTCCAGGAGTCAGAGCCACGGATACTGGTTACAAAGGCATACTCGCCACAGTAGAAGTGGAAGTGCACAACGGGTCTGGCAGAGTCTTCGTGGACACAATGCCCCTCACCGAAGTGGACACTCAAGCGAGCGCTAGACTTGCTAAAGAAGTGTCCTGCAACACGCTAAACCTTAACTGCAACGAATACGACTTCTTTTACATAATAAGGTCTCACGCCCCAATAGTTGGGGGGCCGAGCGCGGGAGCAAGCCTGGCTGGCGCCACGCTAGCAGCTTTTACTAACAAGACGGTGAACGAATCAGTAATGCTCACGGGCACCATAAACCCTGACGGCAGCGTGGGCAGAGTGGGAAGTATACTCACGAAAACCGAGGCCGCGTACGAAGGCGGAGCAACCAAATTCTTAATACCTAAAGGACAATCCATCATCTACCTAGAAGAAGGAGCAACCACTCAAACACTCGACCTAACTGATTACGCGAAAAAGAATTGGAGGGTCAGCATCATAGAAGTGAAAAACGTTAAAGAAGTTTACAAACACTTAACCGGTTACGAAATAATACAAGAAAAAATTCCTGAAACCAAGAGCAGCCAGGTTTACGAAAGACTCATGAAAAACATGTCCCAAAAACTGTTATCAATAAGCCTGCAAGAACTGCAAATAGTTGAAGACAAAAAAGAAAACGTTGCCCTAACATACGCTCAATCACAGGAGTTGAACACCGCTGTGAGCGAACAAAAAAGTTTGTTGCTCTTAGCTCAAAGCTTGTATAACTTGGGCGAGTACTACTCCGCCGCAAGTTATGCTGTCAGGGCGTCTATAACACTCAAGTTTCACAACAATTATGTTGATTATCTTGGAACAGACTCTCAAAAAATCTTCGTTAAATCAATAATTGATAAGGTCAACGACGAAATAAAAATCACTGAAAAAAAGGTTGAGGGCAACATCACGCTAACAAGTCTTTACGACATAGAACTTTTAACAGTCAGCACTGACCGCATAAGAGAAGCTGAGCAAACCATGGAAGAAGCTTACAAGTACTATTATAACGATGGTTACGTGGACGCCCTTTACGAAACAAGTTTCGCTGAAGTCCGCAAAGTAACAGCTGAAACGTGGTACGAGATGATAGGCTCGGAACCAGGCAACTTGAGCGTGACATTTGATACCAGAAAGTTAGAGGCATTCGCGTACGAGAGACTGAGACAAGCCAGGGACTCGATGACGTACGCCAACACGATTTATGGCCCTACGCCTGGCGTGGCAGAGCACTTGCAGAAATCTGAAGACGCCATAAAAACTGGAAAACACGTTTTCTCAATATTTGAGTCAACCCAAGCGATAGCGTTATCCAACTTAATCCTTGACACTAGCACGATGGACGCGGCACAAATGAGTCAAGTGCTGGAGGATAAGAAACAAGACGCCACCCAATCCATCAATTCTGCCAGGCAAAAAGGTTTGCTCCCCATACTCGCCATGTCATATAAAGAATACTCAAAGCAATTCGAGGCAGAACAACCTGAAACAGCTTTAATCTACCTGTCCTTTTCAAAACATTTCGCAGACATCAGCGAAGACCTTCTCAACGCAGCTCAAACCGGCGAAATAATCAAAAGACAAGAAATAAAAATAGTGAAGTCAAGCGATGACGCGTTAAGCCAGCAAATACTTAGTTCATCAGCACTAATCTTAATCGGCTTCATGCTCGGAATGATATTTTCGATAAGACTATACAAAAGAAAATGAACGCAATAATCTTCGGGGGAAGCAACTACCAAAACCTAGCTGAAAGAGTTGCGCGACACGCGCGATACGAGCTAGGAGAACTATTCGTGAAAAGGTTTCCTGACAACGAGATCTACGTTAGACTCCTGTCCAGCGTTGAGGGCAGGGACTGCACTGTAATCCAATCAACAAGAACCAACGACGAATTAATCGAATTAATCTTCATCTTAGACGCGCTGAAAGACATGAAAGCAAAAAAGATAACAGCAGTCGTCCCCTACCTAGGGTACGCCCGTCAAGATAAGAGGTCTAAACCAGGAGAAGCGATTAGCGCGAAAACAGTTCTGAAACAAATCGACAATTATTCCGACCGAATACTAACCTTGAACTGCCACTTCCTCAACGAGGAAGGAGAACACGACGTAAGCCAATACTTCGGCATCCAAAACCAAAAACTGGTCTTGAACAACTTGGACGCGTTCCCAATCGTGACAGAATACTTCAAGGAAAAATTCGTTAAAGAAAACGTGGTCATAATCTCTCCAGACAAAGGCGCGTCGCAATACGCGAAGAAAGCCGCACAAATAATAGGGTGCGGATTCGACCACTTGGAAAAGACAAGGATTTCATCAAGAAAAGTGAAAATAGATGGGAAAAACTTGTCCGTGAAAGGCAAGGACGTGCTAATGCTTGACGACATGATATCCACGGGCGGAACCGTTATTGAAGCCGCAAAAGTGTTGCGGGAAGCGGGGGCGAGAAGCGTGAGAGCTGGGTGCGTTCACGGAGTGTTCGCTGAAGGCATTGAAAACCTGCTTGAAGCGGTTGACGAGCTCGCGTGCACGAACACGTTGAACACGCCAGTCAACAAAATCGATGTTTCTGAACTCATCGCGAAAAACCTCTAAAAAAAATGAAAGAACAAAAGATAAGTGTTTACAATCAACATAACGAAAAATTGGTTGGGTTAAAAACAATTCCAGAAAAAGGGAATAGGATAGTTCTTCTAGTGCACGGGTTCGGGGTAACTAAAGAAGAAAGTGGAATGTTCGATGACATAGCTCAAAACCTCGCAAACCAAGGAATAACTGTTTACAGATTTGACTTCAGCGGGTGCGGGCAAAGCCAAGGAGACTACAGCGAGATCACTCTAACAAAGCTAGGACAAGACCTTAGAACCATTATTGAAAAAATAGACTCGCAAAACCTTTGCATAATCTCGCAATCCTTCGGAACATCAGTAACTATAATCGTTGCTCCAAAAGCCAAGTGCTTCATAATGATGGGTTCAATATCCAACCCGAAAAAAATTCTTGCGGACTTGTTTGGGGAGAATTACAATCCCGAAGGAATTTCTTGGAGGAAAAGATCTAGCGGAAAAATAACAAAGATAAAACCCGGTTTTTGGAAAGACTTGCAAAAACACGACCTCACCCAAAAAATATCGAAGATAAAAACACCAATCCTCTACATTCACGGCTCGGAAGATGACAAAGTCCCATTAACAGAAATGCTTGAATTCTACAAGAACACTGAAAACGCTGAAAAAAGGGTTCTTGAAGGAGCGGGTCATGACCTGAAACCATGCAGGGAAGAAATGAAAGAACTAATCCTTGCCTGGTGCAAAAAACACTTAGCCTAAAAACGAAATTGATATAAACCCTCTCAAAACCCTTTTTTAGAATGGATAATAATTTAGAACTCTGGATTTGGGGCACACAGTGGCCTCATAAGAGAGAAAATGATAGCAGTGAAGTCAGGCTTGAAGAAATAATGCAACCCCTTCTAGAGCGTAAAAGATTCCCGGAAATTCTTGAAACCGACAATCCGGAAATACACGTCAGGTTAAGGAAGGAACGCGACCTAGACTTAACAGACGTTTCAGAAAAATTCACTCCAGTTTTATCTTCACTGAACACGCTTGTCAGCCTATACGACCAAACCCAACAACCCGTACCTCAGAAAGAAATAACGGAATACAAACTTGACAAAAAAATGATAGCAATACCAGTCATTACAGGAATCTCAACATTCATCCTTTCCACGGCAATGGGTTTAGAACCACTACTTTCAGGAGCATTTTCGATTAGCACGGCCACAACCGCGTTTTTGTCATATGATTTGTATGAAGCAAGAAAAGACTTGAAACAAACTAAAAAACATGCAGAAAAACATTTTAAACAGTTAAGAGATTATAGGGATTTCCATGAATCATTAACCGGTGACCACCCTAATAATTATATTGTCGGATTCATTTCTGAAAACGCTCATAACATTGGAAGCATTAAATTCTTAAGCGACGACCCCAAAATAACCCTTGTCAACGTATGAAGACCCTGCTAAACAAGTACACGAACAGACCCATCCTAATAATTGATGAACAATCAAAGGTTCCACTAATGGGTCACAACGCTTTCGGAATCATAGACCGCGGAACCAACATGATAGAACTCAGGCCGATAAGCGGTTGCAACCTGAACTGCGTTTTCTGCAGCGTGGACGAAGGCAAAAACTCGCGAACCAGGGTCACGGACTACATGGTGGAAACAAACTATCTCACCAAAGAACTCAAAAAACTATTAGAGTACAAAGGACAAGACGCTTACCAAATCTTCATATCCGGGCAGGGCGAACCCCTAACCCACCCGGACATCGTCAACTTGATTGAACAAATCTCAAAAATAAAAAACGTTGAAAAAACAATAATCCAAACCAACACTGTCTTATTAGACGAAGAACTCCTAAAACACTTAATCAATGCAGGACTAACAGGACTAAGCGTGTCAATAAACTCTCTCAAACCAGAAAAAGCCCGGATGATGAGCGGAACCAAAAAATACGACCTCCAAAAAGTGCTTGAAATAACCGTGCTGGCAATCAAAAAAGGGATTAAAGTCATGCTCGCCCCAGTCATTATTGACAGGGTGAACTACGACGAGATAGAAGACTTAATCCTTTACGCTAAAAAAATAGGGGCGCAAATAGGGATGCAAAACTACCTCAAATACAGGTTCGGCAGACCACTCAAAAAAAAACAAATACCCTTCCCAAAATTCTTCAAAAAACTCGAAGAACTCCAGAAAAAACACGAAATCCAGTTAATCATGACTGCAGAGCACTTAGGCATTCACAAATCCAAACAATTACCTAACCCGTTCAAAAAAGGAGAAATAATCCAAACCAGAATAAAAGGGCCGGGCAGGATGAACAACAACTCCTTAGGCGTGGCCAAAGAAAGGTCAATGGAAATATTGGATTGCAAGCCGTCAGTAGGAAAAGTCGTTAAAGCCAGAGTCATAACAAGAAAACATAATCTTATAAATGTCAAGAAAGCCTAACAATAAAATCATGAAAACGCTGGAAGAAGTCGCGGGTTTTTTCAAAAGAAAAGGAATAATATTCTCTTCAGGAAGCATTTACGGCGGGTACAACGGGTTCTGGGATTGGGGGCCGCTCGGAGTCCAGATTAAAAGAAACGTTACTAACGCTTGGTGGAAAACCTTTGTCGAAAACCGAGACGACGTTATAGGCATCGATGGCTCAATAATAACGCACCCTAAAGTATGGAAAGCAAGCGGTCACGTGGATGGGTTCACAGACCCGTTAGTGGACTGCAAGAAATGCAAGAAACGCTGGAGAGCGGATAACCTCGTAGAAAACGCTACGGGCAAACCCTCGGACGGGCTCAAAGCCCAAGCCTTGGACAAAAACATCAAAAGCAAAGGCATAAAATGTCCTTCATGCAAAGGAGAATTATCTAACACCAAAGTTTTCAACCTCATGTTCAAAACCAGTGTAGGACCCGTGGAAACCGAATCTTCAACCGCGTACCTGCGCCCCGAAACAGCTCAATCCATTTTCGCTGACTTTAAACCCGTCCTTGACTCGACCAGAGTTAAACTCCCGTTCGGCATAGCCCAGATTGGAAAAGCTTTCAGGAACGAGATAAGCCCGCGCAACTTCATTTTCAGGGACAGGGAATTTGAACAAATGGAAATAGAGTTCTTCGTCCACCCGAAAAGACTGAACAATGTTCCGGACTTTAAGCAAGTCGAAAACCTAAGCATGAACGTGCTTCCCGAAAAAGAGCAGAAAAAAAACAAGCCAAAAACGTTCAAATCCAAAACCAAAGAACTATTCGTAAAAAAAATCATTAAGAACAAATGGCAGGCGTACTGGATAGCTTTTGACTACAAATGGTTATTGGACATGGGAATCAAGCCAGAAAACCTGAGGATAAGACAACACCTCAAAGACGAGCTATCACATTACGCGAGCGACAACTGGGACATAGACTACAAATACCTCGGCAAGTGGAGAGAGCTTCAAGGACACGCCGACCGCTCCCAATACGACCTGACCCAGCACGAAAAACATTCTGGGAAAAAACTATCCTACTTTGACGAGGAAACAGGGGAACGAGTAATTCCTTACGTTGCTTGCGAGCCAAGCATGGGGGTTGAAAGATTAATCCTGGCAATCATTCTCGACGCTTACAAAGAAGAAAAGGAAAGAAAGGTTCTCAAACTAAAACCTTTAATCGCTCCTTATCAAATCGCGGTCTTCCCATTAGTATCCAAGGACAAGCTTCCAGAAAAAGCAGAACAAGTTTATCAGGAGCTCAGAAAAACTTTCAGAACGTTCTATGACGATTCTGGAAGCATTGGGCGAAGATACAGGAGGCAGGACGAGTCCGGAACCCCTTACTGCGTGACAATTGATTATCAAACCATGAAAGACGACACGGTAACCGTCAGGGACAGGGACTCCATGAAACAAGAAAGAGTTAAGATAAAAGAGCTAGCACAAAAAATAACAGGACTAATGAATTAACCCCCCGCAAAGTTTCTGAAACCTTCTTCCGGAATCCTCTCACGGGTTATTGGCACAATCATTTGGACACCATTATCCCCATCTTCACCCATCTTAAAAACAGCTGGTTCGTACATGTCCCAATCATCAGGTAGCTTCCTCACATAGGAGGGAGCCAGGTTAATCACGATTGGTTCAGAGTTGAAATCAGGACACTCCATTGAAATAGCTCTTAACTCAAAAACAGGCAACAACAAATCTTTATCCAGTTCCTCGTCTTCACCTAATCTTGGGCGGGAAGTCCAGGATAGAGGAGTTCCTCCTAAGTTCGTGAAAAAAACGTGGTTATCAGTTATTAATTTCATGCTGGAAGTCGGGCCTATCAAACTTGTTTCGCTAGAAATCCCGCTTTTGCCGTCGATTAAATAACCTGCAAAACAAGTCACGTCATTTAGTTGAGAATAATTTTTAACACGTTTCAAAATTCTCCCCAGATTCGGGTCAGCGTTAAAGTGAAAAAACTCTTCAATTATGACAACGTCAATATCTTTAATTAAAGCATCAATGGATTTACCACCATTAACGGATTCGAACCTGTCATCATCCCTCTTGATTTCAGGCATCAACCTATAAAAATCAACTTCTTTTAAATATTTTTGACCGTAAACTTCACCGTTCCTTAAAATTTTTTCGGGCTCGTTTAGAGTGGATATGTATGCAACGCTCGAACCATTGCTAACAGCTTTGTCAGCGATTTCTCTAAGCAAGACATCTGGTTTATGATGATTCCAAGAAAGTGTTGTGAAAGAACCTTTCAAAAAGTGCAAAGAGTGCTCGTCAATAAAATCAATACCTGTTTTATAAAATAAATCGTCAATTCCCATTATCGTTTAACCCTATATTTGAAGAAATGAAGAAATAGTTTAAAAGCATTGCTGTTTTATTAAACAAACTCTTAAAAAAAATGATTACCTTTAAAAAAGAATGATGAAAAGCGCGGAAACCCTATCAAGCGATGAAAGAATAATCCTAAGCAATGCTAAAAACAAAGACACGATCAAAACCCTAACAGAGAAAACAGGATTAAAAGAATCCAAAGTGCGAAGAGCGGTTGAATGGCTGAAATACAAAGGAATGCTTGACACAACCAAAAAAACCAGAAGAATCGTTAAGCTGGGCGCTAACGGCAAACAATACTTAAAAGAAGAGTTGCCTGAACAAAGATTCCTTGAAGCAGGAGAACACGACCTCAACAAGGTTAGAGAAAAAGCGGGGTTAAGCGCGGAAGAATTTAATTACTCTTTAGGATTCCTAAAAAAAGGCAAGGTTATCAGCATAGACAAAGGAATAGTCAAAATCTTGAACAAGAAAAAAGTAAAAGAACTTGAAAAAACTCGAAAAACATTAAAAACATTAGATAATGTTTACTATTCTTCCCTGAACAAAGAAAAACAAAAAATTGTTGATGCATTGATTAAAAGAAAAGACATTCTCGTCATAAACGAGGAGTCAGAGCAAATAATCACTCTAACCAAAAAAGGTTTAAAAGCCAAAAAAATGGTTGGCCAGAAAAAGTTCATTGAAAAACTAACTCCTAACATCATACGATCTGGTGAGTGGAAAACCCGTCAGATGAGGGCTTACGACATAAGTGCTCCAGCCCCAAAAATTTTTGCGGGAAAAAATCATCCTTACACTTTGTTCATAGAAGAACTGAAAGAAACTTTGGTCAGCATGGGTTTTGAAGAAATGGAAGGTCCTTTGATCGAGAAATCCTTGTACAATTGCGACGCTTTGTTCATGCCCCAAGACCATAACGCTCGAGGAATACATGACATATTCTTAACCCAGTCACCAAAACATTGCAAGACGTTGCCAGATATCAAGAACTTGAAATCCGTTCATCAGGACGGCTGGACAACTGGTTCCAAAGGATGGGGAATAAAGTTCAGCGAAGAAATGTGCAAAAGATTAGTGTTTCGCTCACAAGGAACGGCTCTTAGCGCTAGAACAATGATGAACCAGCCAAAAATTCCGGGCAGGTATTTCGCTGTGGCTAAATGCTTCAGACCAGACGTCATAGATTTCAAACACAACATTGAATTCAACCAAGTTGAAGGAATCGTGCTGGACAAAAACCTTAACCTAAAAACCTTGTTAGGCATGCTGAAAATGTTCGCCGAAAAAGTTGCTAACGCTAAACAAGTTAAATACGTTCCAGGATATTTTCCTTTTACTGAGCCAAGCGTGGAAATAATGGCAAAAGTGCCTGGCATAGGATGGATAGAGCTCGGAGGCTCAGGAATATTCAGGCCAGAGGTCACTCAACCCCTTGGAATAAAAGTTCCAGTCATAGCTTGGGGCCTGGGTTTGGACAGGTTGTTCATGATAAAAGAAGGAATATCCGACATCAGGGACCTGTTCACGCAAGACCTTGACTGGCTCAGAAGCAGAGAGGTGAGAAGCTAGAAATGCCGACCCTCGAGATAAGCAAAAAAGACTTGGAACAACTAATAGGCAAAAAACTGCCTGAAAACAAGGAAGAACTTTTCTCCAAGATTAAAGCAGAAGTGGAAAAAGAAGTGGGCGACACCATAACCCTAGAATTAAACGACACTAACCGCGTCGACCTATGGAGCGTGGAAGGAATTGCCCGCGAACTAAAAGGACACTTAGGCGTTGACGAAGGAATAAAAAGGTACAAGGCAAGAAAATCAAAATATGTCATAAACGCTGGCGAAATCAAGGTAAGACCTTACATTGCTGCGTGCGTGGTCAAAGGAGTTGAACTAAACAACCATGTAATCAAACAACTAATGCAGCAGCAAGAAAAAATAGACTCTACTTACGGCAGAACGAGAAAAAAAACGTCCATCGGCTTATACAACCTTGACGCACTAACTTTTCCATTAACCTACGATGAAGCTAGCCAAGACACCGAATTCGTTCCATTAGGGTTCAAACAAAAAATGAGTTTAAAACAAATACTCAAAAAACATCCTAAAGGCGTGGCCTACGCTCACATCCTAGAAGGAGTGGACAAGCCGCCCTTGTTCACGGACGCGACAGGAAAAATCCTGTCAATGCCCCCAATAATCAATTCCAACGAGCTCGGCCAAATCAAGCCAGAGCACACCAACTTGTTAGTGGAAGTCACTGGAACCAATGAGGAAGCAGTGAGAAACGTTCTAACCTTAATAACCACTTCTTTATTCGACAGGGGGGGAACCTTGTACGACGTGACCATCAAGTACAGCAACAGGAGAAGCATTACTCCAGTCTTCGAAAACACGTCACTGCGAGTAAAACCAGAAGAAATCAACAAAGAACTGGGGCTTGAACTAGAACCTGAAGAAATAGTTGAGCTTCTCAGAAAAATGAGGTACAACGCGTTCAGCAGAGGAAAAATCATAGACGTGCAAGTATCGAGTTACAGGGTTGACGTTATCCACCCAGTGGACGTCACTGAAGACGTGGCGATAGCGTTCGGTTACGATAAAATAGAGCCTGAAATGCCAAAAGCGTTCACTGTAGGAGGAGTCAGTAAGAAGACCAAGCAGGAAAGACTGCTCAGAAAACTTTTCACGAGCATGGGCTGCCAAGAAATCAGGAACATGGTTCTCACAAACACGGAAAAACTATTCGAAAAAATGAACGCGAAAAAAAGCAAGTTCATAGAAATAGAAAACCCTGTGAACGAATCCTACACTTGCGCGCGCAACGCTTTACTGCCAGGACTCGTCAACACGCTGTCAAAAAACACTCACGCAGAATACCCTCAAAAAATCTTCGAAGTAGGTCAAGTGATAAGAACATCATCTAATGACATGGGTTCGAAAACCAAGACGGGCGCCGGCATGTGCGTGGCGTCCAAAGAAACAAGTTTCAGCGAGATAAAACAGCATTTGGATTGGTTCATGAAATCTCGAGGAATCAATTACTCGTTGAAACCGTCCAAGAACAAGGCGTTCATAGAAGGTCGCTGCGGAGAAATAATTGTCAAGAACAGAAGCGTTGGAATAATTGGGGAAGTGCATCCAGCGGTTCTTAAGAACAATCAATTAAAAATGCCGGTAACCTGCTTTGAAGTGACCGAAAATGGGTAAGAGAAGAGGAAGCAACGCTGAAAGAGAGCTTGCTAAAAAGTTTTATGAAAAAGGTTTCGCGGTCCTGCGAGTAGCTGGAAGCGGTGCCGCCCAATACCCCACGCCAGACCTGCTAGTCATGAAAGATGACATGGTTTTGGCTATTGAGTGCAAGATGCGCAAACAACCATTCATTTATTTGACGGAAGGGGACGTGCAAACACTCAAAAGTTTTAGGGATAGGGCGGGCTGCGAAGCGTACTTCGCAATCAAGTTTTTGAAGCACGGCTGGCACTTTTATCCATTGCAAGAAGTGATTAGCTCAGGAAAACCCTACAAAATCTTGTTAAAAGAAGCGGGCGCGGCCCTAACAATACATCATTTCTTGAACGGCATGCGACAAAAAAAACTGGTTTAAGCCTTTGGTGAGATTTGAACTCACGACCCCCTGCTTACGAGGCAGGTGCTCTAAACCGCTGAGCTACAAAGGCGCGTGAACAAAGAATTAGGGCAACGGTTTTAAAAACTTTATTGGTCCTCTCTTCTCAAGTAATCCAAACCTTCTTTTAGAATCTTCTTCGCCTTCCTGACAGTTTTAGTTATTCCTTTCTTTACGTTTCTCTCTGTTTTCTTTTTGTGCTCGCCAATCACTTCAACAATCTCTTCAGCAGATTCCTCTTCTTCAACTTCATCGCTAGTATCAACATCGGTAAATTTAACCCCTCTAAGCCCGACCTCGCCAAGATTATCATCAGCTTCAACCAATGCTTCAAGATTCTCAGTTATCTCCAACGCCTGGCCAGTATCATCAGACCTTTTCTTTGCTCTTTCAAATGACTGTTCAGGAGAAGTTTTCATTCTGATGGCTAAACCAGGTTTCGGAAACAAAAAAGAAAAAGCGCGATAATACCAATTTTTCTTTAATTTAGGGCCAAAATAAGTGATAGCGTCGAACAAAGGATGACGCTCCATCAAGTAAATAACTTTTGAGGACGCGTTTGCCTTCTCCAGTTTCTTGAAAATGTCATCCAAATAACCATTAGTCAAGTCATCAATCGAAATATTCCTCACTTCATTATCCGTCTTTCTGGCACTCCCAAACTCGGGCATTAAGGACAAAAAATCAAGGAAACCGAAAACAGCCGCGCGTTTCTTGCTCCCTCCAACCAAAAGGCCTCGCTGAACAGTTCCCCAAACACCGTTGCTAGGAGTCTTAATGTGATGAACTTCGTAACCTTTTCCCTCTAACTTTTTCTTCACGATTCTGGCCTGAGTGCTTTTACCACTCGCGTCTAAACCGTAAAGAACGAAAAGATTGTCAATGGTGTTGAACCTCATTGATTCAAACATGATGCCAATTTTAGAGTTACTTCTTTTTAACTCTTTCACAACGAGAAAACTTATAAAAAACTGGTTTCATTAGTGAAGCCAATGAACGGGAACTACCTCTTCGCAGGTCTGGAATGGAAGAAGAGAGTTGACAAAATAGTTCCGTACATGATTCTTAGGAACGGGGGTAAAGATCAAAAAGTTCCTCTGCTCAAAGGAGATAATCTAAGATTCAAGATTCTTAACGAAAAATATTGTTTAGGCTATAACCATAATCCTTGCCCTTTCAGCACGCAAATCAAGAAAGGCATGCAATGCTTTAAGTGCAAGCAAATCGATGACCGTCACGCGTGCAAAAAATGCGTTGGCGAGAGGTGCATGAGCGAGTTAGGAAAGGATTACTGTTTCAATAACGAGTTCGCGGTTTACCTTGCAAGCTTCGGAGACATTCTGAAGGTAGGTGTTAGCAGCACTAAAAGAGTGGTTACTAGATGGGTGGAGCAGGGAGCTGACTGCGCGGTTAAAGCTCTGAAAGCGGGCAACGGTTTGGAAGCCAGAAAAATTGAGTCCATGATAGCTAAGAAGCTGGGGGTTAAGACTGCTGTGAGGTCCAGCCAAAAAAAAAGTTTAATGCTTAAGGGAGGGCAACCTGAATTAATCGGTTCTGTGCTCGAAAAAGTTCACGAAATGTTCCCAGACCATGTTTACAGTAAAACAATTCTTAACGTGGACGAGAAAACAGGTTTTGACTTCAACGCTGACGCTTTGGATTATGATGAGAAACTTGTTTCCGGAAAGATTATTGGGGTTAAAGGCTCGTGGATTTTTTTAAAGAGCGGGAGGACAAGCTATTCTTTAAACACTAACTTGTTGAAAGCCAGTTTATTGGGGTTCAGCAAGACTAAAGAAAAACCGACTGTTCAAGCTAGGCTGTTTACCTAAAAAAAAAGAACAGGCCATTTCTTTTTAGCCAATGATTGTTCCTAAGAAATCCTTGCCTTCCATGAATTTTTGAAGTTCGTCGAGCTTGTGGCCGTTAATGACAACGACTTTTAGCCCTGCTTTCTCACAAATCTTTGCAGCCCTTGGCTCGAAAACGAATTCCATTCCCGGGTCGTGCTTGCCGAACCCTGAGCGCTCAGCCACTTCAAAAAACTCTTTCCAACCAATTTTTCTAAACATTTTGGCATTATCGTGTTCTTTCGGGTTTTTGTCGTAGACGCCGTCCACGTCAGTGAGGTTAACAATGTAATCTGCTTGCACGGTTTTAGCTATCTCGGCTGCGCTCGCGTCAGTGGTCTGCCCTGTTTTTAGCCCGCCGAAAACCCTCATGGTCTCAACATCGTCTAGAGTATAGCCCACCCCGTTCAGCCCTGAGTAAAGGGTTAATATCATGGCGTTGACGTGCGTGCACATAATGCCTAATAAGTCCCTGTCGTCATCGTTGATTCCTAAGTTCTTGGCTGCTTTGGCGTAAGTTCTGGCGGTCGCTCCTCCGCCGCAGACAATCCAGTGGTCTTTAATGTTTTTGGCGAACGCAGTGAACTTTTTGATGTAGTTCACGTCAACGTTTTTGTCCTTGGGCACGAGCAGTGAACCCCCAACCGAAATAACACACTTCATTTTAATTTATTACTCGAAAGGAAGGGTTTTTAACCTTTTCCAAAAAGTTTCATCACTTCTTCAAATCCCGTTTTTCGCTGTTTTCCAGTCTTCATATCCCGAACAGTGAACTTTTTTTCTTTCAACTCCTTTTCACCAATTATTATGACAAAAGGAATCCCTTTCTTTGAAACATAATCCAACTGTTTCTTTAAGCTTCTGCCCATCAAATCGGTCTCCACATTCATTCCAGCCTTCCTCATTTTTTGGGCAAGTCCAACAACTTTTTTGTCGAACTCGGGTTTAACACTCGCCACAAAAACTTTGGTGCTGCTGGCCTGTTTTGACTTGGATTTGAGCAATTCAAAAATGGGTTCAATGCCTAAAGAAAAACCTGTTGCGGGCACGTCCCTGCCAGATAAAATTTTGATGAGATTATCATACCTTCCGCCACCACCAACACTTACTTTAATATCCTTACAAGAAGCTTCAAAAACAGGTCCAGTGTAGTAATCCAGTCCGCGGGCAAGAGAAACGTCAATAACGTAGTTCTTTACGTTAAAAGATTTCAAGTAACCGGTAAGTTCTTCCAGTTCTTTAATGCCCTCGCAGCCCCCGAGAATTTTTTTCAATTTGTTCAAAGAGTCCGTGCCGATTAGTCGAATAATTTTTTTGCAGGATTCTTTGCTTATTCCTCTATCAACCAGTTCTTTTTCCACACCTTTTAACCCCACTTTATCGAGCTTGTCAATTGCTCTAAACGCTTCCTGCCACAATTTTTTTGGGATTCCAGCGTAGTCCATCATGTCTGCAAGGATTTTTCTGTTGTTGACGCGCATGATTATGTTCAACCCGAGTTTCTTGTAAACCTCAAGGACGGCGGCCACGATTTCAGCGTCAGTCACCATTGAATTCGAGCCGAAAGAGTCAATGTCGAACTGGTAAAACTCGCGGTACCTGCCCTTTTTTATCTCACCATACCTCCAAGCTTTGCCGTATTGGTAGCGCTTGAAAGGCATTACTAAATGAGGGTTGTTCGCCAGCACCCGCGAGGTCGGAACGGTGAGGTCGAATCTTAACCCCACTTTTCTTCCCCCTTTGTCTTTGAAAGCGAATAATTCTTTTTTCACGTCTTCCCCGCTCTTAGCTGTTAAGGTTTCCTCGTACTCTAAAGCAGGAGTGTCTAATGGAGCGAAACCATATTTTTCCAGTACTGTTTGGGCTGTTTCGAAAATCTTTTTCCTGACCAGCATTTCTTCAGGCAGGAAGTCTCTCATGCCTTTGACGGTTTGGTAGTTCATCTTCCAAATCCTCCTTCATACGCTTTTTCGTTGTAAAATGGGGCTAGCGCGCAAAACAATGCTTGTTCGAAAAAATCGGTTCTGGTCACATAGTTTTTTGTCAGCAGTCCAATAACCCCTTCTTTCTTCCCAATTCCTTTTCGGCCTTCGAGCTTATCAATAACTTCTCCTAACTCCACTCCTTCTAAAACTTGTGAGACAATGCTGTTAGGCAGAGGGATGGATACGGTGCTTGCAAGACCTGTTTTTTTGCCATTAGTGATTGCAACCCATCCTTTCGTGTAATAAACTGTTTGTACTTGAATGATTCCTCCTTCCAGTCCGACCCCGAAACCGTTTTTTTGGTAGGCCATGACTGCCCGGTTGACTGCTCCTTGAATGATTTCGTTGTCGTTCATTGGCTGGGCGTTGACGCCAGACCCGGTTTTCATTCCTTCCACTTCGATTTGTCCGAAAACCTTTTCAAAAACTTTTTTCGCAGCGTTTATCTTGGCTGGATTGGTTGAGCCGACAAAAACTTTCATGCTTAGATATTTGGTCGCACCCATTTTTAAGTTTTTGAGTTTAGAAGGGTCCGGGCCGAGATTCGAACTCGGGTCAACGGGACCACAACCCGCTATCCTAACCACTAGACTACCCAGACCAATTATGAACAAAACCCCGCTCTACACCTATAAACTTTTCGAGAACGGGTTCAATATAAGCAAGGCTAGTGAAATCACTGTTGATGAACGCACTCACCGCTTTTCATTGTAATAATAAAAGGTTAGAAGCACGATTTATAAACTTTTTCATTCACTATCTTCTTTTAAAAAAAAGCAAACATTAAAAGAGAAAAAAAATCATTTTTTTCTAATTAAATGAGGGTTAATGAAGGGCTAAGTCTTTCCCTTAACAAGCTGATTCGCGAAATCAATAGAAGTTGTGAGCTTGAAAAAAATCTTTTACTAATAGAGAATCTTTGCGATGAGGACAAAAAAATCTTGAAAGAAAAGTTTGAAACCCTGTTCCCACAAACAAAGAAGAGCGTTGCCGAATACGCGTTAGGAGCGCTGCTTGTTATGGATGTCCTGCCAAGCGAGGGAAAATTGTCCGACAGCGTGAGAAAAACATGGTTTTACGGCGAGTACGAGCCAATGCTGATGAACCAAAGAATAATTACGAGACCGAAAGAAGCCAAGCTCGTCAAATCATTTGGTAGGATTTGCAGTCTCTACTCAGTATCCCACGAGCTGCCCGTGAAAATAGCTCAGCACTTCAGAAAAGGACACGATTACTTGCAAGACCAATTCAAAGAATCGCTGGAAAGCCATTTCAACGTTTTAATGATCATGTCAGAGACGCGATTGGATGAGAAAGGTTACGGCCAGGTTCGGGAAAGAGCTGAGAACAAAGCAGTATTGCTGGGTTTAATGATTCCCTTTTCAAACCATGTTTTGGAACTGTCAAGACTGAGAGAAATACCTTATGACGCGATGCGAGCGGTTTACGATTACTGGGAAGACATAAAAGGTTTTGGCATGGAACCAAACAATTTTTATGTTGAAAAAATTATGAGGAAGCTAGGATGGAAGCACTGTACTTGAAGGATTGTTATTTGAAAGAATTTGGCGCCGAGGTCACCAGCGTGAACGGCAACGAAATAGAACTCGACAGAACAGCGTTTTACCCTGAAAGCGGGGGGCAACTCTGCGATCTGGGAACACTGAACAATCATGAAGTGGTGCACGTTAGGAAAGATAAGGGAAGAATAATTCACGAAGTCAAAGACCACGACCTGAAAGCGGGAGACGAAGTGCGTGGAATCATTGACTGGGAAAGACGTTACAAGATGATGAGAATGCACACCGCGGTCCACGTATTATCCAAAGTAGTGTGGGAAGACCTTGGAGGAGAGATTAGCGGAGGCCAACTCGGGCTCGAAGAGTCTAGAGACGACTACACGATCCCGGAATTTGACCGCGAAAAACTGGGGCAAGCAGTCAAAAAAGCCAACCTTTTAATCGATAAAGGAGCGGAAGTGAGCTTCGAATTCATGCCACGCGAAAGAGCGGATAAGGAACCAGACTTGATTCGCACCAAAGTCAATTTAATACCTTTATTTGTGAAAACCATTCGAGTGGTTAAGATTAAAGGTTTGGACATGCAGGCGTGCGCAGGAACTCACGTCAAAAACATCAATGAAATCGGAAGAATAGTGATAACTCGCGCGCAAAACAAGGGAAAGAATAATCGCAGGTTATACTTCACGTTACAATAAAATTTTTTAATAAGAACTGCTGGCATTAAGTGACGTGCCAGCAAGACCAAGAATGCAGAAGATTCACGGCAAACTTCAAGAGCCAGAGGGACTAGACAGGTTTTTGGAAAAAATTATTGCTGAAGACATGGTTGAAGAAGAAGTCAAAAAAACCTTTGAATCTGAAGATCCTGGAAGATGTGGTGCAGCAATTTTTTATCCGCGAACCATTCTGGAAAAAGATGGCAAAATACTTGAAATAATGCCTTGTAAAGAGCCAGTGCTGGAAAACTTGGATGGAGAACACGTGGTCTGCGCTTACTCTCAAATAAAAGACTCGCCTTTGGGAGATGTCTGGGAGCTCGTCATAAGAGAAAGAAAGGGCGAGTACATGTCAGAGATTAAGAACGGACCTTTTATAGACTTTTAATTAAATGAACTCAACGTCCAGTTTCACTTTATCAAGCTTGATTTGACTGGCTTTGCCGAAAACGATTTTCGAGTGAGTAGCTGCTCGAACATCTTCCAACACTTTTTCTAAGAGTTCCCTGTCATTTGAGGAAGCTTGGATAACAATTTTTACAGGTTCTTTCAAACTTTTTTGAGCATGGTTCTTGAACTTGCGGACAGCGCTGACGATTTCGACGGCGAGGTCACCCGCTTTTTCCGCTTCTTTATTTCTTTTACTTGTTTTAGGCCAATTGGTTAAATGAATGCTTTCTTTCTTTTCGTGCTTCTTGAAAAAAGTTTGGTACAGTTCTTCGGTCACGTGAGGCATTATCGGGGCGAACAACTTCAAAACGTCCAATAAAACTTTGTAAAGCGTGTACTGCGCGGCTTTCTTAGAAGACAAGTTCCCGTACAAGCGGTACTTGACCATTTCCAAATAATTGCTTGCGAAAACGCTCCACATAAAATTATCCACCGCGCTTTTATCCTTTGAGAAATCGTAACGTTCAAAACCTTGGGTGGCTGTTTCAATCACTTCCTGCAGTTTGGATAAAACCCATTCGTCCACCAGCGTTAATTTGGGTTTCGGGCCTGGCTTGTAGTCTTTCAAGTGAGTGAAGCAGAATTTTGAAAGATTCCACAGTTTCGTGATGGTTTTCTTGCCGCTAACCACTTCTTTCTCCCTGTAAGGAGTGTCCTCGCCCAGCTTGGCGCTCGCAGCGAAGAAGCGGAACGCGTCAGCCCCGAACTTGTCCAAAACTTTTTGAGGGTTGACCGTGTTTCCTTTAGATTTGCTCATCTTCTTGCCCTTAGGGTCGAGCACCCACCCGTTAATCATGGCAGCACCCCAAGGAATCTTGTCCTCGTGTAAAAGGCCTTTGAGCAGTGTTCTGAAAAGCCAGAAAGTTATTATGTCATGCCCGTTGCTGCGCAAACTCATGGGAAACATTTTACCAAAAAATTTGGGGTCGTCCACCCACCTGAGCGCAATCATTGGGGTCAAAGCAGAAGTAGTCCAAGTGTCCATCACATCTTTTTCTGGCGTAAAGTTTTTGGACCCGCATTTAGGGCAAGGTTTTTTGGGTTGGTCGCTGGTCGGGTCAACAGGAAGTTGCGAGTCCTCAGCTAAGATGACTTCTCCGCACTTGCAGTACCATACAGGGAAAGGGATTCCGTAAAACCTTTGACGGGATATGCACCAGTCCCACTGAGAGCCTTTAATCCAATTATCATAACGATTCCTCATGTGAGAAGGATGCCATTCAAGCTTCCTTCCAGCAGCCAACAACTCTTTTTTCATGTCCGTGTACTTGATGTACCATTGCTTGCTGTTCAATATCTCGAAAGGGCTTCCGCAACGCTCATGAACCTTAACGTCGTGAACGATTTCTTCCTGGCCAGTTAATAAACCAGCGTCTTTCAATTCCTGAACAATTCTTTCCCTAGCTTCTTTAACCTTTAAGCCAGCGTACCTTCCAGCTATTTTGGTCATTCTTCCTGACTTGTCGATAGCCATTTTTAATTGCAGTTTGTGCGCCATGTACCATTCCATGTCAGTTTGGTCGCCGAAAGTGCAGCACATAACGACTCCACTCCCTTTTTTTAAGTCAACTCTCTGGTCAGCGAGCACTGGAACACGGAAATCAAATAAAGGAACGATTAGTTCCTTGCCAACCAGTTTCTTGTTTTTCTTATCGTCAGGGTGGACGAAAACCGCGACGCACGCGGGCAATAGTTCGGGACGAGTGGTGGAAATAATGATTTTTCGTCCTGAAAGGGTGTGGAATATTATGTCGTTGAAAAACGTTTTTGCTTGCTTGTCCTCCAGCTCGATTTGCGCGACAGCTGTCTCGCATTTCGGGCACCAAAGCGTCGGGGATTCCTTGCGGTACTCCACTCCTTTCTTGTAAAGGTCTATGAAGCTTCGTTGAGAAACTTTTTGACTCCAATCATCAATGGTTCTATAATGAAGATTCCAGTCAGGGGAGAGCCCGATGCTCATGAAGTCCTTAATCAGTTCTTTTTCCGCTTCCTTAGTTTCTTTAAGGCAGAGCTTGATGAACTCTTGCCGTGACATGCTCGTAGCCCGCACACCCAACTTTTTTTCAACGTATCTCTCAGTGGGTAGCCCGTTGTCATCAAAACCGAATGGGTAAAAAATGTTGAATCCTTGCATGCGTTTGTACCGCATGACGAAATCCGCTTGCGAGTACCCGAAAGCGTGTCCAACGTGCATTTTACCTGAAACAGTGGGTGGAGGAGTGTCCAAGGAGAAGACAGTTTTTTTGCTCTTAGGGTTGAAAGCAAAAGTTCTTTGTTTTTTCCAGTATTCCTGCCATTTCTTCTCGGTTTTTAACGCGTCGTACTTGCCTTCCATTATATCTTAAAACATATTTGAAAAAAAGGTTTTTTAAAAAACTATTTATTTTCTTCTCAGAACTTTTCTGAGAAACTTTCTGAGCCTTCTTCTAACCCCTACAGGGCTTTCAATAATATCGTATTCTTTGCCAACTAGTTTTGCAGCAATCTTTTTTATCGCGATGCTGGCATCGCTGTGAGGGTATGAGAGCAGTAAAGGAACATTTTTTCTTAACGCTTTCTGCATGTTTTTGTCCTCCGGAATCACTCCAAATACAGGTACTTCTAAGAATTGTTCTATGTCTCGCGGGTGAAGTTCTTCTTTAACGTTTTTCACCCTGTTCACAACCACTCCAATGATTTTGGTGCCCGCTTCTTTTGCTATTTCAACTGTTTTCAAAGCGTCTGTCAATGCGGGCATTTCAGGAATGGTGAGCACAAGTAATTCGTCCCCTGCTTCAATAGCTCTTCTCGTAATGTCGGTTAGCCCTGCGGGAGAGTCTATGATGATGTTGTCAACAGCGCCGATCAGGTCTAAAATGACTTTTTCCAGTTTCTTCGCGTAATGCGATTTCAAATCTTTTAATGATAGTCCTGCTGGAATGACTTTTAGCCCGCTTGGAGGGTGGAAGTAAACGACTTCTTTGATGTCTGATTCTCCTCTTAGCACGCTGTGCAAAGTTTTGTTTGGAGTGGGCATTCCTAATTGTAAGGCTATGTTAGGCGTCGTGAGATTAGCGTCTATTATAAGGGTGTCCTCGCCCAACCAAGTTAACGCGGCGGCAAGATTAATGGTTAGAGTTGTTTTTCCAACCCCGCCTTTGCCTGAGGCAAGAACTATGATTCTTGTCATAACTAAAACATGAGCAAGTAGGATTAATTAATATTTTGGTTTTCCAAAAAGTTGGGGAAGAAGGAAGCCCCCGAAGGGACTCCTAAAAGGTTTGGGGGTGCGTTTACTTTTTTTTTACAGCATTCTTATTCCTAGTTCTTCCGAAACTTGCGACCTCATTACGTGGTCTTGTTTCGCTGTCTTAGTTGGTCCCAGAATAAATGGGGAGGTTACTCCAGTAACTATTGTCATTACTCGCAATTTGCCTGACATGTTGTCAAGAATTCTTGCTCCCCAGATTACCTGAGCATCAGGGTCCAAGGACGCCGTGACCATCTCACCTATTTGATTAACTTCTTCCAAGGTCAAGTCTGGCCCGCCACATATGTGTATGAGCGCTCCAGTGGAACCTTCGTAGCTAACGTCCAATAATGGGTTCATTAAGGCTTTGTTAACAGCTTCTTTGACGCGTCCTTCAGTGTCGCTCTCGCCTACACCTATCACGGATACGTCGCCTCCATTCATTATCGCTTTAACGTCAGCGAAATCTAAGTTAACCAGAGAGGGTATGGCAATGGTCTCGACAATTCCTTTAATCATCGTTGCGACCAACTCATTCGCAACAGCGAACGCTTGCGCAATCGGAAGACTTCCAGCAAAGTCAACCAGTCTGTTGTTGTCTATGACTATCACCGTGTCGGAAACTTGTCTCAGTTGTTTTAAACCCCATTCTGCTTTATCTATTCGGGCCTTTTCTATCTTAAAAGGCATCGTGACAACACCTATCACTATGGCGCCCATTTCTTTGGCGATTTTTGCGATAGGCGCTGCTGCACCTGTACCCGTCCCGCCTCCCATGCCAGCGCATAGGAAGAGCATGTCGCAATTCTTCAAAGCGTCTTTAAGCTCTTGAGATGATTCTCTTGCAGCTTCTTCACCTTTTTGCGGATAACCGCCAGCTCCTAATCCACGCGTGACATCTTTGCCGATTAATATTTTGATGTCTGCTTCTCTCGCATCTAAGTGCTGTTTATCAGTGTTAGCTGAAATAATCTCTGCTCCCCGGACGCCTTTTCTGTACAACCAGTCGGCCATATTATTGCCTGCACCTCCTACTCCTATAACTTTTATGTTGGCTTGGCCTAGCAGGCCTTCTTCCCAGTTTATTTCGTTTGTGTTTTTTAACGCGTTTTGCACGATGAAATCCATTTTCGCTATGTTTCCCCCGAAATGTTTATATACATCTACATCTCTTTAGTTCTTTGTTATTCGAGAGTCCTAACAGAAGGATATAAAGAATTACAACGCAAAAAAAGTTAAGTACGCGAGTATTTAAAAACAATTATATTCTAGATTATATACTTTTATTTTGTCAAATAGTTTTCTTTACAATTGTTAAGAGAGATGAACGTTTCCGTCCTTTCAACTTCTTCAGCGAAGTTCAGTATTTTGAGAAAATGGTTGAGAGCCGTCTTGTTTTTGAACTTGGCAATAATTATTAAATCAAATCCTCCTGTAACTTCATAAATTGCTAAAACATTTGAGTTTCCGCTTAATTTGCGCGCTAGAGGGTCTGAGCGACCCTTTTTTATTTTGATTCCGACGATAGTTGTTAGGGTGAATCCTAGCTTGTCCAAATCAAGAATTGGGACGTAACCTTTGATAATGCCCGATTTCTCAAGCTCTTTTACTTTCTTGGAAATTGTTCCAACGGCAAGCCCTAAGGCTTTAGCAATATCTCTATAAGATTTTCTAGCGTCCTTTTTTAACTCTTCTAAAAGCTCGTCTTCAACCCGCTTAGCCATTGCATGAACATTTGTTCAATTTTAATTTATAAACCTTATCATTTGGTTAAAACAGGGTTTTTGGTTGTCGGATTCAGGAAAATGGAATGTTCAGAAAAAACGGTTTTTGATGAACAAATGAGTTTTGAGATAATATTTATTAAGATTGCAGGCTTACAATTGATTTGATGACTTATATTGAAAAGATTAAGAATTTTTCTGATAAAAATATTCGTGTTTTAGATAAAGTAAGAGTTATCACGAAAAAAGAAGAAGGGTTTGATGGAGTACTCATTCCCAATTCTGAAGAAGATGGTTTGGTCTTGAAATTAAGTAATGGGTATAATCGTTTTGTGGAATTTAAGAACGTGAAGAAAATAGAGCTTATTAGCCGCGGGGAAAAGATTGCTTCCATACCTTCAATTAAAATAACGAGGAAGAAAGGTTTGCCAAACGTGGTTTTGATAGCTACTGGTGGGACAATAGGGACGCACGTGGATTACAAGACTGGAGGCGTTTTCATGTGCAGAACCCCTGAGCAGATAATCGCTACAGTTCCGAGGATAAGTAAAGTGGTGAACATTGTTAGGATGTTAAGTCCTTTTACTATTGCGAGCGAAGACATAACTCCTGAGCAATGGCAGGAAATAGCTGGCATGGTTGCCAGAGAAGTCAACAAGAAGAGCGTTGACAGCGTGATAGTAACAGTGGGAACGGATACAATGCATTATCTTTCTGCAGCTCTTTCTTTCTCACTTCAAAAACTTTCAAAACCAGTTGCAGTCGTAGGAGCTCAACGCTCCCCTGACAGAGGGTCTTTTGATGGCAGCATGAACCTTTTGTGCGCGGCTCATTACTGCAAATCCAAAATAGCTGAAGTGGCGACCATAATGCACGGTTCAAGCGAGGACGACTACTGTTTGGCCATACGCGGAACAAAAGTAAGGAAAATGCATTCATCTCGCAGAGACGCTTTCAGACCAATAAACGATTTACCTTTAGCAAAAATATGGCCTAACGGCAGGATAGAAATACTGAATCAGCGTTATACGAGAAGGTCTGATTCAAAAACCATTCTTAAAACAGGTTTTTCCAAAGTGGGTTTGATAAAAGTTTTTCCAGGAAGCAACCCTGAAATAATGGATTGGTACATAAAAAAGGGTTATAAAGGGATTATCATTGAAGGCACGGGTCTGGGTCACGTGCCAACAGGCGAGAGCTCGGATAAAACAAAATCCTTTGACAAAAAACTTTCTTGGCTTCCATGGGTTAAAAAAGCCGTTAAAAAAGGTGTGGTGGTCGCGATTACAACGCAAACGATTTATGGCAGGGTCAACCCTTACGTTTACAGAAATCTTCGCTTACTTAACAGGGCGGGAGCAGTTTTTTGCGAAGACATGCATCCCGAAACAGCCCTGGTTAAACTGGCTTGGCTCCTAGCCAATCATGAACCAAGTCAAGCGAAAGAATTGATTAAAAAAAATTTTGCGGGTGAAATCAGTGAAGCAACCATCAACAAAGCGTTCCTTTACTAATCAAAAAAAAATGAATTACGAAAAACTGGGTTTTAAATGCGGTTTAGAAATACACGCTCAATTAGACACGAACAAGCTTTTCTGCTCCTGTCCGTCAATGCTTCGCAAAGAAGACCCGGACTTCAGGGTTGAAAGAAAGCTTAGAGCTGTTGTTGGAGAAACAGGTAAGAAAGACGTGGCGACCAAGCTTGAAGAGGTTAAAGACAAACTCTTTGTTTACGAAGGGTACGATGACACCACTTGCTTGGTTGAAATGGATTCCGAGCCACCCCATATGATGAGCAGAGAAGCCTTGATGGTAAGCGTTCAAGTAGCTAGACTCCTGAACATGAACATTTTAAAAAAAGTTTTAGTGATGAGAAAAACTGTTGTTGACGGGTCTAACACTTCAGGATTTCAAAGAACCGCGCTAGTCGCGGAGGACGGGTTCGTTGATACATCCCTCGGAAGAGTCAGAGTGAACATGCTCTCCCTTGAGGAGGACGCGGCGAGAAAAATCAAGGAAGAAAAAGACAAGATTTTTTACAGGATTGACAGGTTGGGTATTCCACTAATCGAGCTTAGAACAGAGCCGGACATCAAGAACCCTTTTCACGCTGTTGAAACAGCAAAAAAGCTTGGCACAACTCTTTGGATGACCAATCACGTAAAACGAGGATTAGGATCTATTCGACAGGACGTTAACGTTTCAATAAAAGGGGGAACAAGGGTTGAGATAAAAGGGGTTCAAGACCTTAAATTAATGCCAAAAATCATTGAGAACGAAGTATTAAGACAAAAGAATATAATCTTAATCTCTAAAGAATTAAGAAAGAAATCAAGCCCTAAACTTCTTAAAAAAGATTTTAAAAATGTTTCAAAGATTTTCGAGAAGTCTAAGAGCTTTTTGAAAGGAAAGAACGTGTTAGGAGTTTGTTTGAAGGGGTTTAAAGGTTTTATCTCTCGAGAAATCCTTCCAAATCGTAGGATTGGGACGGAGATAGCTGATATTGCTAAAATGGTAGGTCTTAAAGGAGTTCTTCATTCAGACGAGCTTCCAGCTTACAAGGTTTCTGCAAGAGAAGTGAATGGGGTGAATAAGGCTTTGTCTTGCGGTAAGAGCGACGCGTTCATAATAGCTGCCGGAGAGATAGGAAAGTGTTATCAGACTCTTGAGTTGGGCGTGGACAGGCTTAAACAATTTTTTAAAGGAGTTCCTAAAGATGTTCGCGCCGCCCGACCTGACGGCACCACTGCTTTCTTGAGGCCAATGCCAGGGTCTGCCAGAATGTACCCTGAAACAGACCTGCCAATCGTGGAAATAAGTGACGAGTTACTTAGAGTGGAGCGAGTGGAGACCCCTGAACAAAAATTCGATAAGTTCGTGAACATGGGTTTGGGCGAGGAACTGGCCAGTCAAGTTATCAATTCCAGAAAACTGAAAGATTTTGAACAATTACTTGTCACGTACAAAAAGATTAAGCCAACAGAGTTAGCAAAAATGTTTTTCGGAGCGAAAACAGAGTTGAAAAAAAAAGGAATCACTAAATTGACTATAAAGAATTTTTCAGAGTTGTTCGGACTAATAAACGAGGGTGTTCTGTCAAAAGACTCTTACGTGGAAGCTTTGACAATGCTTTCCAAAGGACGTTCTCGAAAAGTTGTTGAGAAAAAATTTGGGGTTATGAGTGAAGACGAGCTCGAAAAACTGGTTAAAAAAGTTTTAAAAAAACATGGAAGCGCTTCGTTCGGGGCGTTAATGGGTTTAGTGAGGGGTGAAGCGAGAGGAAGGGCTGACGGAAAAATGGTTTTCAAAATGATTCAACAATTAAAAAAATGACTCAAATACCTTATGAAATAGTATTCCCTTTAATAGGAGGAATAGGTTTTTTGTTCATGTTTTACCTTGGTTACTTATTCACCAAGTTTTTCGCTAAGACAAGACCCAAAAAGTACAATATTTTATGGCTAGTGCTTTTGATTTATTCAATATTGATATTGGGCTTGTTGTTTCCAATGACCAAAATAATATCTCAGTTCGCTTACGCACTGGTTTACGCGCCTTTTTTGATGCTGGTGTTTACAATATACTTCTTATACAAGTTTATGAAAAGCGTTGAGAGATGAAGAAAAAAAGATTAGCCATAACCCTATCCTTGTTGAAAGGTTTTCACAAGCCAAAAGCAAGGTTAGAACAATACATGATTCCAGGAGAATTAGCTGCAGAAGTGTTATGGCTCATCAAGGACGAGCTCGCTGGTAAGAAGGTTCTTGATTTGGGCAGCGGGACCGGCGTGCTCGCGATCGGCGCTTCCTTGCTCGGAGCCAAGAAAGTAGTGTCAGTTGAGGTTGACGAGCGAGCTGTTCAAACCCAAAGGAAAAACTTGGAAGACCTAAGTTTAAAGAATGTTGAAATATTTTGTTCGGACGTGAAGGATTTTGACCCTCTAAGGATTGATTTGGTGGTGATGAACCCTCCTTTCGGGGTTCAGAGAAAGCACGCTGACCAGCCCTTCCTGAAAAAAGCGTTTGCAACAATGAAAAAGGTTTACGTTATTCAGAAGCTGGAGAGCCAAAGTTTTCTCGAAGCGGTCAGCAGGAACAATGGTTACTCGTGCAAGCTAATAAAAAAATTTGAGTACCCTCTAAGAAGCTCGCAACCATTTCATAAGAAGAAGGTTCACAAGTTCGGTGCAGGGCTGTTCTTGCTAGGCCCAACAGGATAAAGATTATCCCTCCCTTTTCTTTGACGAATCTTTGCTTTCACCGCAATCTTTTTAACCCTCGGACAAAAAAAGTTGTTTAGACATGAGTGAAGATAAGGATTACTTATTGCTTGTTTTATCACTAGTTTTTCTTACAGTCACTGCAGGAGTTTACTCCATCTCATTGTTTTACACGTTGCTGCCCTGCTTCCTAATACTTCACTTTTACAAGAAAGACTTGTCAGTTCTTGAAAAGTTCTTGTTCTCAGTGCCTTTATCCGCGGTCATGGTTTACTGGCCCTACTTTGTTTTGACCAGAGGTTTTCAAATAGTCTTAAAAAGTTATTTCCTATTCGAGCCTGCCTTGCTGTCAGGGATTATCTTATTATTAAATTTGGAGCAGGTTAAAAAATTCAAGTTCAGATTACCAAGCATTAACGTCAAACCCTCGTTTCTTCTCATAACCGCTTTGTTTTTTGCCGGTTTTTTTGCTGTTCATCTTCCTTTTCTGACAGCGAACGCTAACCCAATGACCCTTGGCGCTAAATGGGTTTACGAAACTCATGAGCTCGTGCTTAGCGTATTGAACGGAGAGTTCATTGGTTGGAGCACGAAATGGTACAGTGGGATGACCACGTTTTACTCTTACCCCCCGTTAAGCTATTTGATTCCTGCAGCGCAGTCAGCGGTAACAGCGTTAACTGCTTGGAAAAATTTGAACGTGAGCCTTTACGTGTTTTCACTTTTGTTCGGGTTATCGTTGTACGCTTTTCTCAAGAATTTTAAGATCAATGAAGAAATATCTCTCACGCTCGCGTTAGTTGGGGTTGCGCTTCCGATAACCGTGAAGGTTTCTGAGGTCACGAAAACCATAATGGACCAATTCTTTATTTGTTTGTTTTTGCTCGTCCTCTTGCGTTTTTTTAAAAAACCCAGGAAGAACGCGTTCCTTCTGTCAATCACCTTGTTCGCGTGGTTCATGAATTATTATTTCAACGTTTACGTGCTGGTATTCCCGTTGCTCATTTCAATCCTTCTTTTTTTCAAAACCTTTGAGGACAAGAAAGGCGTGCTTTTTTGGGGAGCGCTGAGCGCAGGAATCGCTATCCTGTTGAGCATGGCTTGGATGCTGCCTTTTTTCTCTTGGCTGGATTACTTCCCTTTCAAGTATCAGGAAGGAGCTTGGATGAGCATAATGGACTCTCCCACAAAATTTTTTGAAATAGCTGCCAGTCATTTGGATCCTTCAAAAGTTGAGTACGATATTCCGAGCCTGACAGGCCTGAGCCCTCAGTTCTTTTATTTAGGTTTGGCCAGTGTGATAATCCTTTTTTTGGTGTCTAAGAAGAAGTTGAGCGAGCAGAATTTTCCTGGAATTCTATCAATAATCCTATTAGCTTACATTTTTTTGCAGTTCACCCCGTTGTGGAAGTTTATCCCAAAATATGACATCTTGTTCGGTAGGGTGTACCAGTATTATTTGTTCATTCCTTTATTCGCTTTCAGCATTGGCAGGTTAGTGCAGGATTACTGGGAGAGTCAAGGCGCGCTCAAACAAGCGGTTTTCATAACGTTATTTTTGCTGTTGTTCTCTAACGTGTTCATGTTTTCGTATAAGTTGTCAAGGTCTTTCATCGTCGAGCCAGCCATGGCGGATAGAACCGTGTTCGGACTTCTTTACAACACTCTTGACCAGTACCCTGAAGGCAGGTTCGTCGTGTTCGGAATTTTTGGGCCTGGCATAATTCCTGGAATCACTTTTTGGACGGGTAAACCCGCGTTCGCGGGTTATGGTTTCGAATCTCACTGCACGCTAAGGGTTTACGAGAACACTATCCTGCCAGTCCAGCAGGCGAGCAACGACTTCTTGAAGCCGAATAACGGTTATCTTGCTTACAATCTTTTCAAAAAAGCGGGTGTTGACATAGTGGTTAGCGACGTGTGCACACCAATTGGTCTAGCTTCTTACAAGGTTTTTTACCCGGATTACGTGAGGCAGAGTGACGAGATTTGTGTTAAAGTTTTTCACATGAACGAAACGTACTTGGTTGAAAAACCTTACTTAACTAAAGTGTTCTCGCCAACAATTGACGGCGAATCCTTGCGGGAAGCAACCATTGAAGGAGTGTTGAAGAGAAAAGGGGGTTACAAGTTCGACTTCCTTGTCAACGATTCCCTTCCATTAGAGGATTACGAGTTCGCGCTGAGCGACGGGGTCGTGGACATGGACCTGACGGGTTTTAAGGGTACTTTGTTATTTACTGGTTTGGAGGACGATTTTGAGGGTATTGATTACGCTGACAAAACGTATTTAGGGGAGGGGGTTGAAAACTTTGAGGACGTTAACGCCACGCCAAGAGAAATGTTTTTTCAGGAAAAAAACGATTTATTCGTGGTTCGCAACGTTAAGCGCGGCGATTTAGTCCTTTTCAAGCAAGCTTTTTTTCCTAAATGGCGCGCTTACCAGTCAGGCAGGGAACTGCCTATTTTAGAAACTTATCAGGGTTACATGCTTGTCAAAGCCAGAACCATCGGAGTGATAACTTTCACGGTCGAAACTCATTTTGTCGAGTTCTTGGGAGCACTGCTTTCACTGCTCGGTTTTGCGGGGGTGTTATTGCTTGCAAAAAATAGTTTTTGACACCAACTTCCCGTTATTACCGTTCACTCTTGGAGTGGACGTTTACTATGAGATTCGAAGAATAGTGCAAGGCGAGTAC
The DNA here is from genome assembly GCA_018221045.1 of Nanobdellota archaeon. Classification (GTDB taxonomy): domain Archaea; phylum Nanobdellota; class Nanobdellia; order JAAOXT01; family JAAOXT01; genus JAAOXT01. The sequence goes on along the minus strand of JAAOXT010000004.1, from coordinate 29,725 downwards.
AAAATCTTTTTTCCGGATTATTGTTTGGAAGAGCTGAAAAAAATCAAGGAGTCTTCTGTTCCAGCGGCATTATCATTAATGTCCAAGAAAGGAGTGGGTGTAATGACTACGGGATTAGTGGGAGATGCTGACCCGTTAATCTTGAAAATGGATAAACAGGATACAGTTGTTTGCACGTCGGATAAGAAGTTAAAACAAGAGCTTTTAAAAAAAGGTTTCAGAGTTATTTTTCCTCGAGGAAAGAAAAAGCTTGAATTGAGATAGCAAAGTTTTATAAATATTAATGACGAGTTTTTGGTAAAAATGTATGAAATTGTTTCGATTAAAGATAGGATTCGCGTTCCACCACACCTTTTCAAGGAAAAATTAGAGGATTCAGTGGAAGGAGCCATTAAAGACGGTTACGAAGGCATTTTTGACAGAAAAATAGGGGTCCTGCTATTGAACATAAGTGTTAACAGCATTGGTGAAGGAGTAATCTTACCAGGGGATGGAGCGGTTTATTATGACGCCGAGTTCGATATGTTAGTGTGGAAGCCAGAATTGCAGGAAATAGTTAAAGGCTTTGTGAGCGAGATAACAGAGTTCGGCGCGTTCATAAGAATAGGTCCTGTTGAAGGAATGGTTCACTTATCTCAAGTCATGGATGATTTCGTGAGCTATTCAAAAAGCGGGTCCTTGCAAGGCAGGGAATCAAACAGCGTCATAAAAGTAGGCGACCAAGTTGTCGCGCGCATCATCGCCATTTCATTTAAGACCAGTGAAACACCAAAAATCGGGTTGACCATGCGACAAAAAGGTCTTGGCAAGCCAGAATGGTGGGTTGAGAAAACCAAGAAAAAAGGTGATGAAAAATGAGTGAAAAAGCGTGCATTAAATGTCATATAATCACTGAAACCAAGGAATGCCCTATATGCAATGGAAGAGAGTTCACTGACAAGTTCACTGGCGTTGCAATAATTTTTAATCCTGAAAAGTCTGAGATCGCTAAAGAACTGAAAACTGAAAGAAAAGGGGCTTACGCTTTAAGAATAAGAAAATAGAGAGTTAAAAACAAATGGAAAAAAGTAAACCTAAAAAAGAAGTCAAAAAAGAACCTCAGAAAGAAGAGGTTAAAGAAGAGCTTCAAAAAGAAGAAGTGAAGACAGAAGAGGCTAGCCCGAAAACAGATGAGAAAAAGAAGTCCAAACCTTTTAAGATTAAGGTTGTTGAGAAGAAGGAGAATAAGCTTTTGGGCAGGGAAGAAGTTTTTTTCGAAATCAATTTCAAAGAATCCAGCACTCCTCGAAGAGAGGATGTTAGGAGCAAGCTTATAGCAACAATTGACTCTAAGCCTGGCTTAACAATTATACTCCCGCTTAAAACCAGTTTTGGCAGGACGATCGCGTTAGGCGCGGCTCACGTTTATAAGGATGAGAAGCAGATGAAGCGGGTCTGCCTTCATTACTTGTTGGTTCGTTCAGGGCTGGCCGAGAAGAAAGCCAAGAAAAAGAAGAAAGGAGTGAAAAAGTAGGAATGGCGGAAGAAGAGACTACTGTTGAAGCTCCAGTAAGCGTTGTTAAGAAGAAGGAGGCTAAGGGAAAGAAGATTCGTACGAAGCGCCCGACAAGCAAGAAATGGAGTTTTTATAAAGTTGAGGGAGGCAAGGTTTCTAAGTCTAGGAAGAGTTGCCCTAAGTGCGGTCAAGCCACTTTCCTCGCGTCGCACAAGAACCGCGAGTCTTGCGGTAAGTGCGGTTACACGGTGTTTAAGACAAGCCAAAAACCCGTGGTTGAGGCAAAACCTGAAAGCACGCCTGAACCCGTAAAACAGCAATAAATCTAAAACTTTTTTAACCCAGAAAAACAAGATTTTATCATGCCTAGTGCAACATCTGATGAAAGCGTTGAGGAAATCAAGCTATTAGGAGAAGTTTACGTTTCTTTAGACATTGATGGAAAAGAAGTTGATGATTTCAAGAGAGAAGTGATTGGAATAGTTTCTCCAGGGGTTGATAGTTCAGACGTTAAAAAAATTAATGAGTCATCAAAAAAAACAAAACTAAAACTTGGGGGAGGAGGCATGGGCACCATTCTAAAACCTGTCATTCAAGCCTCATCCAACGCTAAAGAAACCAGAGTTAAAGTAGATTTCGAATTCGTTGATTCCCGCATAGACGAAGAGTTTGATTTCGAATTAATGCAAGGCACTAAAAAAATAGATGTCCTTGAAGTAATCATTGATAAAAACAAAAAAGAAGCAAAAATCCTTGTTAATGGAAAGCAAGCAAAAACCAAAGAATCCGATATAAAAGGAAACGTTTCGCAAGAATTCAGTTTCAATCAGCGAATAATAAAAGATGATAAAACAATTACTAGAGGTAGAAACCCGGGAAGCATAAAACTTCACATAACCAAAATGTTTCCAAAAACAGATGAAGATGGAACAGCAATTATTGAAAAATCTAAAGAAGAAATAGAAAGAGAAATATCAGCTAAGAAAACGAAACAACGTGAAGAAAAAGAAGAGATTAGCGTCGCGTTGGAGAAAATCAATAGTTTAATCTTAATGTTCAGAAAAGCTCCCGAATTAGAGCTTTTCAAAGAAGTAATGAATGCTTTAACCGAGAACACCGGTCAAATACCTAAAGAAGTTCTATCTCAATCAAATAGGCAATTAACCCAAATCCTTTCCGCTTGGCTGGAAAAAGAACAGTTGGGAGTGGCAATCCAAATCTTGGATTCATTAACAAACTACAATAAGTTACTAATCGAAAGAAAGTTGGATAACCAAACAGTTAAAACCATTTTAGGTATAAGGGGAGGAAGGATAACATCTTGGATTCCTAAATTAAGTAAGAATGAAATAAGTTTAGAGCAATTGTCGGATATTATAATAGATTATTTGCTGGATTCTATAGCTTCAGAACAGACGGGCGGTGAAAAGATTATCGCTCAAACAATTAATAATAACTTCCTAAACACAGCCATTGAGTACGTGGCTTCAAACAAAACACCTGAAAACATCGGAATCCTGATGGAACACTTAGGAAAAATAAGGTTTGTACCCGATTTTGAATTAGACTCAAAACTCGTAAAAGATATCGAAAATAGATTGAAAGCATTGTCTGGCAAAGAACCAGTTCTCATTCCTCCAAAACCTCCCGCGGAAATTCCTATGCAAGCAGAAACAGGGCAGGATAAACTCGCGGAGACACTGAATCCAGAACAAATCAAAAAAATGCTCGGGAAAGTTAGTAAACAACTCAAAAAACTGGAAAAAGCACTTGGCAGAGTCAAGAAAGAAAAAAAAGCAGGCGCATTAGAAAAAGAACTTTTCGGAGAAAAGAAAAAAGATGGTTCCGTAAAGAAATTAGGATTCATAGAGCAATTAGACCTCATTGAAATCGATTTGTTAAGCGCTATACGCTCCCTAACACCTGAATTGAACAAAAGACAAGTGAACAAATCAGAAGAACTACTGAAAAAATTGTTAGAACTCAATTTTGACCTAGCAGAACACTTACTAAATTTTTACAAAAAAACTGAAGAATCCATAAAGGAATACGTTAAAAATAATCAGATAAAAAAAATAACTTTTCTGACAAGTCGAATCCCAAATATGATAGATTCTCGTTTAACTTACCTAAAAAAACTCTTACCCTCCATTCAAGGATTAGGAAATTATCATGCACTGCTCAAAAAACCTGAAGAACTAGAAAAATTAATAGAAGAACTCTTCCAAAGAGTGAAGAATCTTGAAAAAGAGTTTAGAACAACAAGAGAAAACTTATTGGATAAACTGCCAAAAGACTTCAACCAATTAGTCTCCGCTTATACACTCCTGAACGACGAGTTCTCAAGAATAACCACGACAATCCAAGAACTAAAAGGACTATCCAAGAAAAAGAAAGATGTTTTGAAACTGTTCACGCAACTAAATGAAGAAGGAATCACCATTTTAACTAGAATCCTTCATGTTCAAGTCCCTGACCCTCAGGAATCACTCTACCCAAGATTCGCTGAAAAAAACAAAGAGTTCATTGACCAAATAGTCAAGCAAGCAAATTGGAAAAAACTAAAACAAATCCTGAAAACAGATAAAAAAACCTTGGAATGGCTGATACAAGTATTAGAACAATACAACTTACCATTAGATAAAATTGAAACCAAAGAATCGCGTGATTACAACCAAAAAAAAATCGAAGAACTAAAACAACTGCTTGAAACAAAAGACACAGGATTAATAAGCGAAGAACCCTCAGCAGAAGAGCCTGAAGCGCCTCCAACAACGCCTACAACACCACTAGCTTTGGATTTCAGTAAACTAAACGAACTACTCGGATACATTGCAGCGAACTTAGGCGAGTTATTAAATAAAAATTTCTTAAACTATGGTTTCAAACCCGAACCCGTCGAAGAAGCGATAAAGTACGCAAATCAAATAATTGAAACAGTAGAAAAATATTCCCCAGACAAGCTAAAACCAAAATTACAAGAAAACTACGACAACTTCGTAAAATCTTTGACAGGCGTTCATGACGAATTACTGCTCCTCTACTCAAAAGAAGACAAAGGACAAGAACTGTTCCAACTAAAAGAATTGGGATTCGTTCTGCAAGACATCAACAACTTGAAAACAACTCTTTTCGCAGACCAAACAGTAACCCAAGAAAAAATAGACAACATTGTTGTAGGATTGAACAATTTATTCTTCCACTTAGACCAATTCACGAACAAGCTGAACGAGATTCTTTTGCAACCAAAAACACCAGAGATTCCTTTTAAAAAAGAAGTAAAGAAAATCCCTCCAACACCTCACAAACCAGAGCTCAAACTTGACGAACTTATCGAAAAAATCGGGGAAATAGTTCTCATGCTTGAAAACTTTCTTAACATACAAACCCTCAAAAAACAACTCGTTCAAGACACAATGCAAAAAGGGAAACAGGCAATAAAAAACATTGAAGAAAAAGCAGAGTTAAAACAAACCCTTATCAGCGTACAAACATTTCTAACCCTCTTACCAATAAACTTGAGAGGAGCTATTACTGGCGTGCCCGCGAGTAAAAGAGATTTAGAAATAAAATTAGCGCAACTCGGGGAGCGCGTTCAAAAAACAATTCTACTCCTTACTCCAAACCAAGAATCCATTAATAAAACAGTGAAACAATTAGAAAAAGGAGGTCCAATCCAATTAACACTCTCAAACATATTAGAAATACTTGAAACCATTTCAACAGAGACAGTGATGACGACCAGAGAACCCGTTCCAAGCCTTCCAACTCCGAGCGTGAATCTAAGCGAGCTACAACACCCTCTCAAAGGTATACAAGCATCTTTGATAACGATGGAAAGAACTAAATTTTTTGAGGATAAATTAGGTGTTAAGAAATACCTCCTTGAAGAACCAAGAAAATTAGTGGAAGCCACGATAAGCATTTTATCAAGCCCTCCAACCAGGCGGTACAAAACAATCATCACTAACCTAGAAAAGTTTAAATCAAGAATCAGAGAACTCAAACAATGGATAAAACTTTGGTTTAAAGATGAGGACTTCATAGAACTGATAAAACGTTGGCCTAAAGATAAGAACTTTCTTGAAGCATTGGAAAAACAAGGCGTGAAAGAAAAGTTTGTGGAAGGCGTTAAAGGTCTTGAAAGTTTTGCTCAAACAAGTTTCTCCGGAATTGACGCGGACCAAAAAAGAGTGAAAGAAGTTGCTGATGCCCTAAAAAAATTAGATGAAAATTTAACAAAAATTGGTGTGAGCCTACAGGCTTCGGAACTAGCCCCCCCTCCAACTCCTGCAGAAGAGCCTAAAGCCCCGACGCCTTTAACCTCAACAGAACCAACTACAGGATTCCCTAAACTAAAACAGATAACCCCCACTCTAACAACAAATCATCATTGGCAGAACCTCAAAAAAAGCTTAGAATACACTGCACAGCTACTAAAACTAATACTTGAAGCCAAACCAGCGAAAGAAATCCAAAAAACAATAACCCGAACCCTTCCCGCAATAAACGACTCCATCCAAGCAATAAACAAAAATGATTTGGAAACTTTCAAAAAAAGCTTGAAAACGCTCAACGAACAAATCCTAAAACTCGAAAAAGACCTTAACCCAGACCAATTCCCAAACCGTCAAGAAATAAAACTCATCAAAGAAGTTCTCAAAAAATTCGAAGACAGCGCGCTCGAAAACTTCGAAGAAAACAGGTTACAAGAAACAACCATCATAATAAACACCGTCCTGAACCAACAACTCAAAATCCTACTCCATTTAATAAAACCCTTCCTTACAAGAACACAACCCTCCCCAACACCCACAGAAACAATCCTTTCATCAGAACCTGTCACGGGTTTCGCGCCCATAAAACCCGACCTCAAAACTGAGGAATACAAAAACGCGTTCGACCAACTCCAAGAAATACTCGGCGAGACCGCGACCTTCTTTGAAGGCATGAAAACAACAAACCTATCCTTAAACCAAATAATAAACCAACTAAAAGGAAACGCGAGAAACGCGCAAATATCAATTGGCCTAAATGTTAAGGAAGCAGGAATGCCACCTGAAAACTTAGTTTTACTAGAACAAAACCTGACAGGTCTTATCCGAACACTGAGCACTTCCTTCGTGCAAAGCGTTCAAACAACAATCGGAAAAGTAGAACAAAAAAGTGCTCTCACAAGCCTGAACCCACAAAACTACGCTATTCAAAAGTTATACAATAAGGGGGTACTGACTCCGAAACTCGTGAGAGGAATAGCCGATACTTTTAAACACCAAATACTCTACGCCATAACTCAAATAAAAGAGGACCTGCAAAAAACAGTAAAAGAACCCGAACCCAAAAGCTATGAAGATAGAATAAAACGTGTAAAAGAGCTAATCAAAGAATTCAGAAAACAAAAAAAGCTTGCAACAAAATTCTTAACATTCCAAAAAATCCTCCAAGAACTAACCATTTTATCCGGCGAAGCATGGCCACCCGAACTTGTAGGACTAGAACTACAAAAATACCTCTCCAAATTCGAGCAACTTTACAAAGAACTCAACAAACAAGAGGGCAGGGTCAAGAAAAAAGGCCACCTCATCAAATGGGCAGAAACAATGGAAGAAGCAGCGTCGATCCGGAAACTTATATCCGAATTAAAAGCGCATTCAGGACGCCTGCCACAAGAAAAATATGGAGGTCTCAAAAAAAGAATAGACGAAATAGTTCAAGAATTGAAAAAAATCTACCAAAAAAAATTCGGAGCCCTCCCAGAAGAACTTTATGAAAGAACCGAAATAGGGGTTGCTGGTGCAGGAACTTTCTGGGACTACAAAAAATATTTTGAAAACTTGATGAAAAAATTCAAAGAAGAAAAAGAAATCACTTCAAAACAAAAATTACTTCATCAATTAATCCAAATCTTAACCAAAGCAAGTGGATTGGTCTTAGGAGACCCAAGACAAGAAGATGCTATAAAAGAGTTCAATAAAATGAACTCCGAATTCGTTAAACAAGCCAAAAAATTTGTCATCAAAAAAGTGATTAAAAAAGGAGACTGGAGCAATGCTGAATTAATCATCCAGGAATTAGAAAAGTACACGAGAACAATGACCCATGAAAAACTCCACGCCCCAAGAGAAAAAAACGTTGAGCTAATACAAAAATTAAAAGAAGAATACCTTAAAAAATTCAAAAAACCTTTCCCTGAAACCGTTCACGAACCAAGACCCGGCGAAACATTCTCTCCCGAAAAAACATTCTCACCAGAATTCCGCAAGATACCAAAAATAGGGTTGAACAAACCAAAAAACGTTGACGTGGCCGTCGAAAACATGAAAAAATTAAGGCCAATGACGGGCCTAGAAGAATTCTTCGACCCGATCGAAATCATAAAAACCTTAACCGATTTCACGCAACACCCGCTGAGAGAAGCAACGACAAGACAAGATTGGATAACTATCAGAAACCTAACAATACTCTTACACGCCACGCTTAAAACATTCCTCGACAAAACATCAAAACACGTCAAGAACGGGTTCAAAGACGTGATAAAAGACGTGAACAAAGAATGGGACGGAAGAATAATAGATAACCTCTACCAAACAATAATTCACGACAAGTTCTTAACAAAAATGAGCAAAACGGAAACCAGAAAAGGAAGAGAAAAACGCGTGCTCAACGAAACATACTACAAAAAAATTGAGGAAAGATTCAAAAAACTAGGGATACGGACAAAACGATTAGAAAAAGAAATCAAAAAAATTGACAAGCAAATAAAACTCGCCCAGGAAGAAAGTAAAGTGAACCTGGATAAAAAAGACTTGCAAGAACTCCTCACAAAAATTAAGGAAGAACGAACACCCTCGCTAAAAGAACTCATCAAAATATTCAACCCCCACGCCGAAGAAGAGCTTAGAGCAATGACCCCTGATAAATTAATAGTACTTCACGAGGAGCATGACAAAAAACCCACCCAAAACCAAACAACTTACGGTTTCCTAGCAACCCTTGCCAGAATACATTCATTCGGATTCGTGTTCAAAAAAATAATCGAAAAATACAAGGACAAAGAAATCAAGAAAAAAAAGGAATTCATCAAAAAAATAGAGAAACAATTCAAGAAAAGCGTGAAAAAAGGCAAGAACCTCAACAAAGAAGAAGTACTACTTCACCTGAAAAACTTTTTTAGACAAAAATCAGGAACCATTGCAACAAACACAACCATCTTGTTATTGTCAAAGATTGGAGGACCAAAAAAAGACGAAGCCCAAGACCAATTGCTTAAGAACGTTTCCAACGAAGAAGAATTCTACAAATCATTAGAAAATCATTTCAAAAAATCTTACGAAAAAATAAAAGGTTACACGAAAAAAAAGAAAGTTGAAAAAGGGTTTGGGTTAGGCAGAACCGGACTCACTTGCTCTGACCCGCACCACAGACAAGAATTAATCTGGCTTTTGCCCCGCAACTTCATGGCAGGAAAAGAACACTGTTCTGAAGGACACCCAATAGGAAGGTAAAAAGAATGAAGTGCCTAGGAATAGAGACCACTGCCCACACGTTCGGGGCAGGAGTGAGCACGGAAAAAAAAATTTTATCCAACGAGTTAAGCATGTATAAAACAGAGCGAGGAGGCATGCTACCCCGGGAAGCCGCTGACCATCATTACCAGAACGCTTGGCGAATAATCAATAACGCGCTGAAAAACGCGAAGACTTCGCCATCAGAATTGGACTGCATCGGGTTCTCGCAAGGACCCGGCATGGGAGCTCCTTTAAGAATCGGGGCGGCAATAGCAAGATACTTGTCCTTAAAACACAAAAAACCGTTAATAGGGGTGAACCACTGCATAGCCCACCTCGTGATAGGAAAACTTTTGAAAGCAAAAGACCCGGTAATGCTGTACGTGTCCGGAGCCAACACGCAAGTCATCGCGCTCGACGAAGGAAGGTACAGGATATTCGGGGAAACATTGGACAACGGTGTCGGAAACATGCTCGACGCGTTCGCCAGAAGCGCGGGAATAGGTTTTCCTGGAGGCCCGGTAATAGAAAAACTTGCGCTGAAAGGAAAAAAATATGTGAAACTTCCTTACACAGTTAAGGGAATGGACATAAGCGTTGGAGGATTATTAACAAACCTGAAACAAAAACTGGGCAAACATAAACTTGAAGACCTCTGCCACTCCTTGCAAGAAACATTGTTCTCCATGCTGGTTGAAGTCTCGGAACGAGCCATGGCTCATTGCAACAAAAAAAACCTGTTACTGACGGGGGGCGTGGCAGCCAATAAGAGGTTGCAAGAAATGTGCAAGAAAATGTGCAGAGCCCGAAACGCAAGACTCTTCGCACCCCCCACCAGTCTGGCTAGAGATAACGGGGCAATGATAGCCTACACCGCCCTGCTAATGCATAAAAAAGGACACTGCACCCGGATAGAAGATTCTCAAATAAGGCCGAGATGGAGGACAGACCAAGTCAAAACTATAATAACGATTTAGAACTCGCCCTCCATTTCAAAAGATTGGTTACAAACTTTTTCGGAAGCAACTTTTTCAGAGGAGAGTTATTAACGTTAGCGAGAAAAAATGATTCTCTAAGAGGAGACATCAATACTTTGCGCCAAGAAACCTCATACTCTTTAAGCCTTTTCGAACTCAAAACCCCTTTTTTCAAAAACTTGTTAGCCGTTTCAGCTGCTTTCAAAGCGCAAAACATTGCAATCGAAATCCCTCCACCTGATAAAGCAGAGATTTGCGAACAACTATCTCCAACAAGTAGCACGTTATCGTAATAAGACTTGATTGGCGGGCTGCAAGGACCAATTCCCCCCTCAACACTGAAAGGTTTGACTCCAAAATCCTCACAAAACTTTTCAAAACCTTTTTTTAAGTTATCATTTCTGAAGAATCCACCAACACCTAAATTAACCAAACCCCCTTTTTTCGGGAAAGCCCAAGCATAACCATTAATCGTGTAATCATCGTTCACAAAAAAGGTGGGCGTGTCCAAATCCTTTTTCGCGAAAGCGCGAATACCTGTGAAATACATCGGTTTTTTGCCCCCAACAAAACGTCTAACCGTCGAAGAGTATCCGTCCGCTCCAACGACAAGCCTGGCTTTTTTTCCATCAACTTCGATAAAACCGTTGCATCTCTTTATTTGCTTGACTTTTTCACCCATTCGAATCTCCGCCCCATTCTTCACTGCCTGCCGAGCCAATTCCTTGTAAACAATTTTCTTATCAATGTCAATTAATTCTGCATTAATCTTCACTTTTTCACCATAATAATCTAGAAAAAAATGGTTATACCTTTTGTTCAAACCTTTTCTAGAACCATAAATCTCGTCAAAACGAACTCCTCCAAAATCGTAGTTCGTGGCGTACTCACCGCAAGGCTTAACGCACAAACTTTTTTCCTTCTCCAACACAAGAACTCGGAAACCCTTTTCTGCAACGAACTTGGAGAAAGTTAATCCAGCGCACCCCGCGCCAACAACGATGACGTCAAACATTTTTTTAAACATTACTGCTTTTCAGTACTGAAAAACTTTTCCACAAAACTCAAATCGCTCATTCCAGGTATAAAGCAAACCTTGGCCCCTAGCTCGTTCAAAACTCGTTTAAGAACTTTTAGAGCAGAATAATCTTTTCTATGACTTGCCACGTGAATTTCTTTATCGCCAACAACTTTTTTAAGACGATTCATGACTTCTTCATATCTAGAAAAATTGATGTAACCCTTATTTTTTATGAAAAATCGGGACTCATAAATAGCTTTTAAAATTGGTTCAGACAATTTTCTTGTTCTCCAAATAAAAGAGCCTAAGTTATTTTTAAAAAAATTGAAAACAAACCAATTAGAATCCTGCGGAAGCATTTCGTTCAAAACCGTGTCGGCATGCGAAAAATACTTCTTGAAATAATCGTCTGGCTTGATGCAAGAATCGTTCATGAACAAAGGACCAATCTTTTTCAAATCTTTGATCAAAAAACTTAGCGAATCGTTGAAGTTTTCACTGGAGTGATCGTGATTCTTGTCATGACAAGTGAGCCTATAATCAACTCTGTCCAAATAAATCCCGTCAGCGTCTAAATCAGAAATGACTTTATCTACGTCTCTTGATAAATGAGCACTCCAACCACTTTTAGGGCACATTATTTGAGAAAAACTGTTCACCCCGCTGAAATATTCGGGCAAGTAAAAACTTATGAAACCCCTGTAGGGCTTGCCCAAAAAGTTTTTGGCACTCCAATCTTTCGCGTGCTCACGAAAAACCTTGTTTTTTGCGTAAAGCTCTACAGCGCAAAAGTAAGGATAAACCTTCATGCCATGGTTCTGCGCCTCCTGGACGAAAGCTTTGACAGTTTTTAAATCATAATAATTGGTGTAATCCCCCATCTGCAAGTTCTTATAATACCCTTCTATCATCACGTTACCAACACCCAGGTTCTTCGCGCGAGCCAAGTCTTGCTTAAACCTTTCAACAGCTTTCCTGTCAAAACCTTTTTTTTGAGAATAAAAATGGTATAATGGAAACCAAGAATTAGTCATAATAAAACAATTTAAATAATCTAATGCTTAAATTCTTTTTCCAGAAAAAAAAATGAAACTCGTTGCGATGGGCGCTGAAGCCAAAATATACGTTCAAGGAGATAAGATACTCAAAGACAGGATTAGGAAAGATTACAGGATAAAAGAGATAGATGAAAGAATTCGAAAAGAAAGAACGAGGAAAGAGTCAAGACTCCTCCAAAAAGCGATAAGAGCTGGAGTGAAAGCGCCCAGAGTAAAGGAAACAGAAAAGTACAGGATAACCATGGAAAACATTAAAGGAGAATTGGTTAAGGATTTTTTGGACAAAAACCCTGATAAGCACGTAAGCGTTTGCAAAAAAATTGGTGAAGCAGTGGCTTCACTGCACGATTATAGCATAATTCACGGCGACCTCACGACAAGCAATTTAATCCTGCACGAAAACCAGGTTTACGTGATTGATTTCGGGCTCGGAAACCACTCCCAAAAAGTGGAGGACAAAGCAGTGGACGTGCACTTGTTTAAGCAAGCGCTTAAGAGTAAACACTCCCAAATCCACGAGAAATGTTACAAATCATTCCTGAAAACTTACTCCAAAACCAAAGACTTTGAAAAAGTGATGAAAAGACTTGAAAAAGTGGAGCGCAGAGGAAGATACAAGTGAACCCAATATTCTTGACATTATCAATAATCGATGTTATAGCTGGTTTCGTCTTAGTGTCAAGTGAAGGGCCGGGCAGGATAGTGCATTTCTTCGCAATGTACGCTTTAATCAAAGGAGTCTGGTCATTAATGTCCAGCTTCAGCGCAGGATATTATTTTGACTGGATGGGCGCGGTAGATACCATCACAGGCATCTGCCTATTACTGACGAATTATAACTTTGTTTTCGGTTTCTTCTCCATAATTGGAATGGCTCAAGTCATGAAAGGAATATACAGTGCTATCAGATGTCTTTAAAGAAACACTTAGTTTAATCTTTCATTCCGAGATGATTAGAACAAAAATGCAGGGTTATTATTTATGCAACGCGCATCCAAAGAAAAGCTTTATAAATCCTTATCCATTGACAGTTGAAAAAGATTGGACTCGTGAAAGAGCGGTTCCAAATCAGAGGTAAACAAAAAAAAATGGCGAGAATGCACGCACGCAAGCGTGGAAAAAGCGGAAGCACTAAACCACTTCAAAAAACTTCGCCCGTATGGGTGGCTCACAAGCCAAAAGAAGTTGAGCAAATAATTCTTAACCTAGCTAAAAAAAGGTACGGAACAGCAAAAATTGGTTTAACTCTAAAAGACACTTATGGAGTTCCGGACGCGCAATTAATGCTCGGGAAGAGCATATCTAAAGTGCTGGAAGAGCACGGATTAACATCTGCCCTGCCTGAAGACTTGTTCAACCTGATGAAGAGAGCAGTGATGGTAAGAGAGCATTTGGACAAGAACTCAAAAGACAATGTTTCAAGAAGAGGACTTCAATTAATTGAATCAAAAATCAGAAGATTATCCAAATACTACAAGAAAAAGAAAAAACTTTCCCAAGACTGGAGATATGACGCTCAAAAAGCGAGGATAATAGTGAGAGGATAAAAAAAAATGGCTAAACCCAGAAAACAACCGCGAAAAAGGAAAAAACAAGAGTTTGAAATACTGGCTCCTCCCGTGTTCAACGAAAAAACGTTGGGCAAAACCGTTGCGAAAGACCAAAAACTATTACTCGGAAGAACAGTCAACGTCACCATGAGAGAAATCACCGGCGAGTACGCCAAACAATACGTGCACTTCAAACTAATGGTTTCAGCGGTAAGAGGTGGGAAAGCTCACACCGAACTCAAAAAAATGGAGATATCTAAGTCTTACCTTACTAGAATGGTCAGAAAGGGCAAAACCAAATTGGATAAAGTGTTCGATCACAAAACAAAAGATGATAAACAAATCCGAATAAAAATAATGATGATAGTTGGGGGAAAAATTGGGGGCAAACAGAAAAAAAGCTTGCACCACGCGATAGCAAAAGAAATCGAAAAACAAGTCACTCAAAGCTCGCTGGAAGCCCTGACCAACGCGGTATTAAACCAATCCCTTGCCAACAACTTAAAAAACTTCTTGAGAAAAATAGCTCCAGTGAACTTCGTAATAATTCGAATGCTTGAAGTGAAAAAACCCAGAAGGTTAGCGAGAAAAACAGAAACAAAAACCGAAGAGCCGAAGAAAGAAGAAATGAAGACAGAAGAGAAAGAACCTGAAGAAGAGAAAAAAGTTGAGAAGCCAAAAGAAAAAGTTGTGAAGAAAAAAACGAAGAAAGAAGAAAAACCTAAACCAAAGAAGAAAAAAGAGTCTCAACCCCAAAAAAAAGAATCAAAAAAAACGGTTAAAAAAATTGTTAAGAAATCAAAATAATTCTTCAAAAATTCATTATTCTATCTTTTCTATCCTTTTTCATAAGCAAGCAAACCCTGGACTCTTTCTTCTCATCAACCTCTTTCCAACCCAGTTCTTGCGCAAGCTCTTTAGAAAACTCTTTGATTTCGGAGTGAAGCGGCATGTTTTCTTCTTTAAGTCGTTCGCGACTGAAACCCACCCACATGTAAGCCTTGCACTCAACGAAATCAGGGTTCGCCTTCCTGATTAGTTTTGCATAGCCTTTCGCGTCCAACATGTTCAAACCCTTAACCAGGGTTAGCCTAATCACTTTTCGAGTCTTGAGTTTTGGCAACAGTTTTAGGGTCTCACCTATTTTTTTCCACAAGCCTTTACTCAATGGCCGGCAAACCTTTTCGTACACTTTTTCGTTGGGCGCGGGCAAGGTAACGTATAATTGTGTGGGCAGACACCCCAACTTTTTCAAAACCTCGGGACGAGTCCCGTTCGTGACCAAGAAGGAAGTCATACCTCTTTTTTTGATTAATCCAATTAACTCGTCTAACTTGGGGTATAGTGTTGGCTCGCCCGCCAGGCTGATGGCAACGTGCTTCGGCTCAAACGCTTCCCTAACCTTTTTTTGGTCGGCTTTCGGGTTGCCAGGATAGCCGGACAACAACTCTTTCTGCTTCTCAATCAATTCATCCAAAATTTTTTTAGGGTCGTCCACAATTCCTTTCCAGTCTGGGCGATTCACTGACAAGTCCCTCCAACAGAACTGGCAGGCCTGATTGCAGAACGGAAGGCTGGGAGTCATTTGTATACAGCGATGACAGTTAATACCATAAAATTGTTGCTTATAACACACCCCTTTTCCAACCAAACTTTTTTTAGTCCACCCGCACACTTCCACCGCAGCGTTACCGCTAAAACGATAACCAGCTCTCCTCAATCTTTCCCTATCAACGCCCTTCATTTTACCGTCTTTGCAGGACTGGTTTAAAAAAGCTTTGAAACAATACAAAACCTTTAAAAAATATTCTTTGCAAGAATTAGAGATACGCGCTGGTAGTCTAGTTTGGTTCAGGATTCGGCCCTGCCACGGCCGTGACCCGGGTTCAAATCCCGGCCAGCGCATAACCTTTTTCTCGCTACGCTCCAAAAAGCTTAACCAAAAAATGTATTTTTCTTTCGTGCACGTTTCTTAGCAAGAAAGGTGCTGAAAATCCCGGCCAGCGCATAAAAACATTTATATATCGATCTGATATTCTTCTGATATAGAGGTGATAGCATATGAAAAGAGTATTAATTCAAATACCTGAAAAATTATACGAAGATTTGCAGGAGATTGTTAACATGGGTTATTATGCGAGTTTGAACGAGTTAGTGAGGCAAGCTCTGAGAGAGGAAGTAGAAGTCGTTAAGGAACAGATGAAGAGGCTCAGCTCTACCTTAGTTGAAGTCAAAAAGGGAAAATTGCTCACGGAGAAGCAAGTCTTGGGCTAGATGTATGTATAATCTTCTTTTCACTGAGACATTCAGCAAGCAGTTTCTTAAGTTAGATAAGATTGATCGGAACAGAATATCTAATAAAATAATGTTGCTGAAGAAAAACCCTAAGCTTGGACAGCACATGAAGGGTTTGAGTCTATGGAAGTTGAGAGTTGGGGAGTATAGAATAATATATTCTATTGAAAAAGAAAAACTGTTCATCATTCTTCTTGATATTGGGCATAGAAAGCTTGTGTATAGGAGATATTGACGACCAGCGCACCCATTTTTTTTTCACCAACAGTTTTATTAAACAAGAATTTCAATTAAAATAAGGTATGAACAGTAAAGGAGTAACTCCCGTAATCGCTCAAATCATCATGCTACTCATCGCAGTGGCCATAGCGGTATCAGCCTATTATTTCATTATCTCACTGCAAACAGACATTGAAACAGGTGGAACAGCTTCCACCAAAAAAATTGTTAGCACTTCAGGAAAAGTGTTGAACCTTATAAGCATTAAATGCAACGCCAGCGCGACGTATGACGTCGTCCTCACCGTGCAGAACGCGGGTGTCGGAAAAATAGATAGTGGTTACTGGCAGGGCGTGCTCATCGACCAGGCGGGCAACGACTTGGAGACCAACCAGTCAGACGCTTCCGAAGCAGCCATGACTCAGAGTGGTTTCATAACTCTGGAGTTCAACTTCGGAAGTTACTTGTTGGCGGCTAACACCAACACGACTTATTCTGTGAAGGCGTATAGTCCGGACGGCGCCATCGTGACAGGGACATGTATCCTACAATAAAAAGGAAAAAGGTTTTAAAACAAATATAGGTTATTTTAAGAAGGCTTGGTGGACACTTCGTGTTCATCCACAATTCAGGGCTCGTGGTCTAGTCTGGTTATGACGTCGCCCTTACAAGGCGAAGGTCGCTGGTTCGAATCCGGCCGGGCCCATTCTTAACCTAAACTTTTTTACTGAAAAAAGTTCTTGAAAACCATTAAGTTTTCGGAACTCCAGAAACACTAGTTTCTGGTTGTTTAATCAAAAAAAAAGGGTTTCTTTGATGCAATCTTTCTTCATAAGAAAGTTGCGTTACCGAATCCGGCCGGGCCCATCCTTTAACCTAAACTTTTTAATTCAAAGAATTCTAAAAATTATGAATGAAAAAGTTTCAGAAAATACTGCTCATAATTTTCACGCAAATAGTGCTTTTCACTTTCCTGAACGTCAACCAGGACCAAATCGTGGCACTTCTCTTTCCACCACTCTTCTCAGTGACTTTATTTTTTTCATTGTTATTCCTTTTTGACGAGAAAATAACTAAAACAGAAATATGGTTCGGCTTATTCCTCGCAGCAATCGCGATAATGTCAACAGGGGTTGGAGCTCACCTAACCGCTAACGCGATTCACAACTTGTTCGACCAAGAACTGCCTAAAATGGAGGAGGCCTTGAACAACGCTTTGAACTTTTCTGAAACCACGTTAACACTTAATTTTTCTGAAACAACGATTCCAGGAGTCCTTTACAACTACGATGAATGGATGAGTCACGCGATAATGTTTATTGGAATCATATTGCTAGGGGTATCTATATACCTGTTGTCAAAGGATTCTTTTAAGGGAATAACAAATTTTTTCCAAGAATTCTCAAAAAGGATTAGAGGAAAAGGGTTGGAAATTCCAAAAAACGTTACATTAAAAGATTATGTGTTCGTCTCATTTATTGGAAGTTTTCTTGGAGTCCTATTTGCTTTAATGGGTATTGAAGGGAACATGGTTTATTATGGCGCCCTCCTAACACTTCTGGGGTTAAGCTTTATTGGTGTGAAACTCAAACAAGGCCTAAAAATGCACATCATTGACTTAAGAGCGATTTTTTTTATAACAGCAATCGCTTCCTACCTTGCCACGACCACAGCTTATTTTTTTGTAACAGGGGTTGGTGCATTAACTTCATTCAGTTTTTGACTAAAAAGCTTTTTAGTCAAAAAAACGAAAAAGAATTATATACCAAAGGATACTGGATAAAACTATAATGGGTGATGTTGAAGCTTTTCTTAGGAACGTGGCGGGAGAAATAGTGATGTCAAAAGACCCTGCCAGCGCGTTCAAGAAATGGAGAACTTTGTTTAACGTTTCTCAAACAGTCCTTGCCAGAGAACTCGGCATATCCTGTTCAGTGATAAGCGATTACGAGAGTGGAAGAAGACAATCCCCTGGATCAAAAGTGGTTAAAAAATATTTAGAGGCATTGGTGATGATTGACAAGCGAAAAGGAGGGGTGATTGTGAACTCATTCACTAAAATGTTGCCGCAAAGAATTGCTAAAGGTTCAATAATAAGTGTTAAGGAGTTCAGCACGCCGATAACAGTGAGAATATTGTCGAACGTGTTGGAAGCCGAAAACCATTCTGATAAAGAACTTTTGGAAAAAATGGTTTATGGTTACACGCTGATTAACGCTGAGCTCGCCATTGTTGAAATGACTCCGGATGACTTCCTGCAGTTCTTCGGCTCGACTAGCAAGAGGGCGTTGATTTTTACGAACGCGCACACAGGTCGCTCAATAATGACTGCTGTTAAAGTGGGTCAAGTGATGGGCAGGGTTTTCAAGCCAACCATGGTAGTTATTCACAGCGCCGTGAAATTGGATAAAGTCGCGTTACGAATAGCTGAAAAAGAGAACATCGCGTTGGCTCAAACCAAGCTCGAAATCAAAGAATTATTAGAGAAACTGGCTGAAATAGATTAACACACAACACATGTATTCTTCATACATATGTTTTGGGTGTATAAAAATGTTTCTTGTATGAATCTACCTTAAAAACGTATTTAAAGAATAGTTTATATTTCTTAAGCTCGTTGAAAGGTATTAGTGATGAAAAACTGGGCGCGCCAATAGTCTTCTTAATTATTCTTGCAGTGCTTTTCGTGTTTCAGTTTTTGTCTAACAATTTTTTAATTCAAAGCGCGATTGTTGTGATTTTGTGCGCAGGTTTCACAATATTAAGAAATAAGAAGGAGTTCTTAAAATCTCTTAACAAAAAAGCTCTTTCAAGAATCGGGATATATTTTGTTATTCTTTCTTTCTTCGTCGTTTATCTTGCCTATATGAATCAAACTCCAGTAATAGCTGTTGCGGCAAGCAAGCACACAACCTATCAAAGTGGACAAACAGGTAGAGGTTGTGCGTGTGAGGGTTTTGGTGACAATGATTGTTTTGGTTCTGTATTTAATAATCAAGTATCTGCTGGGGCACAATATTATTATCCAATAGCAAGCTGTTCAAATACACCTCAGGCAGGTTGTGTGCAAACTGCAGGTTACTGTAACACCGCTTACAAATGTTCATCCAGTTCTGGAAACAATAACTATGACACAGGAGGAAGTTACAGATGTCAGGGCGCTTGTGATGGAGGCACTGCGTGTGACTACGCAGTAAATTGTTATAACTGTAACAATGATGACGCTTGCAGTGGAACCTGCCCGGACAGTTGCACTTATAGAAATTATGGTTGTTCTTCAGGAAGCTGTACTTACACTGCTTACGACCCTGACGACAGTTCAACTTATTGTACTGGTTGCGGCGAGACTTGGGACGCGAATAGGTGTTGCGGAGACGATTCCAGCGACGATTGGAAATTCAACAGTGATTCAAGCAAGGCTTGTGATAATGGAGTCCTCAAAACATGCACTTCATCGGGAACAATAATAACTCTTAGCGGAACAGGATATTATTGTGACGGCAGCAACTGGCAGATACAGAAATCAAATACTGCTGTTTGTTCAAACAGTTACGAATGCCAGAATTGGTGTGTAATAAATTATGGTGGCTCAGGAAATATTTGCTGTTCAAGTTCTAATTGTGCTTATGATGGTGACTGTTATGGGACAGGAGGTCATTCTGAGGTATGCTCTGCTGATAGCCCGACTTACAAGTATGATGAGTGTTATTTTAACGCAGGTCCTGAATCTTATGAGTGGAGAGATTATTCCAATGCTTGCGAGTCCACGAGCGCTGACTGCACTGCTGCCAGCTCTTGTGATGGTTTGAATCCAGGTGCGGATTTGAATAGGTGTGATTTAACAGGGGCAACTTACCTTGAAGATGAATGCTCTACTTCATGTCAATATCAAGATGTGACAACAAATGTTTGTGAAACTACAGAGACTGGTTGTACAGGTGATGCAGGCGCTGATGGAAAAACGCCAAGTGCTTGTGATGGTTCGGTTGCTTATGTTACTAGTACTTGTTTGTATCAAAATGATGCTGATGATTCAGTTAGTGCTTGTACTTGTATTGAAAGTTCAACTTATTGGGATGGTTCAAAATGCTGTGAAACTGGGGACAACTGGGTTTTTGGCAATGATGATAGTAAAGCTTGTGATAACGGAGTTATCGAAACATGTTCTGCAAGTTCTTGCACCCCAATAGATTTAGGGGGAACTAATTATTACTGCAACGCTGACAACACATGGAAAACCACAAAACCCAACAGCTGTACTTGTTCAACGGGAAACGAGTGTACGGAAGTATTATGTATCGGGGGTCAAACAGGATACTGCAGAAGCGCTTGCAGTAGTGCTTATTCGGGTGATGCGTGCTCTGATGACGCGAACAATTACAATAATGACGGTGCTTGCACGGCAATGTGGGACGAAGGATTTTATGTATGGTCATGTGATGAAACCGAAGGTTCGTATAATTCAACTTCATATTATCATATGAGGGATTGTTCTGAAACAGATGATGAATATGGTTGCGATCAGAGTCTTGCTGGGGGATATTCTGGAAGCGGGGTCTGTTATGATAATAATTGCCAGACAGAAGATTATGCTTCAAGCCCATTTGAATATTTTGATGATTTTCAAGTACCTCAATTCGGAACAGAAACAGTTGTTTGCGGTACAGAAAATGGAGATTACTGTGATGACATAAGTGATGCTTCATGGATTCCAGGAAATAAGAGATGTGATGCGAGCGACGACCAGTGCAGAACATGTAATTTTACTCCACATACTGATGATGAAGGTCTTTGTGAATTAGGGTGCGGAGCAGATTCCGCAACAGATGAGAAAACCCCGAATGCTTGTGACGGAAACAATTATGTTACAAGTACTTGCCAGTACAAGACTCTTACCGCGCCTAGTGGTTTGTCGGCCACGGTGCAGACGAGTAAGCCTTTGAATAGCGGGTTGGGTAAATTGGTTTTGTCTTGGAGTGATAACTCTAATGGGGAGAGCGGTTTTAAGGTTGAGAGGAAGGTTGATGGGGGCAGTTATTCTCAGATTGGTACTGTTGGTGCGGGTGTGATAACTTATACTGATGATAACCTAGCCGATAACACGCTTTATCTTTATCGGGTTAGGGCTTACGCGAGTAGTCCTGCTTGTAACGGGGCTTATTCGTCGTCGGCGACTGCTACGACGAGTGATAGGACTGGTTCTGCGTCCCCGAGTTTGACTGCGACTGCGGATAACGCGAATAACGAGGTTGATTTGAGTTGGTCAGAAACAGATGCTGATTTGATTGTTCATTATGCTTGTGAGGAAGGTTCTGGAAGCACTGCCGAGGACTGGAGTTCAAACAATAATGACGGAACTTATTATGATATGGGTTGGACCACTGGTGAAACAGGTAATGGTCAAGCCTGTGTTTTTGATGGCACAGATGATTGGATTAATGCAGGAAATCTTGGTGACCCGAGCGCGGGAACAATAATCCTCTGGTTTAAAAAAGCGAATATTAATGCTGGTTCTCAATACCTTTTGGATGGGAGGGGAACGGGGAATTGGTGGTACTTGCAGGATTATGTTAGTGGGGCTTGTTCTGATACTAATGGAAATATTTGTTTTAATAGTTTAGTTGAAATAACCTCTTCTGATTTGGCTAATGATCAATGGTTCCATGTAGCTGTCACGATGGATGCCTCTGAAACCAATATTTATTTGGACGGAAAACTAATTGATACGGGGAACGGTCTCAACCCGGACTTCAGGTCAGTGAGAGTGGGAACCAGATACACGGGTTCAGGAGATTTCAATGGCCAGATGGATGAAATAAAGATTTATGATGAAGTGTTAAGTCAGCAAGAAGTTATTGATGACATGCAGTCCAGTCAGGTTAGTTATAGTTTGAGCAGGAGTGGGACTAGTTCTGGCACGTACGAATCCATTTCTTTGTTGGGTTCTTCTCACAGTTATTATCAAATCATTAGCGTGACTGATAATAGTGGTTTTGGTTTGAACGAGTTCCCATATTACTTTTCTTTGGACACTGCTTCTTTGGTTGGTGCGGGTAAGATGCAGGCGGATGGAGATGATATTAGGATTATTGATTCTTCGGGCAGGCCTGTCAGGTTTCAATTAGAGTACGGAACCATGAACACGGCTGAGACAAATATTTGGTTTGAGATGTCTATAACTGATTCAAGTGCTCAGTATTATTTATTGTATGGCGACTCGTCAATGTCGGCTCCTGCTTGGGACACTGCTGAAACCTCGTCAAGGGTTAGTAGTGTTACTGGCACTACAACGGATTATACTGTAAGTATGGTGGATGGCTGGACGTATTACGCTGATGATTCTTATTGCAGGACTGTTGATGTGAGGAAGGATGGGGTTCAAACAGGGGTGGATGGGCATTACAGGCATACAGGTTCTTATCCGGGTAGTTGGTGGAATGATAGAGTGTTTACTGGTGCTTTGCGCTCTTCTGGGCCTATTTTTGTGGAGATCGATTATGAGGATTCTGCTTATGGGAGTTATAGTTCTTATGGGGCTAATTTGAAGTATTTTTCCGATGGTTTTTGGTGGGCTAATGTTTGGATGACTTATAGTGCTGAGACGACTGAGAGTTTGTATTATTATCAGCATTATTCGTCGGATACTAGGAATTCTGTTTGGGTGAATGGAACTGGAGCGTTGGTGAATCAAGATACGAATTCGGGTAATTTGTATGAGGCGGATCTTGGTCAGAGCTGGTTTGGCCAGTTATTTTCGAGTGGCAAGTATGGAGGTACGAGAATTTTTAAGGGTGAAGCTTTTAATTATGGGGCGACTTCTGCTCAGGCTTCTTATTATGATACTCATTATTCTGATTCCGCGACTTATCAGATTGGGGAGACCAGGAATATTCCGTATATCGGGTTTTCAGGTGAGGGTGGAATAGATGACATGGAGGTCAAGGGCGCTAGACTGGGCTTGCTGCCAACGATTAGTTTGGGTGGCGAGAACAGTTTGGTTTCGGATGACGTTTATTCTGATGTTGACGCGACGGATGATAGTGCTCCTAACGCCGCAACTTCTTTGGCTGGGGATGCGTGGAGTACGAGTACTTGGAAGAAGGATTCGACGATTGAGGTGTCGTGGACTGACGCGTCGGATAACGGGGATGATTATTATTACTTCTTGAATAGTTTTGATAGTGAGGGGAATGATGATCCTAATTTTGAGAATAGTGGGTTTGAGTCTGGTAGTGGTTCGGACGCTTATGATTGGGTTGAGGATACGGATTGTACGGGTGATCTTTGTTTTTACAGAACGAATACTGGTTCTATTTCTGGTTATAGTTGGTATGCTAAGGCTCCTGCTGCAGCGTGGAATCAGGTCATGTATCAGCAGACCTCTTTTTTGAATAGTCCGTCTACTGTTTATGTTTTGGAGTTTGATTATAATTGTGTTACTGCGACGGCGTCTAATGGTTATGGTTGGCACATGAGGTTTAGGGATCTTAATGGTGGTGGTGACGCGAAAACAACGACTGGTACCGCGTATTTGTCTGATGGGACTAGCGAGACAAAGAGCATGGATAATTTTGTGTGTGCTGTGGGGGAGGTGGGGCGTTTCGTGGGTTATTTTACTACTCCTTCGGCGGCTGGTCAGGATCAGTATTGGCGTGTTTGGGATCACACTACTGCTGATGCTACTCAGGAAATAATGTTTGATAATTTTAGGGTTAAAAAGGTCAAGTCTGCGACCGTAACGACTGGTTTGGATGGTTACGCGACTAGTTTTACGACAGGAGCAACAGACATAACATCCACTACTAAGGATGTGGAGGACGCTGTTCAGGCCAAGACTTCTGGGGTGCAAGCGTCTGGTAGTAATTATTATTTTAATGTTAAGAGTGTGGATAATGCGGGTAATTGGGATGCGAACGCGGATACTGTTCATTTGGGACCATTCTACGTGGATGTGACTGTTCCGTCAACTCCTTCGCTATCTGTCCCGAGTGATGGTTTGTGTGAGGCTAATCCTCCGACTTTGGATTGGAGTGATGCTACTGATAGTCATTCAGGCATGGGTAGCGGGTATTATGATTTGTGGGTGGACGATGATTCTGGTTTCGGGACTTTGAATTGTGATGCTGACCCGACAAGTTCCACTTATTCGAGTTGCAATAGTCTCGGCGACTACACGACTTATTATTGGAAGATTAGGGCGGTTGATAGTGTTGCTAATCTGGGGAGTTTTACGGGTTCGCAAACGTTCATTACAGGTGATGCAGGGGCAGATGGTAAAACATCTGATGCGTGTGATGGTACGATTGCTTACGTGACTTCAGTTTGTGTTTACCAGAACTCAGCTGAGACTTCTCAGCAATCCTGTGGTTGTATATCTGGTGCTGGTAAGGCGGATTCGAGTCTTTGGGATTCGGATAGGTGTTGTGACGGTACGGATGATTGGGTGTTCACGGACAACACTTATGTTTGCGACGGAGGAAACAAATGGGAGTGTCATTCTGGAGTTGTGGGCAACAATAGATTAATCGAAAGCCAGTACTATTATTGTAACGGTATCAACGCGGATTATCATTGGTTGCCAATGAAAGAAGATGGTGAACCATGCAATATAACTGATTTGGATTTCGGAGGACAATATTATTATTCTTATGAGTGTTACCCAGACTTGCATTGTCCTATTGATATGGGGGTGGACACTGATGGAACAAGAGGACTGTGCGCTCCTGATGATTACTGCGCAACTTACGATCAGATATATGCATCAAACAATAAAGCGGAAATAGCAGACATAAATGATACGCTTGATGATTACGAAATCTGCTATGAAGAATTCTGGTACGAGCAGGATACTCTGTATAGCGGACAAAATTATTGTTTATACACTTATACTCAAGATGGAACAGGAACCAACGACGATCCAGTTGGTTCAGAAGACGACTTCATGTGTTGCGGAGACGACGCGGATGAGTATTTCAAATTAGGGATAAACCTAAGTGATTCAGCGTGCTGTGATTGGACAGAACAATGTGTTTACAATCATGAATGCTTTTCAGGATGCAGTCAAAACAGCGGATACATCTGCGCGTTCGGAAGCATATTACTAGAATCCGACGACAGCAAAGGACTCTGCCAGAACGAAATGCTCAACGAAAAATTCAACTACACAGACCTAACAGAACTAGAACAACCCGAGCTGGTCGGTATTGAATGGTTGCCTGGATGGACAGCAATCGGAGACTGGAAAATACATAGAACAACTAACGATGGATATCTTGAACAGATAAGCACGGAAACGGAAGAGCACACTATAGTTTATGCTTATCCAGTAACAGACAGCATAATTAATTTTACATCAGAATACACGGGAGGAAGTTCTGGAACATTGGGAGTATACTTCCGATATGAGAGTGAAGATAACACTTACCTTTTGGATTACATAACAACTGACGCGACACTCGAATTATTCAAAATAGAAAATGGACAAAAAACACAACTCGCCCAATCAACCACAAGCTCAACACTTGATCAAGCATATGATATCAAAATAGAATTAGATGAAGGAAACATTAAATTTTACAGAGTCACTTCAGGAAGTGCTTTCGGAAGCACGCTAATCGACTACACAGATAATACTTTCAAGAAAGGAAAAGTAGGATTCAGATTTGAAAACCTGAAAGGACAAGTCGACGACCTGCTAATCAAGTACCACGGATGCTTCGACGATAAGACATGGGATTACGGTTCTTACCTGTGCTGCGGTGACGACCCTGTTGAAGACTGGTGCGGACAAGACTTCTATTGTATCGATAACACAAATTATTATACAATAAACGATGACTCCAGCGAAAGAGCGTGCGCATGCCTGTCGGATCAAACACCAGTAAACTGGTTTGACTACGCGTATAGGTACAGAATAAACTTCACTCTAACGGCTAACGTGCAAACAAGCAGTCAAAGACCTGTCGAGTTCACCATAAACCCAAAACAATTCTTGGGTTATTCAGGGAGTATTGGAATTCCTGACACTCAAAACATGCACTTATTCCAAGTCGATAATGGAGGAGGATTCATAAAAGAACTACCGATCCAAAAAGCAAGCTTTACAGGAGGGCAACAAGACGATTATGTCATAAGCAGAACAAACTCGGATTCAACAATACAATCAATACAATTGCTAAACTCAACGGACGAAACAAGAACTGGTTTCAGGCCAAGGCTCATAGGAATAATAACAGACAAACAAAGACTATATCCACTGGACGATTTGAACATAATGGTTCTTGGAAGAAATGAAGGAGACACGTCAGATGATACAAAAATATACTTAAACTACACATATTATGGAAGCTCGCAAGAAAATCATATCCACACAACACCAGAACAAAAAACAGTCACTAGCGGAGAATACTTTAACAAAACTTATTCTATAACTCTACCTTCAGCAATAGATTTAGGAACTTTTTTTAATTTGACAGTAACCATAGAAGATGATAGCGGAACTCCAATCAACGTAAGCAGGATGACTGTAATGCTTCCTGTAAGAAACACAAAACAAGGAATAACAACTGCATTTAACTATGGAGACAAAATAACAGATTATCCTTGCTCTGAACAAGAATACGACCCAGATAGACCATTAAGCTCTTGTACGGACGCCACGCTTGAAAAAACCTGGTACGACTACTATGAATCTTTCTTTAACATAAGCATGTCTACAGGTGATTATTACACTCAAACAAACCATCCAGTTCAAGTAATCTTCCTGCAGGACGCGATGAACCAAGATGAAACCAAAAATTATCAGCTATACTTCGGTAAAAGAGAAGATTCCAGAGGAGACAGGACTTACGAATTAAGCTCAAGCATGATTTACCAAGAAGAGTTCTATCCAAGCACGGGTTCTTGGGAAGACAAAAAATCAATCTGGGGAAACTTCGAAGATTTGAGTAAATTCATTACAGGAGGGTTCAGCAGCAAAAAAGGAGACGAAAAATACTACTTAATCGACACCGGAGCTCCTAACAGGAGCATTGACAACTTCGAAAGATATAATGACGAAGATTTCCCGAAAGCATGGGAAATCATTTCCAGTCGTTACGGAACATTCGGAACAGATTCTGACGTGGAAATAATCACTGACACGGACAAATACTTACAAATCACGACCACAGACGCGGAACTAACAATAGCAAAAGAAACAATCGCCTCCCTATCAGCTTACTCAAACCTGACATGGAAGTGGAAAACCATTGACATGCCCGCAACAGCGGACGAAAGCAATTCTGCTTATAATGATGCAACGAGAATCGGAATTGAATTCTCAAACGGCAAAAAAATATGGTATGACTGGACAGAACTAACAGCTAAAGGAACAACATTCATTGCAGAAAATGAAGGAAGAATAATTCTAAGAAACGTTGACGATGAAGACACATTGGTTGAAGAAAACAGAAACATAACCCAAGACTACGCATTATTCTTCAACGATAAAGCTTCAAGCATAAAAAGAATACTGATCAAAGCAGACTCCGAAAATACGGATGGTTTAATAACTACCCGAATAGGAGATTTAAAACTCATCAATCCTGACGAGGACGCTGAAGGAATAATTGTAAAATTCATAGGAAACTCGTCGCACCCAAATACGCAAAGCATAGACGACGACGCCTCAATACAAGAATTTTACGTGAATGGAGTAAACCTACTAAGAGCGAACGACGACCTTGAAGGATTAGCCAGGATATACAAAGACGGGTCAACAACCACTATAAAGAATGATTGGAGAATCAGCACGGTTGAATCAGGGCCCGTAAAAACCGAATTCCTATTATTCAGTGATGGTTCAACGATAACAGATGACTGTTACTACGAGACCAGATACACTTTTTACAACAAGCAAAACTTCATGAAAGTAGAACAAAAACTAAACAAGAGTTGTGAAATAAACGATGACTACATAGGCGCCTACGACTTCCTAACAATAACCAAGAGAACAGGCGACAAACTGTACATTGACGGCACTGACAAAGGAGCATACACTTTCGACGATACAAAATCCACTGACCAGCCGCAAAATCACTTCGCGTACATAAGAAACGACGACCTTGGAATAGGAGTAATAGGCATGGTGAATGATGCAGACATGTCTGACGGAAACTCGTACGAACTCGGATTTGACTCAACAAAATTCATGGCAAGAATTGACGGCTCTGGAACAGGTGAAGATAACCCTGACGTTAGCTTTGAATACTATATAATAGGCCTTAAAGACGGGCAAACAGAGCTAACAACCCTTTACAATGAATTAAGCAATCCACCGACAATGAACATTCAAGCAATAGAAGAAAACAACGGGCCATGGAACGTTGGAGGAGTCACGAACGAATGTTGCGGAGACGATGAAGGCGAACACTACACTAAATGCTTTGGATACAATGGAACGAACTGCCAGAAGACAAGCATAACAACTCAAGACTCGTGCTGTGACTCGAGCACGGACTGCGTGTTTAACAATGTTTGCTATGATTCAGCTTTAACACCAATCCTGGACACAGAAGATGATTATACAGACCAAGAAGTCTGTTATTTAGGAGAATGGCATGACCAAGATGAAGATTACGCATACTGCACAACTGTCGGCGCCCTTTGGGACCCAGACTATACTTCACACGGAACAGACGAATACGATAACGACCTGACCAATGGAATGTGCTGTGGAGACGACCCCGGCGAATACCTAAGAACAAGAGAAATTGATTCAGCCAGCGAATGCAGTCAAGGACAAGACCCCGAAACCGGTTGCGCGAACAGCGACGCTGACGACGAAGCCTGCTGTGAATCAAACACGGCTTGTGTTTACAACAACGAATGCTACACGAACAGCGACGGAGTAATAACCACGATGTACAACTTTGACATCATATGCAACGACTCTGACGGAGAATGGGAGGAATACACTACATGAAAAAATCAGTTATAACACTAACTTGTATGGTAATACTAATCGGTTCAGTGCAACCCCAACCCATAGTAAGAGTAACTTACTACCACTCCCAAGACTGCGAGCTCTGCGTAAAAGAAGAAGCAATACTCGACGAAATAAAACAAGGACTTGAAGAACAAATGCAAATAACCAAAATATGTGTCAATGTTGACGCGCAAACCACTTGCGACGGCGAACCCCTTGACCAAGAAATCCCTGCAACCCCCGCTTTAATAATCAACGATTACAAAAGACTAGGAACGCAGTTAATCAGTGAGGAACTCGGAGATGCGTCAAAAGGAACAGAGAAACAGGCGATCAAACAAACAATTCAAAGACTTGTAGGAGAAACAACATACTTTACTGCAGTTCTGGAAAACAAGAAACAAAAAATATCCAACCAAGCCACAAAACTATCCATTATCAAATACTGGTTCATCTTAGATCAAGACAAGTTCAAAAAAATAAACACTTACCAAGAATCACTCCAAACAATAATCACAAACACTAACTCTTTGATAAGTCAAATCAACCAAGACAAAGTTCTTGGAGAATCCCACAAGATTAGGATAAAACAATTTGTTTTGAGTCTTGACCAGGACATTGACTCAACAGCAGAT
>JAAOXT010000023.1 GCA_018221045.1 Nanobdellota archaeon | reverse complement strand
GTCGCTGATAAAGAGACTTTTGAATCCACTTACTACAACTTATTCGACAAATTAGTGGGTGTTGGGGGTTTTAAAGTTTGGAAACAACACGACTTCTCAAGATACTCGAGAGGTAGTGAGGCTTGGACCGCTTCTAGAGGCAACCAGCGATCTCAAATGCAGCAAGCCTCGCAACTCTTGGTAGCGATTAATGAAGTCTCAAAATTGTTGATGGGAATGTACAAAGACCTTGGCAGGATAAAAGAAGCTTTAGGTTATTACGGGGATAAAAGCACTCCTTCTGAAATAGTTTTGAAATCTTTATGGGCTGACCTTATTGACGCGAAAAAGGGTGTGACGAGCATTCATGGCATGGCGAAAGGAGACCTTCAAATGTTGATGCTTAGAGACTATTTTTATCACGTTAACGCTAAAAACGATGAGGAAATAGACCAAAAAGTTGAGGCCATAGAAACCACTGAAAGAATTAAAATTGTTCTCAAGCGAAAATTCAAGGAGTTTCTTGACTGGAAGAAAAGGTGGAAGGAAGAGTTAGAAAAAGCAAAACCATTGATTGAGGAAAGAATTACTGCGCAAGAAGAAACCATCAAAATGTACAAGGAATGGGCCAGACCCTTGATAAGTGATGTTCAAAACTTGGTGCTCGGGCTCAAGCACAAGCCAGGCGAACACCTAGACCCGGGGTTAATCGAGATAGGTAAAACAGTCATTTCTAACGTGTTAATGCTCGCTTGGAAGGGTTACGACGACCCGTCAAAAGATGATGAAAAGAAAAAATTTAACTCTCTCTTCCCAGAGAAAGACAAAAACGTTGATGACTGGATTCCCGCTGCCAAATACATCATAAAAAAAGGTTTGTCAGAATACGGTTGGTACGTGCCAGTAATGGAAATATCATTTGATTTCAGCGGGTCAACCTCCCCCGGCATTGCTTACCCCACCCAGCTTTTCGACACAACCCTAACCATGGAATTAAAAATTTATGACTTACCAGCGTTTATAAAAAAAAGAAAAGAACTACAAGAAGATGTGGCGGATAAATGGTTCGATAAAGTCCTAGCTCCTGTTATTACAGCCAAAGAAGATTCAGAGAAAAAAAAAGAGGCTAAAAGTGAACCGTTCACCAGTGTCAAGAACGCGATGAATGGCTTTAACGATTTTCTTAGAAAGTTATCAGGAGATCATGAGAAAAATCCTGACATGAGAGTCCTCGCTATCAGCGACCTTAAAGACTCTGCGTTCAATGTTTACGAAAAGTTCAAGAAAGCTCAGGGACAACTCACTTGGGGTGACAGAGCGCCCCCAGAAGTCGAGTAATCGCCGTTAAACAAACCTTTAATAAACCTGAAAAAACCCTTAATTCTTGAGATGGAAGAGGAATCTAAAGAGTTCAAGCCTTACGTGCTGGGAACCAGCATTGGTCTAGCCGAAGGAGGAACCCCTGTCAAAGGACTACAATCAGCAATTAACTGGGGCTCACCCGTCGTACAGTTAGAAGGATCTCCCGCGAACGTTGGCAGGACGGGCCTGCAAGTGATTAAGGAATTGGCTAAACACAATAAGGTCAAGCTTTCCTGGCATTCACCCCCTTCCCAAGATTGGGAACTGGCTTACCCTGATAAAGAAAAGAATGAGTTGGCAGCCAGGCAGTATGACTTGTTATTGACAGCTGCCAAGACGACGGGCACTGAACTAATCAACACTCACGTTACCTACGCCATCCCAAAAATTTCTGATGATAAGATCCTAGTTTACGACGAAGACGAAAAACATGTTGGAATCCAAAGAATTCCTGCCCTTGAAAGAAAAAAAATAGAGGAGGCCAAGGGCCCGGAAGAAATTAAGAAAATCCGACAAGGATTCATAGACATGTTAAACAAAGATAAAGTCACTGGTTTAAAGCAGAACTTAGAGTACCATAAAGATTTTAGTGAAAGATACAGAAAGAACGAAAAGCAATTCAAAGAGTTAACTGAAATGCTCGAGACCTTAAAACCTGATAAAGGGCATAAAACTCTTCT
Organism: Nanobdellota archaeon; assembly: GCA_018221045.1. Lineage (GTDB taxonomy): Archaea > Nanobdellota > Nanobdellia > JAAOXT01 > JAAOXT01 > JAAOXT01. The sequence goes on along the minus strand of JAAOXT010000023.1, from coordinate 17,036 downwards.
CAAGATAGGTCCTTATCATGAACAAGTGAGAGAAGTGATACGTTCATTAAATGGTAAGGACATCAATATTTCATCTGAAGAAGGCTGGAGAAAAGGCAAGGAATTGCTCGAGAAAGAAAAAGATAAGTTCTATGAAAGAGCTAACGCTGAAGACGAAAGAGTTAAATTCTTAGAAGACCGTTACGGCGAGCGTTTGAAAACAGGAAAATTTTATTCACTAGGTTTTAAAGCGGTGGTTGACAATTTCGCGGACAAGTTCGCCCCAATCGTTGCAAAAGCAATGAAAAAAGGCATAAAGATAAGCGTAGAAAACACGGATGCCCGATACATGTTCAGCACTCCAGACGAGATACTACCAGCATTGGAAGCTCTTTACAAAAAACTCGGCTCAATGGGCTACTCTGAAAGCAAGATTAGAGAATACGTAGGGTACTGTTTTGATTACGGTCACGCGAACACTATCAGCGGACTAAAAATCGGGGGTAAAACCATTGGCCCACCAATTGAACAAGTAAAAAAAGTTACGGACAAATTCCCATTAATGCACGTCCACTACCACGAAAATTTTGGTGACGTGGACGCCCACATGCCTGTTGGAGAAAGCACGAAAGAAGGGGAAGAGTATGATAAGAAGCTGAAGGAATTGAAAAAGTTTTTAGCCGAGAAAAACTTTAAAGGAGACGTGGTACACGAAATAGGGATGTTAGGAGGACTGGGTTACCAAGTGTCTCTTCAAAGAGCCTACCCTGGCTTGGAGTACAGTTCTTCAGGAGCTTTCACTCCAGGGTTTTCAGCACCCACCTTCAGTTACGTGGCAGGAGCTCACGAAGTCGACCCAATTCACTTGGACAAGCAACCCCACTACTTTTACAGCACTTGGATGGGAGGACAAGTACTTCCTTAAAATTATCATGAATCCTGTGAACAAAAAAGCAATCAAAGAACTCAAAGTACGACTAAAATTGCGGGAAAGAAAACCCGGCACAATAACTGAAAAAGAAATAAGAATTCTCTACGATTTCACAAAAAAACTGGTAAACAAGTTCGGAGGTTTTGTTCACGCACTAATCCTTTTCGGCTCGGTTTCACGAGAAGAAAAAAAGAAAGAAAGCGATTTGGACGTGCTAGCACTGGTGGACGACGTTTCATTCGACATAACTCCTGAAATCGTTGGTTCGTGGAGGCTGAGCGTCGGGTCAATACTATCAGACCTGAACGCGGTTGGCAAAATCCACGTCACTACTCTCGGATTAACCCAGTTCTGGGACGCGGTACGGCACGCAGACCCAGTGATAATCACTATCCTGAGGGATGGGCAACCCGTAGTTGACACGGGCTTCTTCAAACCACTCAAAAAACTGTTAGAGACTGGCAGGATTCGTCCCTCTAGGGAATCAATAGAAGCGCACTTAATGGTCGCCAACAGACTGATCGGTGCTGCGGACACGCACGTGCTCGCCGCTTTTGACGACCTTTACTGGGCCGTAATTAACAGCGCTCACTCCGCACTAATGAGCAAAGGGCACTTGCCTAGGGCGCCAAGCGAAGTCCCGCAATACTTCAAGAAATACTTGATGAAAAAGAAGTACGGCCTCGACAAGAAGGACGCTGACTTTCTGGCTTACATGATTAGAACCATGAAGCACATTGCCAGAGGAGAATTGAACAAGCTCGACCCTGTCGAACTGAACAAAGCAAAGCTTAACACAAAAAGATTCGTTAAAAAAATAAGTAAAATAGTGTTAAAAAAATAAAAGTGGAGAATGTTTCTTAAGGAAACATTCTTTTATAGAGTTCTAACTCCTTTCCAGCTTGCAAACTTAACGTTCCTTCAACAATCCTTTGTCTGTAGTCTACAAAATCATCTACACCCGTTACTGGATCGTAGAAGTTTGCCTTTAATTCTGCTTCAAAAGCATCTCTCGCAAGTTGAGCAGCATCGTTTATCAAGCTAATATCTGTTGCTTCGGATAGCAAAAGGTCTTCTGGATTTGTTTGTAAATCCCTTATATACTGAGCTTTTGCTTCATCGCTCATAGCCATTCTCATCATAATATTTTTCTTAGCGTCACTCGCGCCGGAAGCGCTCGCAAGCGCGGCTATATATGCTCCAAAAACACCAGACTCTATTCTTTCTCCTAGAGTATTTACTGTAAAAAACTTTCCCCTGTCTCCTGAAGCGAATATCCCGTTTAAAGGAATATCTCTTTGAGCTTCAAAGTCAAGATTTCCCATTACCTTTAATCTATCCTCTAAAGATATCATTTTTTTAAATTGGTCATCACTTAATGGCATTTTTAAACCTCTGTCACCACCACTTGGTGGTATACTTTCTTGTATTGAATCTGAAGGTCTTTTTAAATCTTGTGGTACTGTCCTAGAAGGCTCAGGACTCCCTGTTTCAGGGTTTTCCGACCCACGAGTCCTAACAATTGGTGTTTCAGGCGCTCCTGAAATGGTTTCTTCAGGCGGGCCCGCGACCGGCACGTAAGGCAGTAAAGTATCTATTATTCCTGTTATCCCTTTTTCAGGAAGTTCTTCCAACGCTTCATTTTTTTTTGTTTCGAGCCTGTCGATTTCACCTATACTTCTTTGGTAGTCTTTTCCGCGTTCTTGTCTTATCTGCATTCTTTCTTTTTCGACGAAATCTCCTCCCAATAGTTCTTCAAGTCCCGGGATTGGTTCTCCTCTGAAAATTGATTCAACGCAAGCGTCGTCAACGCTCACGTCAGTTACAGTGCAGGGAAGTTCAGGAATTTTTTTCATTATTTTTTTCTTGTACATTTCTGTAAAAGCTTTTAGATCTGACTCGTAAGCTTGTTTCGTCCTGAATAGTTCTCCACAATCTTGGAATTGGTCGATAATTGAATCTTCTATTAAAGGGATTTGGAATGGTATCTCGTCTTCTCCAATCTTCACGCTCCCGGTTATCTTGTAAGGCAGGTCTTCTTTTTCTTCAAGAATTAAGCCCATTCCGTGAACAAGACTTGTTAGGTCTTTTCTGTGGCCAGCCCCTGCTAAGATTAAGTCGGCAATAAACTCTACTTGTTCTTTTTCAAGCCCTTTTGGAGCAATGCTTGAAATAGTGTCTTTGGTTATTCTTACCATTGCTATTAATGTTTTTAGGGTTTTCTTAAAAAGGTTCCGAAAACGCTTGTGCCAAGATAGTAATGTTTAAATTACTTTCCTGTGGATTATGAACGAGAAAAATGAATAAAAGAAAAAAAAAGGTTTTGGAAACAGCCCAGAAAAAAATTGTTGATGGGGCCAGGCCTAAGAAAACCAAGTTAACGCCTAAAATCCCTATTGAAATGTATTTGGCCAAAGCTGACGCGAGGAAAGTTCAAGAATACGCTAAAGCTATTGTCGGCAAATTCGGCAGATACATTAAAGCAGTTGTGGTGTGGGGCTCCAAGAAAACCAAGACGGGTTTAAAGAAAAGCAGTGACATTGACACAGCGATAATTGTTGACGACACTGACGTTCAAAGAATGACTTCTGCGCAGTTAAAGGAAAAATTGTTCCAAAAACTGATTGAAATAGCTTATCCTATTGAAAAATCCATTCACCCTCAACCTTATCTTTTAACAGAGTTCTGGACTTACGTGATAAAAGGGAACCCCGTGTTGCATAACGTTATTCGCGACGGAGTAGTGGTTTACGACACAGGATTCTTCTTACCTTTACAATTGCTTATGAAAAGAGGTATAATGAAGCCTTCCAAGGAAGCCGTGGACAGTCTCATGATGAACGCTCTTGACCTGCTGAAAATAAACGAAGAAACTTTAACGCACAAACTGGTTTACAATGTTTACTTGTCAAGCGTTTCCGCTGCGCAAGCGGTTTTGATGGAGATGGGTTACAGGACGACTTCTCCTAAGGAGACCCCTACTTTTGTCAGAGAGTTCTTATGGAAAGAGCATAAAAAGGTTAATAAAGAGGATGTTGAAGTCATCACTGAACTGGTCAATACTTGGAAGGACATTGAGCACAAGGAGTTAAAAAAAGTTAGTGGAAGAGAACTTGACGCTCTAACAAAAAAAGCTAAGAGTTTCTCTAAAAAAATGAATAAATTATTAAAGGATTTAAGAAAAAAGAAAGGAGAAACTTTTTTATATGAAAGTGTTGAGGAGAGAAGAAGAAAAGAATTTATGCTTAGGCGGGACGGCTTGGCCGCTTCGCAAAGAATAAAAATGTTCAATGAAGTTAAAGAAGAGCAAATCCACAAGGATTTGGCACCGATAAAATGAATGCAAAAATTGTTTCGTACAGGCGGGGAAGACACACCCAGTACAAAAATCAGATGTTATTAAGAATGGATGGAGTGGACTCGCGGGAAAAAGCTGAAAAACTGGTTGGAAAAAAAGTTGGTTGGACAAACACTAAAGGAAAAATCGTTAAAGGCGAAGTAACGAGAGTTCACGGCGCTAACGGGGTTTTTAGAGCGCTGTTCGACAAAGGCATGCCCGGACAGTCAATAGGAACTCTAGTAAAAATAGAATAAATTTTTTTTATTTCTTCTTATGAAATTGGTCGAAGAGCGTGGAATAAGATTAAAAGTTCCGGAAATTGGTAAGCTCAGCTCCAAGAACTCGTTATTTTACAACCCGAAACGAGTCGTTGACCGTGACTTAACCGTGCTCTTGCTCGAATCCCTTGAGTGGAAGGGTTTCACTATGTGCGACTTGCTGGCCGCGACAGGTGTTCGGGGGATAAGGGTTTGCAAGGAGTGCTCGCCGAAAAAAGTTTTCTTCAATGATATTAGGAAGACTAGCGTGAAGCAAATCAAAAGAAACTTGGAGGACAATAAGGTTTCTTGCGAGACAAGTGTTCACTGCCAGGACGCTAACGAGTTTCTTTTCACGCACAAAAAAGGTTTTAGCTACGTTGACGTGGACTCTTTCGGCTCGTGCCTGCCCTTTATTGACGCGAGCATCAAGTTTTTGAGCAATCACGGCCTGTTAGGTTTATCCACGTTCGACAAGTCCTCGCTGGTCGGCAGGTACCCTAAAAAGTGTTTTAGAGCTTATTTTTCGAAACCTGTTCGCTCGCCCAGCGAGAAAGAGTTAGGTTTAAGAATTCTCATCAAGCAAATCGTTGTTCAAGGGGCGCGGCAGGACAAAGCTTTAACCCCGATTTACTCGGTTGACTTGGAGGATCATTATCGCGTGTTCTTTCACTGTAAGAAGGGTGCGGGCAGGGCGAACAAACTGTTAGAAAACACTGGTTTCATGCAGGGAGCTGGTCCTTTATGGACGGGTTCTTTGTGGGATAAGAAAATTGCTAAAAAAGTTTATGACATAGCCAAAAAAAAGGGTTGGGATGACCCTCTTTTTGAATTGGTGAGCGAGGAATCAAGCGTTCCAGACTCTTGTTATTTTCATTTGCCCGGGGTTTGCAGGCTTGTTAAGCGTGAAATCCCAAAAACTTGTGTCGTGATGAAGAAATTGAGGGAGAAAGGTTTTGAGTGCTCAAAAACCCATTTTTCGTCTCAAGGAATTAGGACTAACGCTTCTTTGAATGATTTAACAAAAATGGTGAAGAAGTCTTAACCGCTTTTCTTTTCCATTCCTTCTATCATGAAGTCTTCGTCCTCAAAGTCTAGTTTTTCTATTAGTTCTTTGTACCTGTTCCTGATAGTGACTTCTGTTACCCTAGCCACGTCAGCCACTTCTCTTTGTGTTCGCTTGTCCCCGCTCAAAAGGGCTGCCACGTAAAGCGCTGCTGCCGCGATTCCTGTTGGCCCTTTTCCGCTGGTGATTTCTTTTTCTTGAGCTGCCTTGATTATTTCAATGGCTTTGGACTGGGTTTTTGGAGCGAGGTTTAGTTCTGAGGAGAACCTGTAAACATAGTCTAACGGGTTTGTTGGCAGAATTCTTATCCCGAGTTCTCTGCAAATGAATCTGTAAGTTTTTCCAACTTCTTTTTTGTCTAATGGGAATGCTGATGCTATCTCGTCTAAGGTTTTTGGAATCGTGTATTTTCTGCAGGCCGCGTATAATACTCCTGCGACGACGCTTTCCATTGAGCGCCCTCTGACGAGCCCGCGTTCAGCTGCCATCCGGTACGTTCGGGCAGCTCTTTCCTCCACTATGGGGGGTATGTGCAGGTAGGACGCTACTCTTCTGAGCTCTGCTAGCGCGAATTTGAGGTTTCTTTCTATGGCTGTTGATATCCTGGTCTGCCATTTTACTAGGCGGATGAATTTTCTTCTGGCCTTGGTTGGGAGGCTGTAAATGTCTTTTAGTTGTCCGACTTGGGTTGATAGTCCTTTGTCGTGTTTCGTGAACGTTAAGGGCATTCCGACTCTTCTTCGGGACGCTGTTTGGCCGTGGTCGAATTCTCTCCATTCTTGGCCGAAGTCAATCATTTTGTCTTCCAGTATGTACCCGCAGTTTTTGCACATTACTTCTCCTCGGGAGCTTCTCCATATGGGGTTGGTGTGACCGCATTCAGGGCACACAAATTGTTTTTTGGTTTGGGAAGGGGTTTCACTAATAGGTTGTTTAGATTTTTTTTTAGTTTTAGAATTTGTTTTTGTCAATGCAACCACCGAGCAACAATAAAGCTTATAAATGAACCAACTAAATCATTTATAAACCTTTCTATTTTTGGGGCTTTGGGCATAAAATACCTCTTTTGTGCCCAAGAAACAGAATTGCGCACAAAATCAATTACCATAAACGCTTTAAAGACCAGATTCAACGTACTTTTTTATGATAAATAAGGGAGAATTCCTTAGGGTCTTTGAAATAGCAATAAAGAGATATCCTGATAGGCTTAACGAAAATGCTGCGGATTACATAAGAACAAAAGGTAATGCATTAATTGATTTATTCATAGATCTTGAAAATAGGTCACTTTTTATCACTTCAAAAGACGAACTTAAAGAAATCGAAAAAGAAATTGAGAATGTTTTTATTAACTTTGAATCAATAAAAAAACTACATATTTCTTTAACAAATGTAATTCTAAACAGGAAAAAGGAAGAAGGGGAAAAACCTAAAACAGAGATTGAGTTTCGAGATGACAAAGGGAACAAATTAGTTATTTCAACAGTTCAGTACGTGACCATATTAGGCATATTTTATTCAAGTCTTTGTGAAATTATATATCATCTTTTAAAAAAAATTTTAAATCTAGCTAGTTTTAGGGAGTCTAATAATGAACCAATGGGTTTAGGAGCCTGAAGAAATAAGTTAAAAACTGAAGGTTTGGACATAACTTTTTTTAGTGACATAAATACTCGCGTAAGAAACGCTTTTTCTCATCTAGATTTTAAACTTCGGGCAAACGGAACAGAAATAAAAATTTTTTTAAGTGAATCTGAGACAGATTCTATAACTTTAATAGAACTTTATGAGCTACGTAATAAAGCGGATTGGTCGGCATTTGCACTCCTTTCTTGTTTCCAATACTTCATCCAGAAACAATTGATCGCCTAATCAAGACTTTTTTTATCGTCTTTCTTGTCGTCTTTTTTGGTTAGGTAGAGGTTTATGATACAGAGATTATGACAAATAATCTTTAGTAAGACCTCGTTCTTTTGTCCTGAGAAATTTCTGGATCTTATAGTGCCTCCCCAACATCGTTTTATGCTTCCGAACGTACTTTCTACAAGCTGTCTTTGGTTGTAATTCCTGTAAAAGTGGTCGGGATCCTCGTTGAACACTTGGAACGCTTGCTTCCAAGCCAGCGAGCCCTTGTTCTTCGTGAGTTGTTCTTGTCTGTTAATCCTGTCATAAACGTTTCAGAACAAATATTTATTTCTTATTTTTCTAGAATCGCGTTGACCGTGCCGTCTTGGCTTGGCCTGCTCGTCACCCTCGCGTTTCCCGCATCAGTTTCGATGACCGCGCCCTTAGTGATGACTCCCATCCTAACGAAGTGCCTGTTCGCGGTGTTGGTCGCAACACTTTTTATCTTAGCCTTCTTGTACTTCTTGGTTTTCGGGTCAAGAACGTTAGCGTAACTTGTTTTGGCCAACTTCAGTTTTTGCGTGCTGCCCCTCCCACTTATTTTCTTCAACTGTTTCTCACCCATGGTCGTGTGCAGTGGTTGACCGCCCATCTCCCTTCTCTTCTTATCTCTTAAGGAATGGTAACGCCCACCAGTTTTCTTTCTTTTGCTTTTTCCTTGCCATAAAGTCATTTCTAACGCTCCTAAAGTATCGATAGGTTTAAAAACCTTGAGTTTAAAAAGTTTGCTAAAAAGATACCTTTACTGTATTTTTTATTAGGTGAAGCAAATGATTATGGAAAGACCTTTAGACGCGTTGAATAACGCCAAGAACAAAAGAGTTCTTCTTGAACTCAAAAACGGAAGACAACTTGTCGGAGTGTTAAAAGCTTTCGACATCCACATCAACGTTGTTCTCGAAGACGCTGAAGAACTCGTTAACGGAGAAGTTAAAAGAAAATTGAACACTTTGTTCATTCGTGGAGATACGATAATTCTGATATCGCCAAACAGTGATTAAAAATGACGAAAGGAACTCCTAGTAAAGGTAAGAGGGCTAAAGGAACCTCGCACATGAGGTGCAGGCGTTGCGGTAAACACTCTTATCATAGGAGAAAAAAGGTTTGCGCTTCATGCAGTTATGGCAAGAGCCCTAAACTGAAGAAGCAGAGTTTCACTGCGAAAAAAGTTAACAGGAAAAGGGTTCGAGACTAATTCTTTTTTTTGAATAAACTTTAAAAACTAACAATAAGGATTAGTTAGCATTGAGAAACGGGGTTGTGAGGTAACTTGGCAACCTGGCAGGCTCCAAAACGCCTAACGAAGTTTGATAAATCTTCGAGGTGAAATTATTGCTGATAAATAACCGACCTGGTAACGGGGATGACGAGGATTTTGGAGCGAGATCATTAATTGAAGATACCTGCTCATCCGGGTTCAAATCCCGGCGACCCCATCCCAACCTTGGGGTATAGATAGAACTCGAAACCGCTGAATTTTAGAATCAACAAAAGTTTTGGGTTATTAACAATTCATTATTAGAGGAAATTACAACCCCGATTCCTTCTTTCTCATAATCTTGGTTTAAGATGTTTTGCCTATGCCCTGAACTATCCATCCATCCTTGAACAGTTGAATAAGCTAGATCTTCTAGAGAGTTCCAATCATAAACAGGTATCCCGTTAAGGTAAGTTACTGAAGTGTAAAGATTATTTTGAAAAATGTTTTCGGCAATGCCTTCAGTAAAATAGGTTCCGTAATTTTTGTAGCAAGTGTATCCTGCTTTTTTAGCCCTGTCCGACGGGCTTTCACCATTTAAAGAAACGTGATCGAAAAACCCGTTATTCACCATATCTTTACTATGATTTTTAGCGATCTCCACAAGTTCGAAGTCATATTGTAAACTTCTTAAACCCTGTTCTTCTCTTCTAACATTAACCAATTCATGAATTCTCCACTCTAATTCAGAAATATTTATTTCTGGCTTCCCAGTAACATAATCTTTTGTTTCAATTAGCACACCTTCTATCTTGTTCAGATTCTCTTCGGTAAATATGAATTCATTAATTCTATTATCCAATTTATTAATAAAATCGAGTAGACCCTCTTTGTTTTTGTAACCTTGCCAAAATAGAATAAAAACGAGGAAAATTATTAAAAACTTAATCGGCTTTTTCATTTTTTTTGTAGGACGAAACCGTGAATGAAAGCTCTTAATCCTGCTCGCAACAATTTCAAATCAGTTCTCCAACCATACCCCACCTTTGAGTCAAGTCTTTGGTTGAAAGTGATTGGAATCAAACCAACCTTGTAACCTTTCTTCACTGCTTTGTACAGGAATCCGAGAAGCCACGAGTTCCACTCGTCAAAACCTATCCCTTCATAAACACTTCTCTTAAAAACGATTAAGCCGGGAAACATGTCAGCACCGAAAGGCAGGCCCGTAAAAAAACTGGAGAGGAAAGAAACGATTTTCTCGCTCGGCCTGTGAAACCTTTCTTTCTTACCAATCACCACGTCAAAACCCCTTATCTTCTTGATTGCTTTTTCAAAGTATTTCAGAGGTATTTCGCCGTCAGCATCGATTTTTACAAGGATTTCTCCTTTGCTCGCTTCAACCCCTCTCTTAACGGATTTCGTGAAACCAAGGTTTTCTTGATTGTGGATTACGAGCGCCCCCTCTTCTTCAGCGATCCCGCGAGTCTTGTCGCAGGAGTCGTCGTCCACAACTATTATTTCTGAGTCCGAGAACTTTTTCCTGATGCTTTTAATGGTTTTTCCAATCCTTTTTTCCTCGTTGAACGCGGGAATAATAAATGAAATCATGTCTTAAAAATAGAATTCCTTTTTTTATAAAAATTCGCAACTCTTAAAACCTGCAAAATTTTTGAACTGGTCAATGGAAAGGGTTGAAAAGTACTCTCGGTTTGAAAGAGACTTTAGTTCATGGAGAACATTTCTAGCGATGAAAAGCATTAAAGATTCTTTGGAAGATTATGAAACAGTTAAACTTCCAAGTTCTTGCAGTGGTTCGCTTTTCCAAACCTCTTTTAAAGCAGTGTATAAAACCATCGCGACTTACAGTCCAGCTCTTAAAAATGTTGATGACTTATGGCAGGATTTAAGAAAAAAAGAAAATCCTTTAGACGAAAAAAGTTTCGTCCTGATGAACTGTCTGATATTTCAAGAGATAAAAGGAGAGAGTTCCAGAACGTTCATGCATAATGGAAGCCCTAATTGCGTTTTCAATCCTTTAATCGATGATGAGACCTTCCTCACTGTTGAAGAGAAAGATGAAGGAATTGTCAATTTTGTTTTAACCACTTACGGTTTCGGAAGTCATACGTTTCTAAAAGAAGAGGACAAACCTTATCCAGTTCCTTTCTCGCTCAGTGATTTCGAAAGAGAAATAATGGAACTAAATGGAAGAATTCACTTTTTGTTTGAAGAAGTTAATCCTTTAATGATTATTCTTGGAAAAGATTTTGACAGAATTAAAAACCTGTCGGAGTTATACAGCATTTTAGAAGAAGTTATAATTGAAAGACCTTAGTTTTGTTTTTTATTCTCCGTCTTGAATTCCTTGGTCCGTGACGTGGAACACTGCTTCCCCTTCTGGTAGGCAGGGGCTGTCAACCATTTTCGCAACCCTTCTCTCGCCTTTGCTTTTGCGCAGGTAGACGCGAAAAGTGCTGGCGTGTGCTAAGATGTGCCCTCCTATTGCTTGCGTCGGGTCGCCGAAAAAAATGTCTGGTTTAGACATGACTTGATTCGTGATGTAAACAGCTAGGTTAAACCTATCAGTTAGCCTTTGAAGCTGGTGCAGGTAGCGATTCAGTTTTTGCTGTCTAGCCGCCAAGGTTCCTCTACCAATGTACTCTGCTCGGAACAATCCCATGAGGGAGTCAATCACGACCAGTTTGACGTTGAAACCCGATTTTATTAGTTCAGGAATCTTTTCTGTTAGGAGCATTTGATGGTCTGATGAGAACGCGCGGGCAATCTTTATGTTTTCCAAAACTTTTTTTGGGTTCAGTCCCGCTGCTTCGGCCATCATTTCAATTCTTTTCGGCCTGAAAGTGTTTTCAGTATCTATGAAGACTGCGCACCCGTTTAACCCTCCTTTGCTTTTGGGCAGTTGGACGTTCACGGCAAGTTGTAACCCGATTTGGGTTTTTCCTGAACCGAACCCTCCGTAGAATTCGGTGATTGCTTGTGTTTCAGCTCCTCCGCCCAATAATTTGTTGAGGTTTTCTGACGTGAAAGTTATCTTACCAACTTCTAAACGCTTTTTTTGGAGTTCAGCCCCGCTCATGAAACCCATCTTCAGTTCTTTGCGCGATGCTTGAATTATTTTTCTGCACGTTGTGTCCCCAAGATTGGTTTCTTCCATCAGGATTGATTGCGGGGTCACGGCTATCGCCATTAAATCGGTGTAACCAGCGTTCCTGAGTTTTTCAGCGATTTTTTCGCCCACTCCTGGCAGGTTATCAATAGTTTTTTCGGAATCGTCTTTCTCAATTATTTCCTCAACCTTTTTTGTTTCTTCTTCAATCATTTTTATGTTGATAGAAAAAGCTTTGTTTGTTTTAAATCGTTTATTGTAGTTGGCCAGTATTTCCGCTAATATTTTCTTGCGAGTACTATGAATCCTGTGTGCCCGAGCATTCGCGTGTTAGGTCGAACACTTTTTTCAGTGACCTTCCAACCTCTTTCAAGAATTTCAACAGTCTTATCGTAATGCAAGAACTTTTTTTTGTCAACGTCTTCACAGTACGTTATTACTTGTTTTATCGTTGGAACGTAAGCGACCAGTCGGCCCCCGTGTTTCAGCGCTTTTTCAGCTTGTTTCAGCGCTTTCCATGGTTCAGGAACGTCCAGAGTGATGACATCGTAGTAGTCTTCTGCACTAATCTTTTTGTACACGTCCTGTTTATGAAAAGTAATGTTTTCGCTTACCCCAAAGAGTCGTGCGTTGTACTCAGCGATTTTCAGAAAATCTTCTCTGACGTCGTAAGAATCCACTTTGGCTCCTTGCATTGCGAGATAGCCTGTCAGGAGTCCTGAGCCAGCTCCCGCGTCCAGGATTCTAGTGTTTTGTTTGACTCCCGCCATAGCCGAGATGAATGCCGCGTCCTTTAAAGTGATTATTTGGGGTCCGCGCTTCATTTTCCTGAACAAATCGTTAAAACATGGTTCAATTATCCTAAACTTTTTTCCTATGTGGGTTTTGATTTCTTCGCCCGGCGCGGCTTTTAGAACCTCTTCTTTCTTTATCACGCCGTGACTTGTTCCTAAGTCTGATTTGAGCGTGTCCAGGTTAATGAGATGCCTGGCATCATCTTTTATGAGTAATTTCCAGTTCATGGCTTTTTAAGAAAGTGTTTGGTGTTAAAAAATGTTTTCAAAATCGGAACACTTAAAAAAAAACGTTTTTTTGAAGAAGTGTTATGAATCCTGAATACAAGTCTAATCCCCGCATAGAATTGATTAAGCATTGCCTTAATCAAGAAAGGTCTGTGGATACAAAGGATTTTCTTGGTTGTTTTGTCAAGCTTCACAAAAAGGACTGGCCTTTACTCGTTGCTTACACGAAATCATTGGAAAGCGATTTGGAGTCAAAAGTTGGAGCCGTTATCCTTGAATCAGGCTTCAAGACCCGTAAAGTTAATCCTCACATCAAGCTCACCAAACCTCTTTGTTATGAAAAAATTCTTTCCAAGGGATATGATATGAAAGTGAAGCGCTTTTTTAGAAAACGGATAGAGTACGCTGAAAAAACCGCGATAAAAAAACTGCCTAAAGAACTTCCTGAAAATGGTCGAAGGAACTTGTTCGTTTGGGGTAGGGAAAGAATTCCTGAACAGTTAAAAAATAGTGTTAAAAAAAAGGTGTGTGCAGCCACTTATGCTAGAAGTCTTGATTCAAAAATTTTGGTGAACAATTATGACTTCGAGACAGGTCGGGAACAAAGCATTTTATACCCCTTCTAGGTATTGGAATGACAAGTCATTGTACTCTCTTGTATCGTAAACATAGATTCCTTCTCTTTCCCAAACCTCTTTTTCGTGCCATAAAACGAATTCTGCGATGCCAGCGTCTAACACCATCTTACTACATATAGTGCAGTAAGGCCTGCCCGACTTCTTAATCCTTCCCTTCTCTTCCAAGCGCGCGAAGTATATTGCAGAACCAACAATCTTATCAGGATTCTTTTTGAGCGCGTCCATCACAGCCCTTTGCTCTGCATGAACGCAACAAGTCCTGTCCGACTTAAAATTGACTGGTATTTCATCTTTGAAGCATTTTTTGAGTTTTTCGTCTCTTGGAGGAGAGTTATAACCTGCACCAATTATTTCATTGTTCTTAACTATTATGGACCCGCATTTTGAACGGTGACAAGTGGAGGCGAGACCAACCAGCCTAGCTTCTTCCAGCCATTTTAGTGCTTCACTTTCTTCCCTCCCAGTTAATAGTCTCATAACTCGCCTCTAACCTCTGCTTCTAATCTTTTGAAGAATTCTTGCATGAACGCGTGTCTTTGTTCAGCGATTTCCCTGCCCGTGTCAGTCAGCATTTTGTCTTTCACCTTGCTTAGCTTGCAAACGTATTCGTGCACCGCGGTGTGTTCTGGATGGTAACGGGTATTTCCTTGAGGAATATAATTGTCAGGAACTTCAGCGAACACCGGGCTTCCTTTTTCCCCGTTATAACTGTAAGTACGGGCAATGCCTATAGCGCCAATGCTGTCCAGCTTATCTGCGTCGTAGAAAACTTTGGCTTCAAGGGTTTCTGGAATGTTTTCTCCGTGAAACCTGTGCGTCTTGATGCAGTGAACCACTTCCTCCCTCTTTTCGTATCCAATGCTTTTAAGGAACCTGTCCGCTATTTCCGCGCCCTTTTCAGCGTGGCAGAAACCTCCTTTATTCTCCATTTCCTGGTTTCTCATCACGTCATGCAGGTACGCAACGATTTCCAGAGCCTCAAGGTCCGCCCCTTCCTCCGCGCCGATGTGCAAGGCAAGGTTCCTGACCCGGAGGACGTGGTCCCACCCATGATGGCTGGACGCGTAAAACGTTTGAGCAAAACCAATTACCCTCTTCTCCAAATCATTCATTCCAAGTTTTAAGAATGTCAAACCCTTTTTTATCATTTTCTAATCTTTTAGTCTAAACAATTTATTTTTCACAAAAAAAAGAAAGGTTTAGAACTTCCCAGCAGATGATTTTGGTATCACGCTACTTATCGCACTTTCCTGCATTCATTTGGGTTTTATGTGACCTATTTCACAAAATTCTTTTATCTCTTCAACACTTTTGTCCTTGAATCCTAAATTCTCCATTGTCCTCCCATTTTTAAAGAAGTCCACGTCAAAATGCTCCTCCAACATTAATGTGGAAAAGTGAATGAACGCGTCAATAGTTGAGGTGGAAACATCTAACTTTTTTCCAAGAGAAGACAGAGGAACCAATCCTGTCGGAACGTCCTCCAAAAGATACCTGTAGTTAAGACTTTTAGGACTGTAAATACCTTCGTACGTGTAAGTGTTTTGAATTGCTTCATGCAAGTCCACGCCAACAGACCCGTACTTTTGGTGCAACCACTTCCTAGCTGAAACTCCTTTAACACCCATTGCTCTCGCAACTTTCAGCCTTTCCCAATCAACCTCTTCCATAGCTTTTCCCGTTGATTCTGTCACACCATCTTTGTAAAACTCGAAATTATGCCCCCCATCTATTTTGACAGCATTAAGAATCATGATGGGAACGTGAAACACTCCACCCACATTATCCAAGCTTGTTTCTAAAACGTTATCAGCTGGACTGAACTGGGGGTAAAAGCCTTCAATTAGATTCACTAAATCATCAATTCTATTCGAGGGTATGGAAGCAACGTCAACACCTTCCTTCACCCCAAGTATTCTAACTTCGCGAGGTTTTTCATGAGTGTACCTGCAGGCGTAAATCAGTGACTGGGCCTCCCCTATCACACATTCTGGGGGTTTACCTTTGTAGTGCTCGCTCACAGTCTTGTAAAATTCCACGGCTCCAAAACATCTTCCCGGGTTTAACAGGACAAATTGTTCATCCTTCAAGTAAGGAGCGGACAGCTTCGCTATGAACTTATGCGCGTTAGCTGGTACAGTAACCATTATTACTTCCCTGTCTTTTAGGACTTTTTCAATGTCTGAAGAAATCGTGTTAAGTTCTCCGAAAACGCTTTCAACATCTTCCTCAATTACTTGCTTATTTTTTGGAGATAATGAACGCTCACGCTTCACCCGAATTTCTAAATCATCAACTCCTCCAGGAAATATTTCATCTTTCAAGTCTTGCGTGTACGTTAAGCGTATCCCGCCAGCTTGTTGTATGTTGCGAATGTTCTCCTTAGTTCGATTGTAAAGATTCACGTCGCAACCCATTACCGCCAAGTAAGCTGCCATCGCTCTTCCACCATGACCTGCACCCAAAACTGCAAACTTTGGTTTATCAGACATTGTAACTCTCCAAAATATGTTTGGCTCTGCTTTCCTCATCCAGCTTCTCTCCGGTTTTGGGATCCACCGCATAACATGCCCCATCTATCATCTCGATACTTATCCCTCCTCTCGCATATTTGTTACCTTCAAGATCTGGAGCGTCTAGGAGACCCATCTCAACTGCCCTGGTCAAGGTTCCCGCGTCCACCAGTGAATCTTTGGAAGTGTCAAGAGACTTAATGGCATCAATCAGTATCCCTGCCTCTTTAATCAGCTCCTGCTTTCTTGTTTGGACGTGCCTGTCCAAAGTCATATCGGGAAAACCCATTTCATAGTTCTTCACGACTTGCTGGACCATCTTGCAACTTTCTATTACCTCCTTATGTCTGGCTATTTGTTCACCTTCACAGGATGCCACAACATGAACGATGTGTGGATCGATATTCATTGCGAGGGTAACTGACGTTATGAGTTGGCCCTTAGCCATAGACGGGTCGGTAGGAAAACTTAGGAGACCGCTCCTGACTTGTCTATAGCTCCTGAAACTCTCATCATGCAATGACTCTATCATTTCAATCTTCGCCAACATCTTTCCCAAGTCCATCGTTGGAGAAGTTTCACCAGGCGTGTTGAACATGTACTGCGATACATAATCCTTAACCCCCATATTCTTGGCGTTGTAAGCAGCTATGTACGCCATAGCAACAGCTATCGTGTCAGGCGCTCTTCTTAAACTCCATTGATGTGATTCATTCACTTCTACAGGGATTCCTCTTTCAGCATGCCAGCTCATCAGACCCTGATTCTCTCGAATAGCCTCCAGCAACAACCTCTCACTTCTTCCGTCCAACACACTATACCATGTCAAAGGAATCGCGCACCACGCATTTTTTATTGTATCAACATACATTTTAGCCATCTTGGTTAAATCGTTTGTTCCAGCATAACATCTGAGTAATGGATGATTCCCGTAACGGGACGCCTCGTAGATTCTTATGAGGTCCTCCTGTGTTCTCAGCGGAACTCCTCCGTCCCCCTTCCTTTCCTCACTTTGGCGTTCTGGGTGAAAGAAGTGCTCCTGGGCATCCTGGTCTGGACC
>JAAOXT010000022.1 GCA_018221045.1 Nanobdellota archaeon | reverse complement strand
GGCCCCTCGCTCGCAGGATAATACTCAAACCAGTAATGGCTACTCCACTCGCAGGCGAACAAAGAACCCTTATCCAAGTGAGCCTTGGTAATGAAACCGTGCCCAACCCTGCTCCTGTGCAGAACCGCACCGACGCTCTCCGCAACCGCGTCCATGTTGCTCGTAACGTCCAGCGTCACCACCGCGCTCCCGCCAGGCTTAGCGCTTAGTATGTGCTTGATGAACAGCGAACCCATTACTCCGCCATGCTGTTCCCTTCCTTTATCGTCCACGAACACGGTTCTGTCCGCGTCACCGTCAAAAGCCGCGCCGAACAGAGCGTTTTCCTCAACAACCCTTTTCTTTAATTCATTCAAGTTTTCCCCTTTCGGCTCCGGCCTGCGGTGACCACAAAAATTGGGGTCGGGCTCCGCGTTCAAAGGCACGACAGTCAAACCCAAGTTCTCGAAGAGCTGTGGCGTCACGAAAGCTCCGGCTCCTCCGAAACACTCTATCACCACTTTTTCCCCGCTGAAAGGTTTTAGCTTGTTCTTCCAGAAAGACTCGTACAAGTGCACGGCATTCCAAACATGAGTCAACCCACCCTTTCCTTGCCTGAACGACTGAGAATCATAAACTTTTTTGACTTCCTGGTTTTGTTCAACAAAACTGGCTCCTCTCTCGTCAAAAAACTTTACTCCACCCCACCCGACAGGGTTGTGAGAAGCAGTGACGAACGCTCCAGGCATTTTATTCTTATACCCATAAAAAAAGCAGACAGCGTTCGGAACCCCTCCCACGCCGTAAACACTGCAACCCGTTTCGCGCAATCCTTCAATCAACGCGGCGTAAAGGCTGGGCGAGCACTCCCTAGCATCCCTTCCAACGCAAACCCTTCCTCCTCCAATAAAGGTTCCTAAAGCTTTGCCTATCTTCTTGAAAACTTCTTCGTTAACGTCATCCGGGTAAACCCCTCTTATATCGTAAGCTCTGAAAATTGTCATTATTAGATTTTACTTTTTGTTCCAGCCCTTAATGGCTTCTTCATACCTTTCCTGGTTATCAGTTGGAAACCATTGTCCGTGAAAGTGGTAGCCTCCAAGTCTTTTCATCTCAGCAATCTTAGGAAACGTTTCGACCTCGATTTTGAACGCTCCTTTTTCCGGCAGTATTGAAAAAATGGATGGGTCGACGACGTAAACCCCTGCGT
Source organism: Nanobdellota archaeon (assembly GCA_018221045.1). Taxonomy (GTDB): domain Archaea; phylum Nanobdellota; class Nanobdellia; order JAAOXT01; family JAAOXT01; genus JAAOXT01. Next base: position 4,896 of record JAAOXT010000022.1, on the reverse strand, counting down.
TGATAAGATTGCTCGGGGCTTCGCCTTTCTTCGGCTTCTCAATAAAAGTAACGATTTTAGAGCCTTTCATCTCAGCCACGCCGTAACTTGAAGGGTCAGCAACAGTCGTCAACGCGATAGTAACCATGTTACCATTCTTCGAATGAAACTTGAACAAGTCCTGCAAATCCATGTCGAACAAGTTGTCCCCGTTAATCATTAAGAACTGCTCGTTCAAGTAAGGCTTTGCCAACAATAACGGGCCGCCAGTGCCTAACGGCTCCGATTCCTCAACATAAGTTATGTTAACACCCCATTTAGAACCGTTGCCGAAATATTCCTTAATTTTCCCCCCCATATAACCCAAAGAGATTATGATTTCCCGCACGTCCTGATCTCTCAAATTCATTATGGTATGCTCAAGCAAAGGCCTGCCTTGAACTGGAATCATTGATTTGGGCATCTCGTAAGTGAAAGGCCTGAGTCTCGTCCCCTTACCTCCCGCCAGTATGAAAGCTTTCTTGACCTTATTAGAAAGCAATGATTTGGTTAACAAGTACTCAATGGCGTGAGAGCGATTCCTTATCTTCAAACCATCAACAGTGGAATCAATCCTTTTAGCCAATTCCTCGTCAATGGTTATTGATATCCTAATCTTTGATTCCATTATGACAAAATCATACTCAGTAATACATATTTAAGCTTTTTTGTTATGTTATTTAATTTTTATTTTCTTTAACAATTTCTTGACGTAAGAGCCCACTAATTTCTTGTCGTAATCGTCAAAAGTTCTCAACCCGTAAAGAGACGCGTGAAACACGACAAAACTCACTAAGAACATCACAGTTAACTTGAATAAACCTACCCCTAACCCCTTGGTCACTAAATTAACTGCGAACAACATGAGAAGAGCTGAAAAACCTGCTTTGTAAAGGATAGAATAATCAAAATCAACATAATCCTTTGTCCTGAAGAAAAGCCAGAGAACACCTATCACAACAGCTATCAAAAAAGCCAGCACCCCCCCACTTAAACCATAAAAATAAGACATCACGAACGCTAACGGAACAACGCAAATACTCCTGACTATTATGTACTCGTTGGCCCTCCCAGCTTTCCCAATCCCCGCCCAATAAGCACTCATGATAAAGAAAATTGCGTCAAGCCCGAAAGCTATGAGCAACAAACCCACATGAGGAAGAGCCGCCACGTACTTATCAGAAAAAACCATTACCAGCACTGGCCTTGATGACGCGTACGCAAAAGCAGTCCAAAAAAAAGTTGTTATAATAACAAACTTTGACAACCACCTAAAAACTTTTGCCAACTCCTTTTCTCTACCCTTACTCGACAACTCGCTAACAACAGGCAGAAAAGCCGAAATTATTGCTGCGGAAGGCGTTATCGCTGCAAAACTTATGGTCCAGGCAATGCTGAAAAAACTGACTTGCTCAGGCGGAACAAACAAGCCGAGCACAGGCGTCACAATATAATTCGCCACAAACATGGCGACAACCCCCACAGTCATGATCAAAGAATAATGCCAAAAACCCTTCACGGAAGTGGGCTCCCACTCCCTAATCTTTATCAATTTAAGAACAAGATAAATCGAGAAAACCGCGGATATCACGTAACAAACCCCATAACCAATGAAAACGTATGTCAAACCAAAACCCGCGAACAAAAACACGATCACCATCAACCGCGAAACCGAAAAAATCACTTCTCTATACAAAAACTCCTTAAACTTCTGAAGCGCTTGAAAAACAAAGTTGAACAAAAAGCTCAAACTGTAAAAAACCATGAAAAGAGAAAAGATTTGAACATAACCCTTAACCGAAGCATCCTTGTAAACACTCGCAAACATTCCAGACAAAAAGAAAAAAACGATTCCAAAAATAAAGGATGATAAAATCCTCCACTTAACCGCGTACCTAACAAGGTAAACAGACTTTTTTTCCTCACCTATCGCGTTGAACTTAGGAACAAAATAAGCCAATGCCTGACCCATACCCAACTCTGAAAGAGTGAAAAACAACAAGAACAACGAGAAAACTATTTGGAACAACCCGTACTCATGAGGGGACAACATTCTAGCGATAAAGACAGATATGACGAAAGCGCTAAGATAAGAGATGAACCTTGCTAAAGATAATTGAGAAGCTCCTTTACCAACTTTCTTAACTAAGAAATCAAAACTCATTCCTACAATTTTATTCGGAAAGGCTTTATAAAATTTTAATGAAAGAGTAAGTTTTAAAAGCTTTAACAAGTTCCATTTTTTTTGAATGGAATTCGTGGGATTAATCCCTGCAGCGGGTTCTGGAAAAAGGTTATACCCTTTTTCAAGAGCCATACCAAAAGAACTCTATCCCTTAATGGGCAAGCCAAGCATAGAGCACGGCATTGACTGTCTTAAAATAGGGGGCATAAAAAAAGTGTTTGTCATCGTCGGCCACCAAAAAGGAGCGATAATGGACTACCTTGGAAACGGGGAGCCTTACGACACCAATATTTCTTACCTTTACCAAATGAAACCAAAAGGTCTGGGACACGCAATACTGCAAGCAAAAGACTGGATTAAAAAACCTTTCATCACACTCCTGGGAGACTCCTTCATAGAGCCAAAACACAAGATAATGGACTTAATAAAAAAACATGAGGAAAAAAAACCCATCGCAACCCTTCTCGTCCAAAAAATTGAAGACCCTACTGGTTACGGAATCGTAAAATTTGATTCTGACGGAAAAATCACGAAACTCGTGGAAAAACCCGACCCAGAAGAAGCTAAAGAATACTTGAATGATGAGGGCGGTTATTTCTCGATCTGCGGCGTATACGTTTTCGACCCGAAAATCTTCGAGTACATAGAAAAAACTGGGCCCGGAAAAAGAGGGGAGATATGGATAACTGACAGCATTGCTGACGCAGTTAAAAACGGTGAAACGGCTTACGCAGTCCAACTGGAAGGAGATTACATGGACATAGGAAAATGGAAAACCGTGTTCGAAGCCAAAAGAAAAATGATGGAGAAAAAAAGTTTCGAAGAGTTCGTAGCTGAAAGAGAAGCCATGGTAAAAAAATGGGATTGAAAACAGTTCTTCTAACCGGGTGCTCAGGATTCATAGGCTCAAACCTAACTGACTTCCTGCTCAAAAAAGGTTACAGAGTCATTGGAATGGACAACCTTTGCAGCGGCAGACAAAAAAACATTGAACACTTAAAAAACAACCCAAATTTTTTGTTCATAAACGCGGACATAACCAAAAAAATAAGTGTTGACGAAAAACTGGACTTCATTCTTCACTTCGCGAGCAGGGCCTCACCGCCAGACTACCAAGAATTCCCCATCGAAACCCTCATGGCAAACAGTTTCGGAACCCTCAACCTTTTAGAACTCGCCAAAAAAAACGAGGCAGTACTTGTTTTCGCGAGCACAAGCGAAACTTACGGTGACGCGAAAGTCCTGCCCACCCCTGAAACTTATTGGGGTTTCGTCAACCCAATCGGGCCGCGCTCATGCTATGACGAGTCAAAACGCTTCGGCGAAGCGTTGTGCATGGCCTACCACAGGCAACACAAAGTAGAAGTCAGAATAATCAGGATTTTCAACACTTACGGTCCAAGAATGAAGCCAGGCGACGGAAGAGTCGTGACTAACTTCATCATCCAATCACTCAACAACCAACCTCTAACCATTTTTGGCGACGGAGAGCAAACCCGGAGTTTCTGCTACGTGGACGACCTCATCGACGGAGTGCACAAAGTCATGACTGTCCCGAACATTTCAGGAGAAGTTTTCAACCTAGGCAACCCTGCAGAAAAAACCATGAAAGAACTTGCAGAAAAAATTCAAGAACTCGTCGGAAAAACTGGCATGATTTACAAGGAACTGCCTGTCGACGACCCGCAACGACGCTTGCCAGACATAAGCAAAGCCAAAAGCGTGCTGGATTGGGATCCAAAAACCAGTTTGGACGATGGCTTGCAAAAAACCATTGAATACCTAAAACAATACATAAAAAAATAAAGAAAAACAAATTAGTTAAGGCATGTTTAGTTTTTTGAAAAGAAAAGTTCCGAAGATCAGTGTTATCATAGCTACAAAAAACGAGGAAAAAGACGTTCCCTTCTTGTTAAAATCTTTGCGAGACCAGACGCTGAATAAGGATGAGTTTGAAGTCATCTTCGTTGACGGCAGGAGCACTGACAGAACCCAAAAAATCATCAAGGATTACAAGCATTCGCACTGGAAGCTAATCATTGAGGATAAACCAAAGAGCCCTGCCCGCGCGCGAAACCTGGCCGTAAAAAAAGCGGGGGCGCCAATACTTCGTTTCCTGGACGGCGACAACATTCTATCAAGAAACGAGTTAGCATTAATCCTGAAAAGGTTTGAAGATTTTGACATTGACGCGCTGTGCACGAACACCATTGCTTTCGAACCCAACCTTATCGGCGAATTGTACGAAGTGGAGAGACGGATTTGGTTTAATCCTCGGAAAGCCATGCCTAACGCTTATAAGAAACAGGTTTACGAAGCGCTCAACGGTTTTGACGAGGACATGGGTTTCGGCGAGGACAGAGATATCGCCCGCCGTTTTGACGAGCACGGCTTCAGGAAAAAATATTTCCCGGAAATCGTTGTTTACCATCGCGAGCCACAAGACCTTGAATCAGTTAAGAACCAGTTGTTATGGTATGGCCGCACCCTACCTGCTTATTGGCGGAAGAACAAGGCTCGGGGCACGCTACTGCTCGGCGCCATCGCGTTCAGAGCGTTCTACCCTTTAACCCTGTTATCCTATTTTTTTAACCCTTTTTGGTTCGCGTTATCCTGTGGACTGGTCGCGTTCATAATCCCTTATCAAATGATTAGGGCTTTGTTCAAAACCCGCAAAATAAAAACCGTGCTGG